>CALYPW010000028.1 GCA_945278685.1 uncultured Dolosicoccus sp.
CTCGGCTTTTCTTCTAGGCGTGATGGCCGTTTTGGCGATTTATCTTATTCCCTACGACTGGCTGGAGGATACTCGACTATTGACTAGGGCGACCGGGCTTGTCATAAGCTTGCTTTTAACTGTGTCGCTTCTCGGTCTGACAGCGGGCGGGGCACAAAGTTGGCTCCCCCTAGGTTCTATCAACTTCCAGCCCAGTGAATTTGCTAAAATTTTAATTATTTTGATCATGGCAAGGTTCAATGCCGATAATTCAACCGAAGAAATTCTATCTTTAAAGAAATCACGGCCCAATGCTTTCAAACGATTGAGTTCCTGGGTGAAGGATGATTCTGATACTTGGTGGAACAAAGCCTGGGACTGGGTCATGGATAACGTGACTTTAGTCACTATCCTGATGATTATCGCGCTGATAGCCCAGGAGCCGGATACAGGAACCGCCATACTGATTGCAGCCATTGCTTTTCTGCTTCTGTCGATTTATCAATTAACGATTAAGCAATTGACCTTAAGTACTTCGATTCTCGTCGGATTAGCATCATTGATTGTATTTGTCGCTAATCGCTGGTTTAAGGATACGATCGCAGCTGGAGACAGTCATGTTTTGAAACGAATGATTTCTTTTTCAGATCCTTATCATTATCCCGACACCCTCGGCTATCAACTGATTCAAGGTTTGAAATCCTTTGCGAGAGGAGGATGGTGGGGTGTTGGCTTAGGCCAAGGCGCTGGTCATCTAAGAGAGGTTCCCGAGATCCACACAGACTTTATTTTGTCGCTCATCGGCGAAGAAGCAGGATTAATCAGTGTCCTTTTCATTGTGGGACTTCTATTTGCTCTTGCGATTCGTTTAATCTATCTTGCCCAAGGAACCGGGGATATCTTCCGAGCCACGATTATTTCTGGTGCAGGAATCTTATTATTTCTGCAAAGTACTGTAAATATTTTAGGAGTCATTGGCTTGATTCCATTGACCGGAGTGCCTTTACCTTTTGTCAGTTATGGAGGATCCAGTCTTTTGACCAGTTGGCTCTTGATTGGCTTGGTTCAAGTTGCCCTGATAAAAGAAAGAAAAAAACTAGAAATACAACGCCGAGAAAGGAAAGGTGTTTATGAAATTTACAAAAGTTGACCGCAAATCATTAGCAATTTGGGTCCGATCCAAGAAGCACTTACACGACTTGCGCAAATTGGGTTATATTCATTACGTCAGCAAAAGATCCGATTATGTGATCATGTACGTTGACAAAGACCAAGTAGACCACGTGCTGGAGGAACTGCAACAGCGTTCCCACGTCAAGGAGGTCAAGGTTTCTGCTTTGGATGACATGGATACAGATTTTTCCCAAGCGTTTTTTGATAAGTTTTACCAAAAGGCGCCGCCGGCCAAAGAAGCGATCAATATCGATGAACGCTTGCATGCCTTGGTGGAGACTTTGAGTGGTCAATTGAAAGAGAAAGAAGGGAAGAAGTAGTGATGCGTGTAATTGCAGGTAAATATGGCAGCCGCCCTTTACAATCTGTACCTGGGGATAATACGCGGCCTACTTCGGACAAAGTCCGAGAAAGCCTCTTCAACAGTTTGGGTGGTTGGTTACAAGGGGGACAATTCCTCGATGTATACGGAGGAACCGGTGCTGTCGGAATCGAAGCCGTATCCCGAGGCATGGACCGCGCCGTCTTTACTGAAAAGAACCGCCAAGCCATCAAGGTGATTGCCACGAACATTGCAATGACCAAGGAAAAAGAAAGGTTTTACCTGCTGTCTGGAGACAAACGCCGGGGCATGGCCCGATTGAAGCATCAAGAGCCGGAGTTGGTCTTCGATTGGGTCTTCCTAGACCCGCCTTACGGTGAGGAAACCATTGTTAACGATGTGCATTGGTTAGATGAAGAGGGTTTTCTAGGACCGAAAACGGTCATTCTTTGTGAGACAGATGGGGACGTGGAACTTCCAGAAGTTCTTTCCCATTGGGAGTTGGACCACGTATGGCACTTAGTCTCCCAGCGAGAATATCGCCGCAGTGTGATTTACAGGTACGAAAGAAAGGATGCTTAGCCATGGGTAAAATTGCGGTTTTTCCAGGAAGCTTTGATCCTTTTACGAAGGGACATTTGAATTTGGTCGAAAGAAGTTGTCCCATGTTCGACCAGGTAGTCATTGTCGTAGCCACCAACCAAGATAAGGCGTATCTTTTTGCCTACAATCAGCGAGTTTCTATGATCGAAGAGAGTGTGTCCCATTTGGGCAATGTGAAAGTTATTGGCTTGGAGAACGAGTTGGTGGCAACACTCTACAACAACTTGGGAGCGGTGGTATTGATTCGCGGTATTCGCAACGCCATTGATTTCGAGTACGAGAAACCCATTGCCCAGATGAATCAACAAATCGGTGCGTTGGAAACTATATTCCTAGCTACTGCGCCTGAATATTCTCACCTAAGTTCCAGTTTGGTCAAGGAGGTTGCCTCCTACCAGCAGGATGTTTCAGCCATGGTTCCAGGAGTAGTGGCTCAAGCCCTACATCAATATTATCAAGACAAGTAAGAGTTCCTCTTGGAACTCTTTTTTATTTTATAAAATGGATTTGCCTCTTTTTTACGTATTTATAGATAGTAAAAAGGAGGAGAATCATGGAAAATTTGATGATGTGGGTGAAAGAGCGCAAGGAAGTAGTCCTCGCATTGTTGCTGGTCCTGGTAGGAGGGCTCTTTTTCATGGGTAGAAATTCTGGCAATTCCCACCAGTGGATCTTGGAAGAGGAATCATCTTCCTTGGAGCTATCCGCAAAAGACGAATCCTTGATTGAAGAAAGTGTCGAAATGGCAGCCACCGATCTTTATGTAGATATTCAAGGGGCTGTCAAAGCGCCCGGTGTCTATCAATTGCCGACAGGCAGTCGACTTTTGGATGCTGTGGCAGCTGCGGGAGGTCTTTTACCGGAAGCGTACAAAAAGCACCTCAACAAAGCGGCCCTTCTAGAAGATCAAATGTTTATATATGTTTATCAGGAGGGGGAAGTGCCCGATCAAGCTCTACCTGTGGACGGCGGGCTAGAAAATCCAGGAGCATCTGCTTCTTCCAGTGATTTAATCAACATAAACAGTGCTGATCTCATGCGGCTGCAGGAGTTGCCTGGCATTGGTCCTGCCAAGGCGCAAGCCATTGTGTCCCACCGCGAAGAATATGGATCCTTTGCCAGTCTTGAAGCCATTATGGACGTTAGCGGCATTGGCAAAAAGACCTTTGAATCCTTGAAGGATTCAATTACTTATTAATCATGAAGAGATATTTATCTCCTTGGCGGTATCATTGGACCATGATTTTCTTGGGGCTCTACCTGACTGTACGATTGGTCTACCAACCCTCGCTCGGTCTTTTATTAGGAGCTGTCATTGTGGGGTTGCGCTGGTGGATGAGTTGCGTCAATGGCCGTGCTTTGGTTCTTTTGGCAATTGTCTGTGTAGCTTTATGCAATTTGTGGTGGAAAGACAGCCAGCGGCTAGTCTTGGAAGAGGGGGCTGTCAGTGGTTATTTAGAAACATATCCTGAAGACGTTCGTTTTCGCTCAGAAGATGTGTTTGGCCAAGGTCTGTTGCACCTCGAAGGAAAGAAGGTTCCGGTCAGCTTCTATTCCAAGCAAACCGCCTTCCACTCTGAGCTGGCGGGCGTATATGCCATCGAAGGCAACTTGTCAAAGCCCCAAGAAGCAAGAAATTTTGGTGTGTTTGATTACCGATCGTTTTTGGAAGGGCAAGGGATTGACTACCAATTGTCCGTGGAGGATATTTTGGATATCCGACCCAATTCCTCCTGGCGAGGGTATTTGAGCAGTTACCGCCAGCGGTTACTGCAAGTGTTTAAGGAAGTATCAGACAATGATTGGGTGGCTTTGCATAACAAGGTCTTGTTTAACATCGATTCTGAAAAGTATCGGGAATATCAGGCGACCTTTTCCAGTCTAGGCATTATCCATTTATTCGCGATTTCTGGTTTTCATATCCATTATATTCACCGCTTGTTTCGCTGGTTGCTTTTGCGTTTGGGAATTACCATTGAAAGCACCCATCAGGCCTGGTCCTTCTTCCTGTTCTTTTACGCTTGGTTGGTGGCGTGGCCCGTAGGAGTCGTACGAGTATTGGCCATTCACGGCTTGACGTGCGGGCAGAAGATTTTTGATTGGCCCCTGTCCTCTCTGGACCGTTTGGCCCTGTCAGGCATTCTGATTCTCTTGGTGGACCCTTATCAGAGTGTCTCCTTGGGGTTTTTGTTTTCATACTTGATGACCTATTTGATTCGTTTTTACTTACAGGATCGAGCAGAGGGTGTGCCCGTCTGGCAGCAAGGTATGGAAATTTCTCTCTTTTGTTTAGTTTTTTCATGGCCGTTCACCCTTAATATGACCTTTGAATGGCATTGGGCCCAGTGGGTGAGTGTGGTGGTCTTAGGAGCGGTCTTTGAAAAACTCTTGATTCCTTTATTTTTCCTAACCACAGCGGGTCTTGTGATTCGTGGCGATTGGGTGTTTATAATCCTCGAGAAAATGAATGACGTCTTTTTATACCTGTGGCGGGATTGGGAGATTGATGCATGGATTCAAACTTTCCGCGTCGTGGTGGGGCATTTATCTCCCGGTATGTTTTTTGTCTTGGTAGTCCTCAACCTGGCCTGGTTTCATTGTTTCTTGTACCGACCCAAAAGAAGTTTACAAATTTTTGTTCTGGGTTATTGCTTTTTCTTGTTGGGGATTCCATGGCTTTTTCCAAAAGAACGAATCACGGTTTTGGATGTGGGACAAGGGGATAGCCTTCTTTATCAATCCAAACGTCAAAATTGGCTCATCGATACTGGAGGACGCTTGGATTTTGAAAAGTTGAAAAACGGCGGTGAGGAATTACCTGTGGACTCGGATCATGCCCGCAAACACTATTTGCCGGCTTTAAAAGCCTTAGGTGTGAACCGGTTGGACGGGGTAATTATTACTCATCCGGATCTGGACCACATGGGCAATTTGGCGCTGGTCGATAAGCATTTTCCCATCAAAGAAATCCTACTGACTCCTTTTGCGGCTGAGGACGACTTGATTCGAGGGTCTGACTTGCGAGCTCCTCTCAGGGTCCTTGATTACGGGCAATGGGTAGAAACCTCTCGGATTCCCATGATTTTGATCACCCCGGAGGACAGCCATCTCTTGCGTGGGGATGATGCGTCGAATGATTCATCCATCGGCACACTGATCAATTTGAAAAGTTACCAATTTTTGAATTTGGGCGATCTTTCCGCCGATGGCGAGCGCTTGTTCCGTGAAAAATATCCCGATCTCCAAGTGGATATCTTTAATTTGTCTCATCACGGCAGCCAAACGAGTAGTCCGAAGGATTTTCTCAACGGATTGGGGCCGCAGCTAGCCACCATTTCTTGTGGGTACAAGAATCGCTATGGTCACCCTCATCCCGAGGTTTTGGCCAATTTAAAAGAGAGTAAGATTCCACATGTATCCACTGCGGACGTGGGCGCCATCCAATTTTGGGTAGATAGATGGGGGGAGTTGTGCATTTCTACGGCCAAAAAAAAGTTTTAAATGAGAATTCGATTAAAGTCCTTGATTTTTTTCCGAAGTTTTCTTATGATAATATCAGAATCAAAAGTGATTCACTTTAGGAAAGAATCAGAAGGAAGATTTACAGAGAATTCGTCATGAGCTGAGAGACGAAGATTGAGATCTGACAGACACACCCTGAAGTCAGTACACATACTCAGGTAGCGCCGTTATAGCTCGAGTCTTTCATCCAGATGATGCGTGACTCATGGAGATTTTGTTCGTGAGAACAAGATAAAATAAAGGTGGAACCGTATTATACATTGTTGATAATGCCCTTTGACTCTAAGGAGTTGAAGGGCTTTTTTTATTCAAGAAAAGGAGAATCCCTATGAAAGCAATTATTCGCTATTTATTACTACTGACCTGTGCCTGGCTCTTATTGCCAATGCCGGCTCAGGCCCTAGACACCAAAGATTCCGTAACCATCGGTTTTGATGAGACCTTCGTACCTTTTGGTTTCAAAGATGACAGTGGAGAATATGTCGGTTTTGATATTGATCTTGCCAAAGAGATTCTGGGTCGCATGGATGTGGACTATGAATTCCAGCCCATCGATTGGACCTTGAAAGAAACGGAACTGAACACCGGCAACATCGATATGATTTGGAATGGTTATACCAAAACTAAGGAAAGGGAAAAGAAACTCGCCTTCTCCGACGTTTACCATCAGTCTCGCCAAATTTTTGTGGTCATGGAAGACAATGAGGAAATCCAAACCCGCGAAGATCTAGCAGGCAAGGTTGTTGCTACCCAAGATGATTCTAGTCCTTTGGAAAATATGCGCCAAGATCCAGGTTTCATGAAGAGTTTGGATGGCGGAGCACCAGTGACCTATCCCAGTTACGTGGAAGTCTTTACCGACCTGGAGACGGGTCGCGCCGATGCCATTGCCGTGGAGGACAGCATGCTGCTCTATTACTTGGCCGCAGGCTTGAAGGAAGATAATTACCGAATTTTAGATGAATCCCAAGACCTCGGAATTGGCGAGATAGCCGTTGGTTTCCGCAAGGAAGACGAAGAATTTGTGAAAGAATTTAACAAAGTATTGAAAGATGTGAAGGACGATGGGACCTTCGATCAGATCAAAGAGAAATGGTTGGTACAACCAGAAGAATAGAAAGGAAAGATTCCCGTGAAAAACTTTAAGAAATGATGATTAGTCGCGGTCATTTTCCTCGCCAGCCAACAGATCGTCAGTTTCCTCAAGTAAGATAAATAATTTGTGGAAGAATACAATAAAGTTCTAAAAGAAGTAAAAGAATACGGTACTTGTGACAAGATTAAAGGCTGGTGGTTACAAGCCCTAAAGAAGACTAGATGAGAATTATTAGAGTGTCATTAAAAGCATTGACTCAAAGGACTCAAACTCTTGTGCTATTATAACGAAGAGTCCTTATGAGACGGGGCTTAGACCCCACTTAAGGAAACATTGATACCCAATTAAGAAAGGAACATTCCCATGAAGAAGTTATTGACTTATTTAAGCTTAGTTGTTTTGTTTTTCACCAGTATTCTGACCGGTGTCACTGCTCAAGCAACCACCATCGATAAAGAAGCCGGTGTGACCATTGGTTTTGACAATACGTTTGCGCCTTTTGGTTTTGAAAAGGACGGCAAGTACACGGGGTTCGATATAGAGTTAGCCGAAGAAGTTCTGGGTCGTATGAATGTGGATTATGATTTCCAGCCCATTGAGTGGGGCATGAAGGAAACAGAATTAAATACCGGAAACATCGACATGATCTGGAACGGTTATTCGGTCACACCTGAGCGCGAGAAGATCGTTGCTTTCTCTGACGTTTATCTGGAGAACCGCCAAGCCATCGTGGTACTGGAAGACAGTGATATCCAAACCAAAGAAGACTTGGAAGGTAAGGTCGTGGCGACTCAAGAAGAATCAGCTTCTCTGGAAGCCATTAACAAAGATAAGAAATTTGCGGACACTCTTGCAGAAGAGCCGGTAACCTATGCTTCCTTCGTCGAAGTCTTCCAAGACCTTGACAATAAGCGCGTAGACGCCATTGTTGTGGATGAGACCTTGACCATGTACTACATGGCTCAATCAGACAAAGATGCCAACTACCGTATTTTAGAAGATGACTTTGGCCGTGAAGACTATGCCGTTGGGTTTAGAAAAGACGACAAAGAGTTTATTGAAGAATTTAACAAAGTATTGAAAGAAGTGAAAGAAGATGGAACCTTTGATAAGATCAAGGACAAATGGTTCAAATCCATCAACTAAAACTTCCTAGATAGGAGGATGCATTATTATGGGATTTTTCGATCCAGCGATCTTTAACCCTTTAATGGAAGGCTTAAAGACCACCATGTATTTGTACATCATTACCCTGGTTGTCAGTATACCGGCTGGTTTATTAATTGCGATTGTTCACCGCTATGCCCCCAAGTTAATTAAATTATTAATTGAAGGATATGTTTATATCTTTCGTGGGACACCGATGTTGTTGCAGTTGATGTTTACCTTCTTTGGGTTACCATTCATTGGAATCGTCATGGATCGAATGGATGCAGCGGCCTTGACCATTATTTTAAACTATGCGGCTTATTTCGTTGAGATTTTCCGTGGAGGATTGAATGCGATTCCAGACAAGCAATACGAAGCACTGCAGGTTCTATCCATCAGTCGTTTTCAGGGTTTGAAAAATGTCATCGTTCCACAGATGTGGCGAATTGTTTTACCATCGGTCGGTAATGAAGTGATCAGCTTATCCAAGGATACGGCCTTGATTTATATTCTGGGAATTGATGAACTGCTTAAGACAGGACGGGCATTGGCCAACCAACAAGCCAGCCTTATGCCCTTCGTATATGTCGGTGTGATTTATCTCATCATTACGGCCATTACCACTTATATACTCAAACGCGTTGAAGACCGGATCATGGATTAAGGAGGGACTTGTTCATGGGATTAACGATTAAAAATCTGTCCAAGAGTTTTGGCAGTCACGAAATCATCAAAGACTACGACATGTCCATTGCACCGGGAGAAATTATGATTTTGCTGGGAGAATCTGGAAGCGGCAAGACGACCTTGCTTCGAATGATCAACCATTTGGAAGAGGTCGACCAAGGGTCCATAGAATTGGACGGCACTTATTTGGTAAAAGACGGTCAGTATACCGATCATGCCACGATCAAGGAATTCCAAAGAAAAGTTGGTTTGGTCTTTCAAGACTACCAGCTGTTTCCTAATTTAACGGTGATGGAGAACTTGTTACTGGCGCCTCAAACCAACCAGTTGGGCTCAAAAGAAGATTTACTGATGCAAGCTCGTAGTCTATTAGACGACATGGGTGTGGGAGGCATGGAAGAATTAAAGCCTCACCAATTATCTGGAGGGCAACAACAACGCGTGGCCATCGCCCGTGCCATGATGATGAATCCATCCTTGCTGTGTTTTGACGAGCCAACTTCTGCCTTGGATGCTGAAACGTCTAAGAGCGTGATTGAACTCATCAAACGTTTGGCTCAGCGTGGCATCATGGTCTTCATCATTACCCACGATCACAAAGTAGTTGACGCTTTACAAGAAGTTGCGGATGTTGTGGAATCCACATCATATTTACCATAAACATTGAAATCAATCCTGTGGAGCCTTGTTTCCTAGGATGGATTTTTTAATTGGAAGGAGGAATTCAGATGTATCGAGGTGTTCGAAAGATTCATGGTCGGTGGTGGTGCGTGGAAGTGAACGATGAAGAGAAGTTAGTGAGGGTTGGTTTGACCCATGAAGTGTCCTCTCCCCTGTCGAAACATTCCTTGATTGATCAAGTGTTTCAGGCCTTGGAAAAATATTTTCAAGGTCAGCGGGAGAATTTTGATTTTCCATTATCATTAGAGTTGCAGACACCCTTTCAAAGGGAAGTCTTGGAAACGTTGAGAGAGATTCCCTATGGACAGACGGTCTCTTATCAAGACATCGCCGGACGGATCGGTCGGCCCAAGGCAGTTCGTGCGGTGGGGTCAGCCGTCGGGAGAAATCCTTTCTTAATCATCCTCCCTTGCCACCGCGTCCTTCCCAAGTCAGGTGGCTACGGGAAATACCGTGGCGGAGAGGCTTTAAAAGAAGCCCTTATAAAGCTAGAAGCGGGGGTTAAATCTCGAGGTTCTTGAGAGAATAACATTTCCCGCGCAGATACTCCAGATGACCAGCAGAGTCTTGGAAGTCAAAGCAGACTTTGTAGGCCACCAAGGCTTGATTGAAGCGTCTAGGACCGACGTAACCGTATTTGGAGTCATTGATCAAAGGATGACCGATGGAGGCAAAATGGGCCCGAATTTGATGACTGCGACCCGTGATGAGGTTAACTTCTAAGAGACTGTTGTCAGGCGTTGACTGGAGCACGCGGTAATGGGTTTCTACAAGACGACTGTTGGGGGGGTCTTGATCGGTAATGGTGGCCAAGTTTTCTAGCTCGTCTTTGGTATGAAAACCCTTCAGGACTTCTTGTTTATTTTGAACCTGTCCTTGCACGTCTGCCAGGTATAAACGGGTAATTTCTCGGTGTCGAATCTTCTTGGCCAACATCTGCAGGGAAGGAAAGTCTTTAGCCACCAGAATGATGCCTCGTGTGTTGCGGTCCAAGCGGTTAACCGCCGAAGGGATAAAGGAATGCTCAGTGGCAGGATCAAAGTCCCCCTTCCGGTAGAGATAATGCAGGGTTCGATCCAATAGATTGTCTTGAATGTGATTGGCATCTTTATGGGTTAAAAGTCCCGATGGCTTATCGACCAAGAGCAGATGCTCATCTTCATAGACCACATCGATGTGGGCAGGGACTTCTAGGAATTCCCAATTCACTTCTTTTTTTAGGAACTCATCGTAAATGCGTAAAGAAACCTCGTCACCCACTTGAAGTTGCTGATGGGGTTTGGTTTTCTTTCCATTTAAGCGAATCAAGCCGTTGCGGAAAGATTTGAACATGAGAGATCGTGGGAAGTTTTGGGTAACTTTTTGAACAAAGCGGTCGATGCGCTGACCGGCATCGTTGGGTGAAATGTTGAAATTTCGAATGATACTCACACCTTTTTGTCTATTTGTTGGTATCATAACAAATATCATATGGTCATGCTTAAATGGAAACAATTATTTTGACGGTAATTTTTAAAGGGCAAGGATGGTCAAGGGTGTCAGGCAGTGAAATAGCTTTTCATTAGGGATAAATTATGTTAAACTGGCGGTGAGCCAAATTGCAAGAAAATTAAATAAGGAGTGTTTTGTCATGGCAAAAGCAACAGATTCAAGACGCGTTTTCCTTTCGGAAATGGGTCTTGTCATTGTAGCTATGATCTGGGGACTTACGTTCGTTACCGGTAAATGGGCGATGGACGTATTCGAAGTTGAGTGGATCTTATTCATTCGTTTCCTCCTATCATCTACAATCATGGGATTATTGTTTAGAAAAGAATGGTCTAAGTTAGACGCATATACACTAACAGTGGGAGGCCTTTACGGTTTCTTATTTGCGTTCGGGCTTTGGACACAGATGACCGGGTTAAAGTATACAACACCAGCGAAGCAATCATTCTTACTGATGTTCTATGTTGTATTCGTTCCAATGTTTGAGTTAATCTTATTCAAGACCAAGCCTAACTGGAAAATTATTCCTTCCGCCATCGGACTATTCGTCGGGGTTGGAATGGTTAGTTTGAAAGCCGGTGAAGGTTTAGATTTAAACATCGGTGGAGATGGGATGACCATCGTTTACGCCTTGGTCTTCGGACTTCAGATTGCTCTTATGGGGCGTATCGCACCCAAGATCAAATCAGTCGTTATGTTCACACTGGTACAATTCGTATCCGCAACATTGTTCTACGGAATCATGTTAATTGCGTTACAAGAACCAGTTCTTAAGTTTGGTTTAGGATTTGGCGATTTGAAAGTTATCAACTGGATTGGGTTCGTGTTCTTATTAACATTTAACTCAATGGTAGGTTTCGTACTACAAAACGTTGCTCAACGTTACGCACGTCCTACTAACGCAGCACTTCTAATTTCTACAGAATCAATCTTCGGAGCGATTGCGGCATACTTCCTCGACGGGGAAGAGTTCAACATCCAGAAAACAATCGGAGTGTGTGTGATCTTCGCATCGATCGTCTTCTACCAGCTTGACTTTGGAAGCAAGAAGAAAGCAGCGTAATAAATTTTAAGACGGCTCAAAATTAGCACGGTTGGATTTCAACCGTGCTTTTTTATTTTAAATTCCTTGATAATTATTTGGAGAATATCATGAGTGAATTTGCAGGAAAGTTGGAAAATGTCTGTCAATCACAAATGAAAATGTCCCGAATAGTTCCCTTTTTGAGTTTGACTAATTTTTAGTTAAGAGATGTCTTTTACGATGAAAGAAGACATCTTTTATTTTTTATACTTTTGTTTTTTCTTTTTTGTTTTTCATTTGTAAATTTCAAGTTCAAGTTAGCCGCTTAGTCTCAAAAAATTTTATGATTGTTCTTTCTTTGATTTAACTTAGCTCTTTT
>CALYPW010000029.1 GCA_945278685.1 uncultured Dolosicoccus sp.
CCCTGAAGCAATGGCTTCTTCAACAATAAATTGAATGGTTGGTTTATCGACGATGGGTAACATTTCCTTGGGCATGGCCTTGGTGGCTGGTAAAAAGCGTGTACCAAGTCCTGCAGCTGGAATCACAGCTTTTCTTACGGGTTTGGTCATGTTATTTCTCCTTTAAAATCTCTTGATAAATGGTTAAATACTTTTGAGCAATGTCGTCCCAGTTAAAGAATCGACAGTTCTTTTGAGTGCGTTCCACTAACTCTTCATAGTGATCCACAATGTGATCAATGGCTACCATTAGTTCTTGTGGATCCTCTCTTTGAACGGACACACCAATGTAATAGTTCTCGAAGAAACTATCGAAACCTTCGTTCTTGGTATAAATGACTGGGAGACCTTGGCTCATCGCTTCTGGATAAACCAATCCAAAGGTTTCCGGATGGCTCACCAGTGCAAAGATATCCATTTGTCGGTAGATATTCGCGATCTCAGGCATGGTCTTAGCTCCATGATAGTGAACGAAGGGGTGTTTTTCAAGACGTGTAAGAATTTGATCGTCCCAGTTGGGACCAATGACATGAAGTTCCACTGGACCTACATTTTCTTGGTAGATGTCTAAGGTTTTTGCCAAATGTTCAAAGCGTTTAATGGCCGAAACCTTACCGGTGGTGACAATGCGCAAAGGTTGGTGGACCTGGGTATGCGGTTGGGCGGGTTGATGGTTGTGCCAAAAATCATCAATGCCGTTGGTAAGAACGCGGGTCTTGGACTGAATTTCTTTTTGCAAACGCTTCGGGATATACTTTTCAAACAGCTCATCGTAAGAGTTTTGCGAAATCAAAATAATCTCACTGGCGTCAGATAAAATACGCAGACCGGTCGATCTTAACCAAGGCATCTTTTCAAAAAATGTGCGAATGTCCGTGTTTCGAACGGCGACAACATAAGGTACCCGATATTTTTTGAAGATTCGCCAGGCCAACCACCCATTGGAAAATAAGGAATGAGCGTGGACCAGGTCATAACTTGGTAACTCATAATGTTTGTTCAATTGATTCAAAATTAAGTAGTGTTTCCAATGGAAGATGTAGCGCGAGATGCGGGGATGGTTTCGATCGACAAAGGTATAGTCACCACTGGCGGCTAAGCGTTCTGCGGGATAGTCGTAAGGGATCGGGACGTAGACCTCAATATCTAGTCCTTGGCTCACCTGGCGGTCGTACAGATTCTTGAAGAGGCCAGAGGTTGAAAAATAAGAATTAATATGTAAAACTTTCATAGTTGTCTTCTCTCCTTCCTTAGAAGGCCCACTCGCCTTGACGAAAAATGGGTATTCGCTGACCGTCCTTGGTAATCCCGTCCACATCCATGTCCTGGCTACCAATCATGAAGTCCACATGAACCGTTGAACGGTTCAATCCAGCAGCGTCCAATTCCTCCTGGGACATGTCTGTTCCTCCTTGGATGGAAGACGCATAGGCTTGGCCCAGGGCCAGGTGGTTGGAGGCATTCTCGTCAAAGAGCGTTTCGTTGAAGATTAATCCCGAAGCTGAGATGGGGGAGCTGTGAGGCACAAAGGCGACTTCTCCTAAAAATTTTCCACCTTGATGGTTCTCCACGAGACGTTTCAAGGTTTCTTCGCCTTTTGCAGCTGTGACTTGGGTCACCGCTCCTTCTTTGAAGGTAAAAGTCATCCCATCGATGATGATGCCCCCGTAGCTGAGAGGTTTAGTCGCAGTGACAACACCCTCTGCTCGATGGTAATCTGGCGCTGTAAAGACTTCCTCCGTTGGCATGTTGGCCACGAAATGTTCGCCTGCTTGATTCAGACTTCCAGCGCTTTCCCAAATATGATTTTTGGGCAAACCGACTGTTAAATCTGTACCTGGCGCTGAGTAATGCAGAGCATCAAATTGCTGGTGATTGAGGTAGTTGGCTTTTTCGTTAAGGGTGGCTTCGTGTTTTTCCCAGGCTTGCTCTGGATTTTCTTCACAGACTCTAGTGGCCTTAAAGATTTCCTGCCACAAGGCGTCCGTTTGGGCTTGGGGCGTGTCTAAGTCTGGAAATACTGTGGCTGCCCATTTGGGACTAGCAGCAGCAATGACGGTCCAGCTGATGGCGTTGGCCTGTTGGGCCGTGCGCACTTTGTCTAAGGCGGTAGCCAAAGCATTTTGGGCCGCACTGATTTTGGCGGGATCCAAACCTTGTAGATGGTTGGGATCTGAAGAAATGATGGCCAAGCGCTTGGTACGTTGTTCCAGCAGGGTCTCCGCTTCATCAATTTGATATCGAGGAATCTCTGTCAATGATTCGATGGATTGGTAGGTTTGATCCAGGCGATTGCTCTGGTCGTCGCGCCATTGGATGAAAACCTTCTTGGCTCCTGCTTGATAAGCGTATTCGGACAAGAGGCGAATCAAAGGCGCCTGATCAACCTGGCCAAGGATTTGCACCGTGTCATCTTTTTTTACTTTGAGTCCGGTGTGAATCACCAATTTGGCATAGATGTTGAGGTAGTCGTCAAAGGAATGTTTCAATCTGCGCGTCCTTTCTATGAGTTCAAGTGTTTATAAGTGTTCACAATGTCTTCGGCCATCTTCGTCAAACGGACTTCATCATCTTCTTCCGGGTTGAGATTTACTTTAACGCCTTCGGCACCTTTAGTAGCTCCAGATTTTTCAAAATGAGCTTCAAAATCTTCCACAGCTGCTCCAAAGATGGGATAGAAATCATCGGCAGATCCAAAACAGGCATAGACTTTGTCGTGCAAGTCGACTTCGGCCAAGTCTTCCCATAGGTCCATGATTTCGTCAGGAAGTTCGCCGTGACCCCCGTAGGAATAGCACCCGACCAAACACAGGTCGTAATCATAAAAGTCTTCGACTTCTGAGTCATAGACATCTTGAACGTCCACATCGACGCCTAATTTTTCCAAGGCTTCTGCAACAATATCTGCACAGGCCTGGGTGTTTCCAGTTAAACTTGTATAAATAATCAATGCTTCCATGAATAGGCACTTCCTTTTGATTTGCTAATTGTTGACAATTGTACCATAAAAATCTCAAGAATTCTCAGCAAGCGTCAAGAGAAAATGCTATAATTAACGTACGAATAAAATATGAGGTGAGAAGCATGGCAGTGTTAGTAACTGGTGGTGCAGGTTATATTGGGAGTCATACGGTGGTCGAACTTTTGGAAAAGGATTACGAAGTGGTTGTGGTCGACAACTTCTCCAACAGTAATCGAGAGAGTTTGAAACGAGTGCGAGAAATCACGGGGAAAGACTTCGAATTTTACGAAGCAGACGTGAATGATCGGGAATCTTTGCATCAAATTTTCGAGGAACAATCCATCGACGCAGTGATTCATTTCGCAGGTTATAAAGCTGTGGGAGAGTCTGTGGCTCAACCTTTGATGTATTATCACAACAATGTCGGAAATACGATCGCCTTGTTGGAGGTCATGGCCGACCATCAAGTCTCCAGCATCGTTTTTAGTTCTTCAGCCACCGTTTACGGCGTGGATAATGAGTCTCCCCTGACGGAGGATATGCCTACAGATACAGCAACCAATCCTTATGGCTATACAAAGGTGGTAGTAGAGCATCTTCTGCGCGACCTACATACCGCTCAACCTCATTGGTCAGTGGCAATTCTACGCTACTTTAATCCTATCGGGGCCCATGCCAGCGGTTTGATTGGTGAAGATCCACGGGGAATTCCCAACAACTTGATGCCCTATATTTCTCAAGTGGCCATCGGCCAACGGGAGCATTTGAGTGTCTTCGGCGGTGATTACGAAACTCCCGATGGAACGGGTGTCAGGGATTATATTCACGTGGTAGATTTAGCCAAAGGTCATCTTGCCGCTTTGGAGACTCATGGGCAAGAACCTGGTGTGTTTACTTACAATCTGGGAACCGGGCAAGGCTACAGTGTCTTAGATTTAGTGACAACCTTTGAAAAAATCAATGATGTTCGGGTGCCCTATGAAATTGTGGATCGTCGACCGGGAGACTTGGCCACTGTTTATGCAGATCCCCATAAAGCCAAGGAAGAGTTAGGATGGACTGCCACTCATGATTTGGAAGATATGTGCCGAGACACATGGAAGTGGCAATGCGCGAACCCACAAGGGTATGAAACAGTTGACACCTTGTGAAATATGCCAATGATCACTCGCAGGCCTTCGGTCAAATAGTTCAAGAATCCTCCCAAAAATTTAACCGACGAAGCCCGATTGGTTGGGTAGTTTTGTTAGTTCTGGTTGTTTTGCCCCTTACGGCGTTACTTATTTATCGCCAGAATCTTTCCAGGGCCTATTCAACGCTGGTCCATGAGACTCATGTACAAGAAGATCCAAGCCAGCGCGAAGAACGCATCAAGAAGAAGGAACCTTTAACCGTCCTGCTAGTGGCGACTAATTATCAACAAAAGGGACGTTTGGGTAATAAAGAAGCTCCTGTCATCCAATCGATGATTCTAAGTCCTCAACAAGAAAAAATGATTCAAGTGACCTTGGATCCCCAAATTCTGGCGCGAACCTTTGGTGAGGGTCAAGAGCAGCCATTGGACATGCATTACACCAAGAATGGCCTTGCCTCGGTGGTAGACGCTGTCGAAACCACTTACGGTTTATCCGTTGATTTCGTCTACGAATTTGATCTTTCGGAAATCCGTCCTTTCCTCGACGAGGTCGGTTCCTTGAATGTCACAAGCCCTGAGGCATTATCGTTCAGTGATTTTTCCTTGGCAGAAGGGGAGAAGCGATCCTTAAGTCCACGCCAGGTAGAGGAGTTCCTGTTGCCCACGGATTCTGATGACCACACTTACTATGAGCGTCAACAAGAAGTGCTTCAGCAAGTGATTCATCACTTGCTGGATCGTCGCAGACTTCTATCTCTGCCTGACAAATTGGAAAGTACTCAATCTCTGCTGGTGACGGACTTGTCATGGTCCAAACTTTCTCAAATGTTTTGGAAAGGCTATTGGCGATGCTTCTCCCTGGTGGAGCAAATGGATGCCCGCCAGGTGGGAGAGCGTGAACATGACGACCCAGATAAGATCCAAGCCTTTAAAGATGAATTAACCCGACGTCTGACAAACACAGAAGGCGTCAAAGATTAGAAAGGAGTTTTCTTTTTTTGTACAAAGATGCCTATGGCAATTTCCGCTGGAAACGCCTGATCGCTCATTTAGCTTTTGCTGGGCTCGTTGTTTTAGCAGTGATCTTTGGAACGATTTACGAAGATGTTAAAGAAGCACTGGAATCGACCCGCCATATTGTAGAAACCAAACAAATTCGTGAAAAAGCGGTCGATATGAGCAAAGGGGAACCTTTGAATATCTTGCTGTTGGGAACGGACGGTGAAACTGGGAAAGAAGCCGAAGAAGGAGAATCCCAGCGTTCCGATACGATTATGATTGTATCGGTCAATCCTGAAGCTGGGACCACCCGCATGTTAAGCATTCCCCGTGACACCTATACGGTCATTGAAGGAGTAGAGGTTTCGCCCGACAAAATTAACCACGCCTTCGCTTTAGGCGGCGCTGAACTTGTGATTGACACGGTTCAAGAGTTTTTAGATCTTCCCATTGACTATCATGCAGAGATCAATATGGGCGGGTTCACCGAATTGATCGATGCCCTGGGTGGTATTGAAGTCACCAGTCCTTTGACTTTTAACTACCGGGGGACCCAATTTGTGAAGGGAGAAACTCGGGAAGTTGACGGTGTAAAAGCTATGAACTTCGCGCGAATGCGTTATGACGATCCCCAAGGTGAAATGGGGCGTCAAGACCGACAAAAGATTGTGATCAAGGGAATCATGGATAAACTCCTATCCTTCGGTTCTGATCAACACTACCAAGAAATTCTGCAAGTCGTGGCTCAAAACATTCGGACAAACTTTGACCTGTCTCAAGCTTTGACCATCTATCCCAAGTATCTCAATGCTGTCAATCACTTGGAAAAAGTGGAATTCGCAAGCTTTGAAGATCTCATGATTGATGGAATTTATTACCTGTATATTCCTTTGTCCGCACGGGTCAAAGCATCCAACGAACTTCGAACACATGCCGGGTTAGGCCCGACCATGGCCAAACACTTAATTGATCCACTAGGAAACATTGAATCCGATCAAAAAGTGACCCGTACCTCTTCCTTTGTCTTGAATCAGTACCCAACAGGAGATGCTCAAGATATTGAAAGGATTGAAGAAACTCAAAGCAATGTCCAAGAGGCACGCCAGGAAGAACACTATGTTCCGGCAGCTCCGGGCATTTACCAAGGACAACCCAATTATTCCCAACCGATCCCGAGCCATCGTGGGGGAACGCCAGTAGGACCACCGCCGGTCCCTCGCCAAGAGACTCCAGTGCCCGTTGCGCCCGCTCCGCCAGAGCCTGCCCCTCAAGCACCACCGCCGGAACCGGCGCCACAGCCTTCAGATCCGACTCCTAGCCCGCCACCGCCTTCAGCTCCGACTCCTAGCCCGCCACCAGCCAGTCCAGCACCTGCTCCGACCCCGGTTCCAGCGCCTGGGCCAGAAGGTGGATAGATTCTAGAGCACTACCGCATCTTTGGATGCGGTTGTTTCTTTGGGTGTTTTATGACCTATGGGCAGATTTCTTCTTTTTTGAAATAACCAGTTGTGATAGAATGGGGTTACTTGTTTTATTTCCATTATCGACCATTCCAAAGCTGGGATTGCCCTTGAAATTTTGGTATCTAAAGGAGGGTCTACCTTGTACAAAGATGAGTTCGGCCACATGCGTTGGGGACGCGTGGCTATTCATATTATTTATTTAACTGTTGTTATTCTAGCGGTGTTTGCTGGATTCGTTTACGAAGAAGTTCGAGATACGCTAAAAACTACCCATCACACGGTCAACGTTCAAAACATTCGGGAAGAAGCGGTCGACATTAGCGAAGGGGAACCTTTGAATGTGCTTTTATTAGGTAAAGATGGCGCCAATTCTGAAGAAGGAGAAGGACAACGAACGGATACATTGATGATTGTGTCCGTCAATCCAGAAGAGGGCATCACGCGAATGTTAAGCATTCCTCGCGATACTTATACTTATATTGATGGTCAACCGGGACCAGATAAAATCAACCATGCTTATGCCTTTGGTGGTCCAGGTTTAACCATTCAAACGGTCCAAGAATTCTTGGATATACCTATTGATTATTATGCCGAAGTTGATATGTCCGGGTTGGTGGAAATTATCGATGGCATGGGTGGCATTGAAATCACCAGTCCTTTGACTTTTAATTACGATGACCCCACTTTTCATCGAAAAGATATTTCGAATTATGGCAATAACACCCAATTCAACCGTGGGGAAACCCGCCACGCCAATGGTTACGAGGCCATGTGTTTTGCCCGCATGCGCTACGATGATCCTCGTGGGGAAATGGGACGACAAGACCGTCAAAAGTTAGTCATCAAGGCCATGTTGGATAAATTAATCAGCTTTGATTCCGACACGGAGTACCGAGAAATCTTAAAGGTGGTTGCGAAATTTGTCAAAACGGATTTCGACTTGACACAAGCTTTGAAGGTCTATCCCAAATATGTCGATGCTTTGGAAAAATTTGAAAAAGTTGAATTTTCCTATATCGAAGATTTAAACATCGATGGTATTTATTACCTTTATATTCCCCTAGCCCCACGTGTGAAAGCAGCCAATGAAATGCGTTCACTCAGTCATTTGGATCGAATCACTGCCAGCCAATTGGTGGATCCTTTAGGGGCCATCGATCCTGGAGAAACCTCGGTCACTCGTGCCAATACTGTGGTTTTGAACCAATACCCCAGCGCTCAAGGTGAAGATTTGGAATATCTCTACGAAACCCAAGGGTATATTCAACAAATTCGGCAAGAGGAATACTATGTGCCAGCGGCTCCTGCTACTTATTACGAAGAGCCTTATTACAATTACCAGGCAGCCCCTTACCACCAAGATGTTGCGCCCCAGGAATATATTCAGTAGAAAACAAAATCATGCAGTGCTGAGTCATGTTTCAGCCATTTACTTAGTTGGAGACTTCTCCAACTTTTATTGTTTCTTGCCTTTCTTTGAGTGTGATAGAATAAGACATGAAGTTATGGAGATTAAGGAGGGATTGGATGCGTGTCTTACATATTATGAGTGGCTTCGGTGGGGGAATTTCGATGTTTATCCAAAACCAAGCACAGGGGACGGTCGGCCAAGGAATTTCTTTTGATGTCGCCACTTACGATGAGGTGTCCCAGGAGTTTCAAGCAGCTATCCGACGGGTGGATGGGCAAATTCATACCATGTACAACCCAAAAAAATCTGGCTGGAAGAAATTTATTCGTGAATTTGAAAAAGTGCTGGCTACCGGCTATGACGTGGTTCATTGTCACATTGGTGGTTACCGCGCCATTCCATATTACTTGCTGGCCAAAAAAGCAGGCATTCGACGTTTCTACTTGCACGGACACCTGGCACCTCCCGCACCCAAGGGCTTCAAGCAACAAATGTTTCGACAGTTTGAACAATTTTGCAACCGCCGAATGAGCGATTGTCGCCTTGGTTGTGGGACTCAAGCAGTCGATTATATGTATGGTTCTGCCGAAAGTCGCAAACCTGTGTATATGATCCCTAACAGCATAGATGTGCACCGATTCATTCTTTCGCAGTCCAAGCAAGCAGAAGAACGGCAACGACTCCGCCAGCACTACGGAATTGATCCCGATCAATTGGTGATCGGCCAAATCGGTCGCCTTGCTAAGGTGAAGAATCATAAAAAAACCTTGGACATTGCTGAAACTTTTAAGCATGCGGATCTGCCCATTCTTTTCTTGATTATTGGGGCCGGAGAACTAGAAGACACCTTGAAGGAAAAGAGTCGCCAACGGGGCCTCAGTCAATCGGTGAGATTTCTAGGACGGGTGGAACCGATCAGTGGTATTTATCCCTTGTTTGACGGCCTGTTATTGACCTCTTATTATGAAGGATTCCCAACTGTTGCGGTGGAAAGTCAAGCCATGGGGATCCCGATGGTTATGGCTGATACAATCACTCCAGAGGTGGATTTAGGCTTGAACCTGGTGCGTCGAATTCCTTTAGAAATCAGCAATCGTATATGGCAAGAGGCTCTTCTGGATGTTCGCAACCTCCCAGTGTCTGATCCAGAAGCCCGCATGGAGCGTTTCCAGACTTTGGGTTTTTCAATTGAAGGGGCCAGTGAGCTTTACAGAGATTTATTGTTGGGCAAGCGCAAACATTTTAAGATTGGCGATCGCCGATGACGCTCTATTTACTAGTGTTGGTTGCCAGTGTTTTCTTGGGAACCGAACTATTTTCGTTGAGTTTGCCAGGGTTCCAACTGACCATCTATCGGCTGTTAGGACTAGGTGCTATGCCCTTGATGATTTTACAAATTTGGCGTCAAAATCGTCAATTGACCTTGGGAACCAGAGATGGCGCCAGTAGTATGGTAGTGGCCTATGGTATTTGGTGGTTTTCGGCACTTTTATCCTTTTTCTGGGTGAAAGATCTGGTCGGATGGGCCCAGGCAGTCTTTTTACTGACCTTGGGCATGAGTGCCGCTGGTCTTCTATATTGGTGTGTCAGTCGCCTTGATCAATGGAAGAAGTTGGTCCGAACGGCCTGGATCATGATGAGTGGTTTGATAGTGTGGGGATATTTCGAAATCTTGACCAATATTTATTTGTTTGCGGATCTGAGCAAGCTGGACCGAAGGGGAACTTTCAACAGTGATATGGGTTCACGCATTCCAGTGACCATTTTCGAAAATCAAAATGATTTTGCCACCATGCTCCTGGCCTACCTCTGTCTCAATTTAATCTGTCAAAAAATTTCCAAGTCCGGACGACCCCAATTTCTTTATTGGGTCACAGGTCTCTTAGCCACCTATTTGATTTATCGCACAGATTCCCGCATGAGCCTTTTGTGTGTGGGGATTTTCTTTGGGACCTACTGGTTGACCCAGTTGCGCTATGACTTATCGACTCGGTTCGTCAAGCGCGTGGTGATTCTTCTCCTACTGGCATTGGTGGCAATATTTGCCACAGTCCCACAGGTTTCTGACGCATTGGGAAGTGTGATCTATACCGGCCAATCCGGCTATCTTTCCGGAGATCTGGTTCGGGTAAATTTACTGCGTCTGGGGATCATATTCCTTGGACAAACCTTTGGACTTGGGGTGGGGGCAGGTAATATCGAATATTGGATGGAACATGCCGCCTTCTTACCGTTGAAAGGAATTACCAACATGCACCACTGGTGGTTTGAAATCCTTGTGGGCTATGGCTTAATCCCCTTCATTGCTTATGTGGTGGCTTATGGCCACCTTGTGCAACGTTTGTGGCAGATTCAAAGAATCTCCCACAAATTTCATCAGCCCGTAGCAAGAAGTCTCTTGGCATTTCTGGTGACTTTTGTATTTGCAAGTACGACAAGTGCTAATAACATTCTCATTGAGTGGCATTGGGTGTTTTTTGGATTGATCCTGGCTTATCTTCAGGTCGTTGATACTTCAAATGAGGACCCGTGTTTGAAAAAAAGAAAGGAGTCGATAAGGCGATGAGTTTGTTAATGATCGTTCAAGAATTGTGGCGTTTATTGAAAGATTCTGTTTGGAAATTGATCATGGGAGGGGCTCTTTTCGGTCTGCTGTTTGCAGGATATCGTTACTTTGGGTCTCAGTGGGGACAAGAAACTTCTTCAGATCAACAATCCCTTCTAAGCATTGTCTACGATCAGGAGCCTGCTGAATTTCAAGCAGTCATCGTGGACGAAGCGGGAGATTTGTTTGGAAACTCTTTCGTCATTGATGAATACTTCCGTACGCCACAGGTTGTGGCAACCATTGAAGAAAAGACAGGCACAGACTTCCAGAAGGTTTTGGAAACAGAAATTAGCGACGGTGTTGCTATTGACTCGAATTACCGAGGAGGGCTAGCTGCTATTCGAAACACCTCCAGCGATGTCATGACTTTCCGTTTCTTAGTGGGACAGTCAACCGAAGACAACTTGAAGATTGCCAAAGCCTACCAACAATTTTTAGAAGAAGAGGGGCTACCCTTCCTAAAGAATTCGGAGATTGTCATCATGCATGAGGCCCAATCCCACGAGTTTTTAACAGAGGAAGAGCTGAGCATGGTGGCTGGCAAGGGTCTTTCTGGTTATTTGAACGATGTTCGGACACCTTCTGTGATGGTGTATGGAATTTCCGGTGTCATTTTTGGGACGCTGATCACAGCGGGTCTGATTTTCCTCCATCGATTCTTCGCTAAGCGCGTCACCTATGCTTTCGAGTACCAATGGGAACTTGAAAATACGCACTTAGTGCTAGATACTGCGACAGACCCGACGGGCGAAGGATTACGCACCTTGATGAAAATCCCAGTGGTGACCCAACGGTTTACTTTAGCGGAGGGTCACCTGGAGCGTTACCGCCAGCAGGATGAATTAGATTTAAGCACTGAGACTTTCTATTTCGATCACTTGCAAGAGGCTCTGTCTCAGACTCAAGTGCCAGATGAAATTGTGATCATCATTGAAAGTAAAAAAACACACAAAGCTTGGCTTAATACGCAAATGCAGCTTGCAGAGCTTTACCATTGTCCCGTTAAATTAATTCACCTTTATTAAAGGGGGGTTCTTCATGGCAAGACTTACATTTGACGCAGGCCTCGTTTCTATTATTACACCGGTTTATAACAGTGAGCGTTTTATCAAAGATACGATTGAAAGTGTCCTTGCTCAAAGTTATGAAAACTGGGAAATGTATTTGATTGATGATTGCAGTAGCGATCAGAGTGTGGCTATTATTCGTCAATACATGGCTCAAGATGATCGGATTCATCTGATTGAGCATTCGGACAATCGGGTAGCCGCAGTCGCACGTAACAACGGAATTATCGCTGCAAAAGGTCAATACATCGCCTTTGTGGACAGCGACGATTACTGGGAACAAGATAAATTGGCCAAGCAAATTAATTTTATGCGAGACCATGATTACGCGTTTACCTATACCAACTTT
>CALYPW010000030.1 GCA_945278685.1 uncultured Dolosicoccus sp.
ATCATGGAAACGAACGTACAGACCGGACAGGAGTGGGCACCAAAGGGATTTTCGGGTATCAAATGCGCTTTGATTTGCAGAAGGGTTTCCCACTCTTGACGACTAAACGAGTCCCTTTCGGCTTGATCAAAAGTGAGTTGCTCTGGTTCTTACGGGGGGATACCAACATTCAATTTTTGTTGGAACACAACAATCACATTTGGGATGAGTGGGCCTTTGAAAGATACGTCGCCAGCGACGACTATACGGGACCGGACATGATCGATTTTGGCCTGCGTGTCTTAGAAGATGCTGCTTTCAAGAAAGTTTATGACGAGGAAATGTCAAAATTCCAAGACAAGGTTCTGAATGATCCGGAATTCTCTCAAAAACATGGTGAATTGGGAGATGTCTACGGCAAACAGTGGCGCGCTTGGCAAACACGTCAAGGGGAGACTTTGGATCAGATTGCCGACGTCATTGAGCAAATCAAAGAGAATCCAGATTCAAGGCGTTTGATTGTTTCGGCTTGGAACCCAGAAGATGTGCCCAATATGGCCTTACCTCCTTGTCATACTTTGTTTCAGTTCTACGTTCAAGATGGGAAATTAAGCTGTCAATTGTATCAAAGAAGCGCTGATTTGTTCTTAGGAGTTCCTTTCAATATCGCCAGCTATGCCTTATTGACCCATCTGATTGCCCGTGAAACCGGTTTGGAAGTGGGAGATTTCGTGCACACCTTTGGCGATGCCCATTTATATACCAATCACATGGAGCAAGCCGAACTCCTTCTCAGCCGTGACCCTAAAGATTTACCGACGCTTGTTATCGATTCAGACAAGCCCATGCATGAATTAAGTGTGGATGACATCCGAGTGGAAGGCTATGACCCACACCCAGGAATTCGTGCACCCATCGCCGTTTAAAAAGGAGAGTGCCAGTGATTATCTTTGTATACGCCCAAGACCAACAAGGAGGCATTGGTGTCAACAATCAAATGCCTTGGAATCTACCCAATGATTCAAAGTTCTTTAGAGACACAACCATGGGACATACCATGTTGATGGGACGCAAAACTTTTGAATCTCTCGGCAAACGCCTACTTCCCGGACGAAAAACAATTGTTTTGTCTCGAGATCCTCATTATGGCGCCGACAATCAGGGTTTGACTGTGATTACTGATCGTCAAGAAGCCTTGGATATAGCCACTCAAGAAGACCTCATGGTCATCGGTGGGACAGAAATTTTTAATTTATTTTGGGACGATGTGAATAAAATTATCCGCACCAATATTCAACATACCTATGAGTGCGATACTTTTATGCCACCCATTGACCCAGAAGTTTTTATCTTGGAAACGTCCATTCCCGGTGAAACCAATCCCGAAGATCCTGTCAACTATGCCTATGAGTATTGGGTACGCAAGGACACCCAATAAGCCAGTCTTTATTTCAAGAGCTCTTCCCTGAAGTCAGGGAGGGGCTTTTTCCTTTTGTTTTCTAATCTAAGAATCAAAATAAAGGAGTTGAACAAACACTGATCAGAAGAGAAAACGCTGGGAAAGTTTATCGATATTTTATAAATCAATTAAGTTTAGGTTGACAGAAATTACGCTTTAGGCTAGACTAAACTTATCATAAAAAGGAGACGATAGGTTATATGAATAATTTATTTAAGAGAAGCTTGGCGGTTCTTGCTGCGCTGGCTTTGATGATCGGTGGTCTATTTGTTTCAACGCCATCCGCACAAGCGGAAGCTGAGAAATTAGACGTTGTCGTTACGACCACTCACATGAAAGACTTGCTTGAAGTTGTCGGTGGGGAGCACGTAAAAGTGACCGGTCTTATGGGGCCTGGGGTTGACCCACACGGTTATGAACCAACCCCTTCAGACATTGATGCTGTTAACAATGCGGATTTAGTAGGATACAATGGCCTGCACTTAGAAGCCATGTTCACAGATATCTTCGAAAAGATGGCAGAATCCGATGATGTTAACATCTTCTCATTAGAAGAAGCTCTTGAAGACGGTCAAGTTCTTGACTATGTCTACGAAGACAAAGATTTAGACCTAGATCCACACATCTGGTTCGACATCCAAATCTGGCAACAAGCCACTCAATTAGTTGCTGATAAATTAGCAGAAGTGGATGCAGACAACGCCAAAGACTACCAAGCCAATGTGGATGCATACGTGAAGGAATTAGACGAGCTAGACAAGCAAATTGCTGACTTAGTTGCTGAAGTTCCAGAAGAATCACGTTACCTAGTAACTGCTCACGACGCTTTCTCATACTTTGGTAAAAACTACGACTTCAACGTCGAAAGTATCCAAGGTCTGAACACACAAACCGAAGCTGGTACAGGGGACATCGCTAAAGTTGCTGACCTTGTCATCGACAAGAAGATCAAAGCATGTTTCATCGAAAGTTCTGTTTCAGATCGTAACGTTAAGGCGTTGATCGAAGCAGTCGAAGCAAAAGGTGGAAATCTAGAAATCGGCGGAGAGCTATACTCAGACGCCCTAGGTACTGACGAAGAAAAAGCAGGTAACTACATCGACGGTTATGTGACAAACATTTCAACCATTGTGAATGCTTTAAAATAACTCTTTGATATAAGAATTTTAACGGCTGACTCACAGGGTCGCCGTTTTCTTATTGCAAAAATTCTCCCTGACAAGGTATAAAATTGACTCAGGAAAAAGTCTAGGCCAGGGTAAAGTTAATGACTATCAACTGTTTTGATTCAATTAGAAAGTAGGTTCGAAAATGACTGATAATGCGATTACAGTCGATCAATTAACCGTTGCTTACGATGGGCATCCCGTCTTATGGAACGTGGATGTAAAGTTTTTGAAAGGGCAACGCACCGCCATCGTCGGTCCCAATGGAGCAGGTAAATCCACACTGCTTAATGGGATGTTGGGCCTTTTGAAGCCAATCGCCGGCCAGGTCACTTATCAATTGGACGGTGAATCTTATCGTTATGAGGAAGTCAAACGCCGCTTAGCTTACGTGCCTCAAAGAACCAGTGTAGACTGGGACTTTCCCACTTCTGCTTTGGATGTGGTTTTGATGGGAAGATATGGGCACTTAAAGTTTGGTCAAAGACCGAGTAAAGAAGACCGAGAAATTGCCAAGATGAATTTGGAACGTGTCGGAATGGGTACTTTTGCGGATCGTCAAATTTCACAACTTTCAGGCGGTCAGCGCCAGCGTGTTTTCTTAGCCCGAGCGCTTTGTGAAGACGCGGATATCATTATTTTGGACGAACCATTGGCTGGTGTAGACATGAAGACGGAGAAAGTCTTGATGGATCTCTTGCGCCAGCAGGCAGAACTGGGACGGACAATCATTGCGGTTCATCATGATTTGGATACGGTTGAAGATTATTTTGATCAAGTGGTCTTTTTGAACCGTGAAGTCGTGGCTGCAGGACCTGTCAAGGAGTTTTACACGGCTGCCAATATTGAAGAAACTTATCGACAAGACCATAACTTAGGGGAAGGGTGAGTGATGTGGATTCAATTGCCAACATTTTAAATAACCATACTTTCCAGGTGGTAGCGACGGGTACTGCACTTTTGGGTGTTTTCAGTGGAGTATTGGGAGTTTTCCTGACCTTAAGAAAACAAAGTCTTTTGGGAGATGCCTTGGGGCATGCTTCTTTACCGGGAATTGTCATTGGTTTTATTTTAACAGGTAGCAAGAACATGTTTGCCTTATTAGCGGGAGCTACAATTTTTGGTTGGTTGGCTTCCTGGTTGATCAATTTTATTTCTCAAAGAAATTCTGTGGTCAAACAAGACAGCGCCTTGGCTTTGGTATTATCCACTTTCTTTGGATTAGGAACAGCGCTGTTAACGTCTGTTCAAAAGACACCCAATGCCGCTCAAGCGGGTCTGCATAATTTTATCTTTGGACAAGCCAGTGGAATGCTCAAGCAAGAAGTCAATGTTTTGATCATCATTGGAATGATAATTCTTGCACTGGTCATTGTTTTTTGGAAGGAGTTCAAGGTCATTACCTTCGATGCTCACTTTGCTCAAACTTTGCCGGGTCCCTACCGATTTTTTGCCTTTCTTTTGTCTCTACTGATTGTGGTAGCCATCGTAATGGGGCTTGAATCGGTCGGAGTTGTTTTGATTTCAGCCTTGCTAGTGAATCCGGCCATTGCGGCTCGCCAGTGGTCCAACCGCATGTCAGTCGTTGTCGGGTTATCGGGCCTCTTTGGTGGAATATCTGGTTTGTTAGGAACCTTCTTGAGCTCCACAGGCAAACAGATTCCTACAGGTGCTACCATTGTAATCGTCGCCACGTGTATCACAATTATCAGTGTGTGTTTTGCGCCTGAACGTGGACTAATCGCGAGACGTCGTCGTTCTCTTCGTCGTCAACGCCAATTAAAAGAAAGTCTGGCCCAGGAGAAAGGAGAATCTTTATGAGCCTCTTAATTCAAATTACCTTTGTGGCTATTGCAGTCGCTCTTTCCTGTGCAATCATCGGAAACTTTCTGGTCTTGCAAGGTAAAACCATGGTATCCGACGCGATTACCCATACGGTTCTTCTAGGAATCGTCATAGGGTTTTTTATCACCAAAGATCTTTCTTCACCACTGCTCATGGTGGGCGCAACGATCGTGGGGGTCATTACTGTCTTGGCCATTGAAGCTTTAAGAAGTACACGGCTCTTGGACCAGGATGCGTCCATCGGAATTGTGTTCCCTTTCTTGTTTAGTATCGCCATTATTCTGTTGACCCGCTATGCCGGGGATGTTCACTTGGATATTGACGCGGTTTTTATGGGACAGTTGGGATTCACGGTCTTTGACCGGATGGTCATTGCGGGTCATGATATTGGACCACGCGCCTTCTGGATTGCCATGGTGATTTTCTTAGTGAACCTTGGCTATGTGCTTCATTTTTACAAGGAGTTAAAGGTTTCGAGCTTCGACCCTCAATACGCCCATTCCTTGGTAATTTCGACCACATTTCTTCATTATTGGCTAATTACTCTGGTAAGTTTAACCGCTGTTGGTGCTTTTGAAGCCGCCGGATCTATTTTGGTCGTTGGTTTTATGGTGGGCCCGGCTTTAACAGCCTATCTTTTATCCGATCGGTTGAGTCATGTGATTGTTCTCAGTTTAATCATTGCGGCCTTCAATGCCATTGTCGGTGTGCATCTGGCTTACAAAATGGACTTATCCTACGCCGGTGTGATTGCGGTTGTGACAGGAATCGTTGCTATGATTACATTCTTGTTCTCACCGCGCAAAGGTCATTTGCGTGCTTGGTTTAACCGCCGGAAACGTCAACACGCATTAAATGAAAGTATTAAAAACTTATAAGACAAACGCACGTTTAAGAGCCTTCCCGGTGATGATGGGAAGGCTCTTTCTTGTAAATTTTTACCACTCAAGAATGATTCATGATAAAATAAACGCATGGTCGATGTGGGAAAATAGAAAGAGGAGAGTCATTTATGCCGATTGGTGTCATTGTGAATTCATTGGGAATCTTTGTTGGAGGATTATTAGGTGGAAGCGTTGGCAAGAGGCTGAGCCGAGAGGCCAAAGAATCGCTGACCATGATTTTTGGTCTTTGTGCCTTCTTAATGGCAGTTGTGAATATGATCGCCCTCGAGAATTTGCCGGCAGTTGTATTGAGCCTGATTGTCGGCCTTCTGGTAGGAATGGGCTTGCGCTTTGATGAGAAAATTAATCAGGCGGCTGCCAAGATGGAACGATGGGTGGCTAAAGTGATACCGAGTGACAATCGCGGTTTAGATCCGGAGACTTACTTTTTCCAATTGACGACCATCATTGTGCTTTTTTGTGCCAGTGGGACAGGGATCTACGGATCTTTGGAATCAGGAATGACCGGTGATCATGGGTTGTTAATCACCAAGACCCTCTTGGATTTCTTTACTGCCATGATTTTTTCCGCTAGCTTAGGGCCCGTAGTTTCCTTTATTGCGGTGCCGCAGGCGATTGTTTTCTTATTCTTGTTCTATGCCGGTGAAATAATTTTGGCCTATACGACACTCGCCATGATTGCGGATTTCAAGGCAGTGGGTGGGGTCTTGATTCTAGCTTCTGCACTTAATATTTTGGAGTTAAAACGCTTACCAGTCACCAACATGATTCCAGCCATGGCGGTCACGCTACCCATTAGTTATCTATGGATCACCTATCTGGCGCAGTTCTTCTAGAAGAATCATTCCTTCAAGCTATGTTAGATCCAGGATATGTTATAATAATTTCATTACAAAGGAGGCTTCTCCATGAAAGAATTAACCATTGAAAACTTACACAAGACCTATGGTACCAAGACCTTATTAGATGGTATTGATCTTTCCCTACGCACCGGTGACCGGATTGGTCTTATTGGACCCAACGGCACAGGGAAAAGTTCCTTTTTGAAGACCATTGCAGGATTGGAAACCTCCGATGATGGCAAGATGATGGCACCTCAGAACTATCGCATTGGCTATTTGGATCAAAACCCGGACCTGGACCCAGATAAAACAGTTTTGGAAACTATTTATGACAGTTCTTCGCCTTTGGTCCGCTTGGTTCATGATTATGAGGACCTGCGACTTCAGTTAGAGAAAGATCCTGAGAACGTGTCTCTGCAAGAACCCTTCTTGCGCTTGTCCGAAAAGATGACGGAACAAAATGGCTGGGATTTAGAAATCCGCGCCAAGTCCATCCTGACCCGTTTGGGATTAAAAAATCTGTCCCAAAAAATTGGTGAAACGTCCGGAGGTCAACAAAAACGTGCAGGTATTGCCCAAGTGTTGATTGAAGCGCCGGACTTATTGATCTTGGATGAGCCAACCAACCACCTGGATATCGCCTCTATCCAATGGCTGGAACGTTATTTAGCTAGCTACCGAGGCGCCTTAATCCTGGTGACTCACGATCGGTATTTCCTAGAACGGGTCGTGAATAAAATTGTGGAGTTACGTCACGGGAAGTTGACTGAGTTCATCGGAAATTATGAATCCTATTTGGAACAACGAGCCGCTCGAATGGCTGAAATTTCCCGTCAACAGGATCGTCAAGACCGCTTATTCAAGCAAGAACTCGCTTGGATGCGCAGTGGCGCCCGCGCTCGAACAACCAAGCAAAAAGCCCGCATTGAGCGCTTCGAGAATTTGGACGCGGAAATCCAAAGCCGACATCAGCAAAATGAAGAGTTGGACTTTAACTTCTCCCAACAACGCATTGGTAACCAAGTCCTGGAGTTTGAAGAAGTATCGGTTTCCATTCATGGCCAAGGAGTCCTTAAGGATTTTACCAAGACTTTTGTAGCTGGTGACCGCGTAGGAATCATTGGACCGAATGGGGTCGGCAAGTCGACCTTCCTAAATACCATTGTCCAAGACCATCCCATCGATTCAGGCATTTACAAAGTGGGTCAAACGGTTAGTTTTGCCTATTATCGCCAACTGGATGAAGATTTGCCAGAAGACGTGCGCATCTTGTCTTATTTAATGGATGTGGCAGATGATTATAAACGTCCCGATGGTCGACGAGTGGATGCTTCCCAGATGTTGGAGCGTTTTAATTTCGACCGCCGAGACCATGGGAATCTCATCGGAAGTCTATCTGGCGGGGAAAAGCGTCGACTTTATTTGTTAAGTCTTTTGATTCAAGAGCCCAACGTCTTGCTTTTGGACGAGCCGACCAATGATTTGGACATTGATACCTTGACGGTGTTGGAAGATTATTTGGAGAGTTTCCAGGGTGTCGTTCTGGTCGTTTCCCATGACCGTTACTTTTTAGACAAGACCGTGGACCAACTTTTAGAACTTCAAGGAGAAGGGCGTTTCACCTGGTTTTGGGGAAGTTATACCCAATACTTGGAGAGTCAAGAAAAAGCGGTTGAAAAAGCGCCAACACCGACTCTGGCGACTCCCAAGAAGCGGTCTTCCAAGGAGAAACGCGTCCGCTTGAGCTACCATGAGCGAAAAGAATGGGAAACCCTGCCAGGTCAAATAGAAACCTTGGAAAATGAAATAGACGAATTAACCGAAGCCATGGAACACTTAGGCAATCAACCCGTCGAATTGATGGAGAAACATGCCCGCTTGGAAGTGGCTGAATTAGAATTGCTGGACTTATACGAACGTTACGAAACACTCAGCCAAAAAGAACAATAGGAGAAAATGATGGAAACTTTAAAAGTTGGTTTTATAGGTGTGGGTAAGATGGGATCCGCAGTGGTTCGTGCAGCGGCTCAAAAGATCCATGGATCACAGATTTATCTCAATAATTTGGATGTCGCCACCATAGAAGAATTGGCCCAAGAAATTGATGCGACCATCGTTTCACAAGAAGAAGTGCCTGAAAAAATCATTCAAGGCTGTGACATCGTAGTTCTTGGCCTTGTCCCCAATGTTTTATCCAAGGTACTCAATGATTACTGGTCAGCGATGGACGCTGACAAGGAGACTCTCTGGGTATCCATGGCGGCTGGGGTTGAATTATCTACCTTGGAAGCATTGACTCCCGCCACTCATCAATGGGTGCGCATCATGCCCAACACCCCCGTAGAAATCAATGAAGGGTTCATCAGCTATGCACCTGGAAGCCGAACGACGCCAGAAAGCTTAGACCGGGTGGTCCGCCTCTTAGAAAAGGGTGGACGTTTGGTACAAGTGCCGGAAACTCTCTTTGATGCAGCCACGGGACTGGCAGGTTGTGGTCCGGCTTTTATCTATCAAATCATTGAAGCCATGAGCGATGCTGGAGTTGCAGCGGGCCTTTCGCGGGAAGTGGCCACGCAAGCGGCGGCACAAACTGTCCAAGGAGCCGGACGCATGGTGCTAGAAACTCAGAAACACCCTGGACAGCTCAAAGATGACGTGACCAGCCCTGGTGGAAGTACCATTGCGGGTGTTAAAGAATTGGAAGCACAAGGACTGCGTGGAGCAATGATTGCTGGAGTTGAAGCAGCCATCCAACGCAGCGAAGAATTAGGAAAATAAGCAAACAAAAAGGCAGATTTACGTGTAAGTAAATCTGCCCTTTATGTCTATCCGACAAAACAATAGACACTGTAAAACATAAACATGGCACCAGCCATGACGAACAAATGCCAAATGACATGCATCCATTTATTATGCTTCTGTTTATAAAAAATCGTCCCAATGGAATAAGCAACGCCACCCAAGGCGAGAAGGATGACTCCCCAATGGTGAATGTTATCCAAAAGTGGCTTAATCAAAATCAAAGAAAACCAACCCATGGCCAAATACAAGAAGGTACTTAGTTTGGGCCATTTGTCGATGGCAACCACTTCAAAGATGATTCCAGCGATGGCAACGATCCAAATCAATGCTAAGATGAAATATCCGAAAACGCCCCCGATACTCACCATAAGATAAGGGGTGTAGGTACCTGCAATCAACAAATAAATGGCGGCATGGTCGAGCTTCTGGAAAAGATTTCTGAACTTGGTAAAGGTCAAGCTGTGGTACAAGGTTGAATTCAAAAATAAAAGAATCATGCTTGAACCATAAATCGAATAAGCAACAATGGCCGTGGGGTTTAAAAGGTTGATCCCTTTGAGGATTAAATAAACAGTCCCAATTATTCCAAGAATGACAGCGATTCCATGAGTGACGGCATTCAAAACTTCTGCTAGGACACGTCGAGGGGTTGCTTTAACGAGTTGAGACATTCGTTCACACTCCATTTCAATATTTAGGTTTACTTAAACATTCTAACCAATTTTCTACCAGATGGAAAGTTAAAAGGGTATAATTAGAAAATAAGAGAAAGAAAGGTGATCTTTTGGATTTGACATTTTATGAGTTTTTGATGCGTTACCGCGACAAAGATTCTTTGAAACCAGAATGTCGCTTGGCCAACATCGCCCATGACGACACGCAGTTTCCCAAGCAAAGCACAGACTTCAACGAAATCTCCAATCATTTGGAATATACCGATGATTACGGCCCTTTATTAGTCACTTTTGATGACTTGTGGTTAAGTTATCAAGCCATGCAAGAGAGGTGATCCCAGTGACAGAAGAAACAGTCAATAATCAACCGTCCCCCCAGCCACCCCCAAAAGCACGCAAAGACTTTTTATTGGGCACCATTGTCGGCGCCTTGCTGACTTGCTTATTGGTCTTTGGTGTTTTCGACCGTGGAGGAGGCTCCTTGATGCCCAAGCCCTTCTTCCCAACGTCCGTCTCTCAAGACTTATCCGATAAAGACTTTGATGAACTTCGACAAGTCTATAATTCCATCAATCACTACTACATTGAAGAGGTGTCCAAAGACCAGTTGTTAGAGGGGGCGGCCAAAGGCATGGTCAAAGCCTTGGGAGACCCTCATTCAGAATACTTGAATGCCCAAGAATCTCGAGGGTTGGATGATTCTGTCTCTGGTTCCTTTGAAGGAGTAGGGATCCAAATTTCTAGAGAAGGGGATCGAATCATTGTCATTAGTCCCATCGACAATACGCCTGCCGATCGCGCAGGGATTCAACCCCATGATGTTATCCTAGAAGCCGATGGGATCGACTTAATCGGCATGGACACCAGCGAAGTTGTGGAGTACATTCGCGGCCCCAAAGGCAGCAGTGTGTCACTAAAGATCCAAAGGGGCCACTCAACCTTTGAGGTCACCTTGGAAAGAGAAGAAATCCCCTTGATCACTGTCGAAAGTGACTATCAAGAAGAGGATCAGGTCGGAATTATCCGCATCAGTCAATTTGCCAGCACGACCTATGACGAATTAGTCGAAGAAATTGAAGCGGTCAAAGAACAAGGCGCCCAGCAGCTGGTTTTTGACCTACGTATGAATCCAGGAGGACTGTTGGATCAAGCGTTGAAGATTGGTAATATGTTCCTAGAAGAGGGTCAACCCATTATGAGTGTGGAAGACCCGGAAGAAAAAGAAACCTTTGTGGCTGACAATCAAGAGTACGGTGACTACAAAATTGATCTTCCTTTTGCGATCTTGATCAACGAAGGCAGTGCCAGCGCTTCTGAAATCATCGCTGCCCTGGTCCAGGAGGAAACAGATGGGAAAGTCATCGGTCAGACCAGTTTTGGAAAAGGAACGGTTCAATCCATCTTAAATTCTTCTGAAAAGGGTGAATTAAAGCTGACAATTGCTAAATGGTTAACACCTCAAGGTCACTGGATCAATGAAGAAGGAGTCGTTCCAGATCTGGAAGTCGAGCAGGACGAATTGTCCAATGCCATCCTGTTAAATCCGGAAGAAACGGTTCAATTGGAAGACACCAATGATTACGTGGAGACCATCTCCAAACTCTTGTTCAATTTGGATTACGAGGTAACCCCCCGGTCCTACTTTGACGAAGTGTTGGAAGAGGCTGTGAAAAAATTCCAAAAAGATCATGACTTGCCGGTCACTGGAACCGTCGAAGGCGAGACGGCTCAAGCCATTAATCAAGCGGCCCGTGACTATTTGGACACCAATGACCGTCAGCTAGAAGCGGCCATTCAATCCTTGAAGGACTAGTCATGAAAAGACTGGCAGGTGTCATCCAAGAAGTTATTCATTTTCTGCTGGTAGTTGTGGTCACGGTGGGTACTTTTTGGGGAATCTACCACTATGTGGCCTATCCCTTTCAAGTGGAAGGGCAATCCATGGAGCCCAGTTTATCCAATGGCCAAGAAATGATCCTTTCTAAGTGTGGAGAGCTTCATCGCTTTGACATCGTCATATTTCCGGATCCGGAAGGTTCCGAGGAATCCTACATTAAACGATTAATTGGTTTGCCAGGGGATGTCTTGCAGTTTGCTCATGGAGAATTGTATATTAACGGTGAATGGGTGGATGAGCCTTATTTGGAACCTTTAAAAAGTCAATCACCGGAAATACTTACCCAAGACTTCTCCTTGTGGGAAGATCTCGGTGTGGATCAAGTGCCCACGGGTCATGTGTTTGTCTTGGGAGATAATCGCTTGAACTCTGTATACAGCAGAATTTTCTGCTTTTTATCTTTAAGCAGTATTGAGGGCAAAGCGGTCTACACCTTGTCTCCCAAAGAGA
>CALYPW010000031.1 GCA_945278685.1 uncultured Dolosicoccus sp.
ACATGGCCTCCCGCTTCATACAGCCTTCTTGTGGTCCAGAGGACACGCAGAGGGAAATGACTATCCCGAAGATTTAAAGGCTTATCCACCACAAATTATCATCGGCGCCCAGTACATCCATGCGGCCGGTGTCGCTTTGGGAATGAAGAAAGATAACAAGGACACGGTGGCCGTGACTTGGACCGGTGACGGTGGATCCTCGCAGGGAGATTTCTATGAAGGAATTAACTTTGCAGGTTCTTTCAAAGTTCCCGCTATCTTCTTTATTCAAAACAACGGTTGGGCGATTTCAACCCCACGCTCCATGCAAACGGCAGCACCAACTCTCGCACAAAAAGCGGTAGCTGTTGGGATTCCAGGAATCATGGTGGATGGGATGGATATTCTGGCTGTCTATGCTGTCACGAAGGCTGCTCGTGAATACGCGGTGGCAGGTAATGGCCCGGTCTTGATTGAGACCATCACTTACCGCTACGGGCCTCACAGCCTTTCAGGGGACGATCCGACTCGCTACCGTGCCGATGAAGAGCTGGATACTTGGACTGCCAAGGATCCCTTGATTCGATATCGCAAGTTTTTAGAAGACAAAGGACTCTGGTCCGAGGAAAAAGAAGAAGCGGTTATTGAGCGTACCCGTGAAGAAGTTCAAGAAGCAATCAAGCAAGCGGATCAGACGCCGCGCCAGAAGGTTTCTGACTTCCTCAAAAACATGTACGAAACTCCTGATTATGTGACCCAAGAACAAATTGACAAGTATGAAGCAAAGGAGAATCAGTAGTTATGGCTCAACTAACAATGATTGAAGCGATCAACCAAGGGATGGCAACAGAACTTGAGCGCGATGATCGCACTTTAGTATTTGGTGAAGACGTAGGGATTAACGGCGGAGTTTTCCGTGCGACCCAAGATTTACAAGAAAAATTTGGTGCAGACCGTGTCTTCGATACGCCCTTGGCAGAATCCGGAATTGGTGGATTGGCAGTGGGTCTCTCCTTGCAAGGATTTCGTCCGATTGCTGAGATTCAGTTCTTAGGGTTTATTTTTGAAGTTTTTGACAGTGTGGCTGGGCAAGCAGCAAGAACTCGCTACCGTTTAAATGGTACCCGCCACATGCCCATTACTTTTCGCGCACCTTTCGGAGGAGGCGTCGCTACGCCCGAAATGCACGCGGACAATTTGGAAGGCATTATTGCTCAAAGCCCAGGAATCAAAGTGGTCGTTCCTTCTAATCCTTATGATGCCAAAGGTTTAATGATTGCCTCGATTCGAGACAACGACCCGGTCTTTTTCCTTGAGCACATGAAGCTTTACCGTTCTTTCCGTCAAGAAGTGCCAGAAGAAGCTTATGAGATTCCAATTGGGAAAGCCAATGTGGTACAAGAAGGAAGCGATGTCTCCATTATTACTTACGGAGCCATGGTACAAGAAGCGCAAAAAGCTGCCAAAAAATTAGAAAAAGATGATATTTCTGTTGAAATTCTTGATTTACGTACCGTCCAGCCCCTAGACATTGAGGCCATTGTTTCCACAACGGAAAAAACTGGGCGCGTGGTGGTTGTTCAAGAAGCTCAACGTCAAGCGGGCGTCGGGCAACGAGTCATGGGTGAAATTATGGAGCGCTCAGTGCTTTCCCTAGAAGCTCCCGTAGGTTTCGTTGCAGCTCCAGACACCATCTATCCTTTCGGTCAAGCAGAAAGAGATTGGCTACCAAATGCCAAAGACATCGAAGATAAAGTGCGAGAGCTACAGGATTTCTAAAAATTAACTAAGAAAGGAAGCCAAGCAATGAGTTATAAATTCAGACTACCGGACATCGGCGAAGGCATTGTGGAAGGTGAAATCGTTCAATGGGACGTTGCGGTGGGCGACAAGGTCGAAGAAGACGATACCCTTGTCGAGATCCAAAACGACAAATCGGTGGAAGAAATTCCTTCTCCAGTGGCAGGAACCGTTTTAGAAATTCTTTTTGAAGCGGGAGAGGTTGCAACTGTAGGGGATGTATTGATCAAAATTGATGCACCCGGCTATGAGCATCTGATTGAAGACGGCGACGAGCAAGCACCCGAGGAAGAAGCAGCAAGTTCCTCTGAAGCACCGGAAGCATCCGGAACGGTTGCTAGCGCAGAACCCGGTGAACCGACGGGGCAAGCAGGGGCAGACAATGCTGCTCACCGTGTCTTGGCCATGCCGTCTGTGCGCCGTTTGGCCCGGGAATTGGGTGTGGACATTCAGCAAGTGACCCCTTCAGGACCAGGTGGTCGCGTGACTGCGGAAGACGTGCGCGGATTCGAAGGCTCTGCAACCACTGTGGCCCAAGAAGAAGTCGCTGAAGAAGTGACAGCCACTGCAGAAACATCTGAAAGACCAACGCCTGCACCAGTTGCCGCCCCTGCACAACCTTATGTGTCTACCCAGGAAGAAGCAGAAGTGCGCGAACCATTAACACCGATTCGCCGTGCCATTTCCAGAGCCATGGTCAATTCCAAGCATACCGCTCCTCATGTCACGCTTTTTGATGAAGTGGAGGTATCCAAGCTTTGGGATCACCGCAACAAATTCAAAGATGTGGCTGGCGAACGAGGTATCAAGTTGACTTTCTTGCCTTATGTTGTGAAGGCTCTAATTTCAACGGTCCGCAAATTTCCAGTCTTGAATTCATCCATCGATGATGCGACCAATGAAATTGTTTACAAGAATTACTACAACATCGGCATTGCCACAGATACAAAAGCAGGCTTATACGTCCCGAATATCAAAGACGCCAATACTCTCAGCATGTTTGAAATTGCCGACGAAATTACTGAAAAAGCCGGACTGGCCCATGATGGGAAATTATCTGCCCAGGATATGAACCAGGGAACGATTACCATTACCAATATTGGGTCCGTACGTGGGCAGTGGTTCACACCGATTATTAATTACCCAGAAGTTGCCATCCTTGGCATGGGAACCATTAATACGGAACCAGTGGTCAATGAAAATGACGAAATTGTCATCGGTCGCATGCTGAAATTATCGTTGAGCTTTGATCACCGAATTGTTGATGGAGCCACGGCTCAATCAGCCATGAACGAGATCAAACGACTATTGGCCGACCCAGAGCTATTATTAATGGAAGGATAAGGTGAACGTTGAATGGTAGTTGGAGATTTTGCCATAGAACTTGAAACCGTCGTTATTGGTTCTGGCCCAGGAGGATACGTTGCGGCCATCCGTGCCGCTCAAAACGGCCAGAAAGTAGCCATCATCGAACGCGACTACATCGGAGGGACCTGTTTAAACGTTGGGTGTATCCCATCAAAAGCCTTGATCGAAGCAGGTCACACCTATTATGATGCGAAGTTCGGATCCAGCATGGGAATCAAGGCCCATGACATTGAATTGAATTTTGAGAAAACCCAGGAATGGAAAGACAAAAAAGTTGTCGGCCCATTGACGCAAGGGGTCGAGATGCTTTTGAAGAAGAATAAAATTGAAATTATTCGCGGAGAAGCATTCTTCGTCAATGAAGAGACCTTACGAGTCATTGATGGCGACAGGGCGCAGACTTATTCCTTTGAACACGCCATTGTGGCAACCGGAAGCACCCCGGTGGAAATTCCCAACTTCAAATGGAATGAGCGTGTTATAGACTCTACAGGCGCATTGGCAATGGAAGAGTTGCCCGAACACATCGTGATTATCGGTGGCGGGTATATCGGAAGCGAGCTAGCGGGTGCCTTTGCCAACTTAGGGGTCAAAATTACCATCTTGGAAGGTTCCGACCAAATTATTCCAACCTTTGAAAAAGACATGGTCGCCTTGGTTGAAGAAAACTTCGGCAAAAAAGGTGTTACCATTGAAACCAAAGCTCTGGCCGTTCGCTCCCAGCTGGTTGATGATCAGGTAGAAGTGGTCTACGAAGTGAATAATGAAGAAAAGGCCATCCGTGCAGATTATTGTTTAGTCACAGTGGGACGCCGTCCAAATACTGGAGACCTTGGTCTAGAAATTGCAGGCGTTGAGATTGGGGACAATGGATTAATTCCCGTAGATGAGCAAGGACGTACCAACGTTGATACCATCTACGCCATTGGAGACATTGTGGCTGGGCCGGCGCTGGCTCACAAAGCCAGCTACGAAGGAAAAGTGGCTGCAGAAGCCATTGCCGGAAAGCCTAGCGCAGTGGACTATGTGGCCATGCCTGCGGTTTGCTTCACTGACCCAGAATTGGCGTCTGTGGGCTACACACAAGCTCAAGCCAAGGAGGCAGGCTTAGATGTGAAAGCTTCTAAGTTCCCATTTATGGCGAATGGTCGCGCCCTTTCCTTGAACCGCACCGGGGGATTCGTGCGTCTAGTCACTACCAAAGAGGATAACATCGTGGTAGGGGCTCAGATTGCCGGAGTGAATGCTTCGGACTTAATTGCTGAATTAACCTTGGCAGTGGAAGGTGGCTTGAATGCTGAAGACATTGCTCTTACCATTCATTCTCACCCATCTCTGGCTGAAACCGTCATGGATGCGGCAGAATTAGCGTTAGGACAAGCCATCCATATTTAAGCAGAACCCCTTTAGAACCAGCGACAAGGTTGCGTGCGCAACGCCTCGCTGGTTTTTAGATTTTTAAAAAAAAGAGTAATGGTCAGCGGCACCCTCGAATTGTGGAATAATTTCTCAAATTGACCGCTCGGGTCCAGACTCAAGGTAGTTATTGGATAGAGTTTTTGGTAAGATTGAGACATTACTGAAGAGAAGAGGTGTCCCCATGGCAGGACATTCCAAATGGGAAAATATCAAACGACACAAGGCGGTCGTTGATGCAAAGAGAGGAAAGATTTTCCAAAAACTATCACGTGAAATTTATGTAGCCACCCGACAAGGTGGGGCTGATGAAGAGTGGAACCCGGCTTTGCGTTTGGCCATTGACCGAGCAAGGGCGCAAAACATGCCCAAAGATAACATTGATCGAGCCATTGCTAAAGGTTCAAGTTCTGCAGAAGGCGATAATTACTCAAAAGTTACTTATGAAGGGTATGGGCCGAACGGGTCCGCCATTCTAGTGCAAGCTTTGACGGATAACCGCAACCGCACAGCCGGCGTGGTCCGTCCAGCTTTTAATCACAACGGTGGACACTTGGGCAGTCAAGGATCGGTGGCTTACTTGTTTGATCGCAAAGGATATATTGCCATTGACCGATCAACCACGGATGTGGACGAGGACACCATGCTTCTAGCGGTTCTGGAAGCGGGCGGCGATGAATTGGAAACTCAAGAAGATGTGTACGAAATCTACACAGCCTTCGAGGACTTTACCACCGTAAGGGATGCCATGGAAGAGGCAGGTTATAAATTAGCAGTCAGCGAACTCACCATGGTTCCTCAAACAAGCGTGACCTTGGACAAAGAAGAGACTGAACAGTTCAACAAAATTATTGACGCCTTGGAAGATGATGAAGATGTTCAAGAAGTCTATCACAATGCAGAATTATACGAAGGAGACGAATAAACGGTGAATGCCAAAGATTGGATCCAACAACTCGACTTGACACCTCACGTAGAAGGGGGTTATTACCGTCAGGTGGTGAAGTCAAAAGATTTGACCAAGAACTCCCAAGGAGAAGATCGCGCGCAATACACCAGCATCTATTTCCTTTTGGAAAAAGACAATCCTTCCAACTTCCATCGCTTAACGTCCGATGAGATTTGGTATTATCACCATGGGGAAGAATTGACCATTCATACTATTGATCCCCAGGGAAATTATGAAACTATCCGTTTAGGACCAGACGTTTCCTCGGGGGCTGTTCTACAAGCAGTCGTTCCTAAAGGAGTCATCTTCGGGTCTTCCGTAGAATCAGGTTTCGCAGTGGTTAGTTGTGCCGTTGCTCCAGGTTTCGAGTATGAAGATTTCGAACTTTTCTCACGGGAAGAGTTGTTTGGGGATTATCCGGAACACGCGGCCATTATCGAACGTTTAACGAGAGAATAAAAAGGAGATGCCCATGGATGTAATTGCCTACCCAATCAATGATGATTGGTCGACCAATGAAACTATTGTTGTTCATAACTTTCTCAAAGCGGTAGAGGAAGCTTATGAACAAGGAGTGCCTTTGGCGCAATTTCAAACATCGTACCGCGCCTATAAAGGGGTGGTCACCAGTCTGGGAGAAGAGCGTCGCTTAAGTCGTCAATTTGAAGCCCTCAGTGGCAGTTCTCCATTCTTAGTGGTTCGTGAAATGAAACGCCTGCAAGAACAAGGTGCGAGTGATAACACCCGCATTCGATTAACCCCGTAAACATCAGGAGGAATATCTATGGAGATGCACATGCATGCACAGATTCTTGAATGGTTGACAACTGCCGGTGAGCGGTTGAAGGCCCCCTTGCGACAAGATTTAACCGTTGCTGAGAAGACATCTGCCAAGGATCTAGTGACCGAGATGGATCACCAAACGGAAGAGTATTTGCTCGGCAAGATCCATCAATATTATCCTGATCACCACACTATTGGAGAAGAGGGAAGTGATCGGTCAAAAGCTTCCCACGATTGCGGTTACTTATGGATCATTGATCCCATTGATGGCACGATGAACTTCGTCAAACAGAAGGATCACTTTGCCATTGTGCTTGCTATTTATAAAGATGGGCAGCCCTTGGCAGGATACATTTACAATGTGATGCGCGATCACTGTTATTATGGCTGGGTGGGTGCAGGTGTTTTTCTCAATGGAGAACCAGTCGTTCCATTAGAAATTTCAGACATTCGTCAAGGTTTGGTCTCTGGAAATATGGATATGTATGCCCACGAAAAGTACCCCAATTGTCGCAAGCTTTTGGATTATTCTTTAGGGGGACGTTACAATGGCTCGGGCGCCTTGTCTATTCTGGATGTATTAACCGGACGAACGGCCGTTTATCTGTCCTTAGGCTTGGAGCCTTGGGACTTGGGCGCTGGTCACGTGTTGGCTGAAATTCTCGGTTTTCCCATGACCCGACCCGATGGCAGTTCGGTGGATATTTTCCATAAAGGGCCGGTGATTTTTGCACAACCAGCCGTTCATCAACAGGTAATAGAAATTTTGAAATCAGGGGAATTAAATGACTAAAAGAGAAGATATACGTAACATCGCCATTATTGCACACGTCGACCACGGAAAAACGACCTTGGTCAACGAATTACTAAAAGGATCTGGAACCTTGGCCACTCACACAGAAGTGGGTGAGCGAGTCATGGACAGTGACGACTTGGAGAAAGAGCGTGGAATCACCATCCTTTCCAAGAACACCGCCGTGGATTATAAGGGCACCCGCATCAATATCTTAGATACGCCAGGACACGCGGACTTCGGAGGAGAAGTTGAAAGAATCCTGAAGATGGTTGATGGCGTAATTTTGGTAGTGGATGCTTATGAAGGGACCATGCCACAAACCCGCTTTGTCCTCCAGAAAGCCTTGGAAGAGGGCCTGGCACCCCTAGTCGTTGTCAATAAGATTGACCGACCACAAGCACAACCGGAAAAAGTCGTGGACGATGTCTTGGAGCTCTTATTGGATCTGGGAGCCAGTGATGAACAATTGGATTTTCCAGTAGTCTACACCTCGGCAGTCAATGGAACTTCCAGCGATTCTCCAGATCCTGCGGACCAAGAAGCAACCATGGATTATGTCTTTGATGCCGTGTTGGATCATATTCCGGCCCCTGAAGACAACCGCGAAGAACCTCTTCAATTCCAAGTGTCACTCTTGGATTACAACCTTTATGTGGGACGCGTCGGAATTGGGCGAGTCTTTCGCGGAACCATCCGTGTGGGAGACACCGTCAGCGTCATTCAAGCCGACGATGAAGTTCACAACCACCGCGTCACCTCCCTTTACGGCTTCTTGGGCCTAGAGCGTGTGCCTATTGAAGAAGCACAAGCAGGAGACCTCATAGCAGTTTCAGGAATTGACGATATTTATGTCGGCGAGACCTTGACGGATCCTAACCACCAAGAGGCGTTACCAGGTCTCCACATTGATGAGCCAACCTTGCAAATGGAGTTCTTAACCAACACTTCACCTTTTGCTGGGCGCGAAGGAAATTACATGACTTCCCGTGTCTTGCATGAGCGACTAATGGAAGAACTGCAAACAGACGTATCCCTACGTGTCGAGAAAACCGACTCAGCCGATGCCTTTGTGGTATCAGGACGTGGAGAATTGCACCTGTCCATCTTGATTGAAAACTTGCGCCGAGAAGGCAACGAATTCCAAGTGTCTCGCCCCCAGGTCATTATGCGTGAGATTGACGGCGTTCTTCAAGAACCTTTTGAACGTGTTCAAATTGATGTTCCGGAGGAATACATGGGAGCCGTCATGGAAGCCTTGGGAGAGCGCCGCGGCGAGATGCTGGACATGCAAAATTCTGGCACAGGTCATGTACGCATCACCTTCTTGGTACCCGCCCGTGGGTTGATCGGGTTCTCCACAGAATTCCTTTCCTTAACCTCTGGTTATGGAATTATGAACCACACCTTTGAAAGATATCAACCAAGTGTGGGTGGCGAAATTGGTCGCCGTCGTCACGGAACCTTGGTATCCATGGATACAGGCACTGCGACCACTTATAGTATCTTAAACTTGGAAGACCGCGGAACCATTTTCATTAAACCAGGAACTGAAGTTTATGGGGGAATGATCGTGGGTGAGAACAATCGAGAGGAAGACTTAACGGTCAATATTACCCGCCAGAAAGCGGCCACCAACATTCGTTCAGCCACCAAGGATCAAACCACCGTCATCAAAGAAGCGCGTAAGATGACCTTGGAAGAATTTCTACAATTCATGGACGACGATGAGTACTGTGAAATTACGCCAGAAAGTATTCGTCTGCGTAAGAAGATCTTGGACCAGGGAGAGCGGGAAAGAGCCGCTCGTCACGCGGCGCGCAAAGTTGAAAAATAATTCCAATCTGACAATCGATGCCTAAGCATCGGTTGTCTTTTTTATATCCAATGATTTGTTAATGGTTTTGAAAGGAAGGGAAGGGTTGCATGTGTTATAATGAGAATAAGAAAAAGGAAAGGCGGAATCCCTATGAAGCGAAGATTTACACTCACACTTTCAACCCTCGCGGTTTTGAATTTATTGCCTGTCCACACACTTTCAGCCATTGTTCCAACCGTAGAAGCCACGGTGCGCCAGCATCAAGAAGACAGCTTGATGTCCCTGGGGGCTACCTTGAATGCGGATCAAACCCAAATGACTAAACGTCTTCTAAGCGGAACGGAAGTACCTGACAAGAACATCTTACGTGTCGATGGCCCCATGATTAACAAGTACTTGCAAGACGGATCAACTCAAGATACCCAAGTCTATTCCAGTGCCATTATTCAACCCAAAGAGGCGGGTTACGGCGTACAAGTTCAAATCGTGACCCCACAAAACATTCAACAAGTTTCTGCCTCTACCTATCAGAATGCGGCCATTACCGCAGGTGCTGAGGATGTCCTCATCCGAGTAGCCACGGTGACACCAGTGACCGGTGAAGGAGCCTTGGCGGGTGTGTATGCCCTCTTGGAGAAATCCGGCGTGAAGTTATCACCGGAAGACACTCAGCGCGCGCAAAGTGAAATCACCATCATCAATCAGCTGGTCATTGATGTCCCACCAAAGGTGAATATCAATATCTTTATCGGAGAATTGAAAGTATTCGTCATTAATAACCTTCAGCATAAGCACAAATTTGATAAAGGACTCCAAGATGAAATCAAACGATTGTTGAAAGAGTCAGGGCTATCTGACAAAGAAATCGACGATTTCTTAAAGAATGAAGAAACGATCAATCTGTTACGCAAGCTTTTAGAGGACTTCTCTAAAACCCATGCGGCCCAAGACAAAAAAACCTCAGAAGCGATTAAAAAGAGCATTGTGAACAACACCTCCATGCCTTGGGGTGAGTTGTTACCGACACTGACCGATCGTTTCACGACCGAAGAGCTTCAGGCCATGGATCGAAAAGACTTCTCAGATAAGAATGTCTACCATGCAGTCATTCCAGCCATCTACAAAAAACTTTGGGAAAGAATTGACGCAGGTGAAGTAAATGTTCAAGACATTCTGTCCCACACCTTCCTGGTAGAAAAATTCCTAGGAAGCATCAGTCCTGAAGAAATGACGGCACTTAATGAGATCCGCACTTTGGCTTTCTATCACCTATCCACCCATCAAGACGGCGACGCCCTGCGTCAAGAACTGTTGGAGTTGTTTAACAATTACCAGCAATTGATTCAAACAGATCCAGAAAAGGCAACCAAGATCCAAATGATTGCCAATGCGAGTGGTTATGCACCAGAAGTCTATCTCTATATGGAGAATGAAGAGAATGACTTCCAAGTACGCGAATTGTCATCCGGTCCTCAAGCAGCCACCGTTGGACACTACCGAGTCAAAGGCCAAAAAGTCTTCGAAATCGATGAAGCACAACAAGTAGAAGTTGAAGTTGGTGACTTGTTTGACTTCAAAGCACTCTATGGCGTAGCCTTGGACAATCACTGGGAACCTTATGCCAATATCGCTCAAGTACAACCAGACAAGGTTGAAGAGAGTGAAAAGGAAGAAGAGTCTTCAGAAGATGAGAAGTCTCAAGAGTCAGAAGAATCCGCCGTGACCGAAGAGAGTGCGGAAGAGTCAGACGACTTAGAGCAAATTTTGAAAAAAGTGGAAAGTGAAGAAGCCACGTCTGAAACGGAAACACCACCTGTCAGTGAAGGAACGGAAGAGAAGTCCGAGGTAGAAGTCGTTGAATCTCAAACCTCTCAAACCTCCCAAGCCTCGGATGATTTAGAAGCCATTCTAGAAAAACAAGCTTCCCAAGAAGAAGCGACTGCTTCTAGTCAGCCAGAGGAGGCTCCCGCTGTTTCTTCTGAGGATGAAAAAACGGTAGAAGAAGATACCCCAACGGGTCACTCACTTTTCAATGCGGACAAGAAAGCACAGCTGGATAACTACGTCATGAATGAATTTGGACCAAGCATAGGACAAGTCTACGAGATCACTTCTGATTACCTAGGCGTCGGTCTCCCTGATAGCATGGTCGAAAAGGGAACGGCAGAGTTCGATCCGGAAACTCCTTTTGTCTGGGCGGGGGACGACTTTAAGTTACAACCTGGCGTCTACAATATTGTGGCTTACTATAATCGCACCAATGAAGTCACTCCAGGGGAGCCAACCCTTTACGTCATGGCTATTAAAGATGGTCAGCCTTTCACCTTGGTCACCCAACAAACTCAAGATGCAACGACCAATCTCTGGTTTAAACAAACAGCAAACCCTGAAATTTCTGCTTATTTCAAGGGCCTAGTCGAAAATTAGAATCTCAGCTTCCTTCGGGAAGCTGTTTTTGCACCCACGACTATTTCGGCTAATCATTGACATTGCCAACACCTCTCGGTATAGTTGTTAATAACACAACGACGACTACATGAACGTACAAGGAGTGCATCCCATGGATTCTAAAAAATTACGCGAACTCATCCGAAGCGGTGAATTCACCGGAACCACCTCCGGTGCTGCCGGCGACAAGGTACAGGCCAATTTAGTCATTCTGCCTAAAAAATACGCCTTTGACTTTCTCTTGTTTGGCATTCGAAACAAAAAAGCGGTCCCCATCATTGATGTCATTGAAGATGGGGGCGTTGAAAGCGTCTACGCCAAAGGTTCGGATATTCGAACGGATGTTCCCAAATATTTCATCTACAAAGATGGGGTCAAAGTGGATGAAGTCACTGACATCAAAGATTATTGGCAAGATGATTTTGTTACCTTCTTGATCGGTTGTAGCTTCACTTTCGAGCAAGCCATTCGCGATGCAGGTATTCCTTTGAAACACGTGGCAGAAGGCCGCAACGTGGCCATGTATAATACCAACATTCCAGCTGTACCTGCAGGTGATTTCACGGGGGAATTCGTGGTCTCCATGCGTCCGTTT
>CALYPW010000032.1 GCA_945278685.1 uncultured Dolosicoccus sp.
TAAAGGCAATTAATGAAACAAGCGCAATGCTTGACAGTAATATTGTAATCAATCGTTTGTTGTTTAACATGTCAATCCTCTTTTCATTGTGTTATTTCTCAATTTCCTTAACTTGTCCCTTCATCTGGCTAATCATTTGCCCAGCACCTTTCACCACAGCATCGCCGGGTTGAGAGGCAATTCGCACAGGCACTTTGAGGTCTTCTTCCAAGCGCTCGCTCAGTCGGCGCATATAAGCTCCTTCTCCGATAAGCACAAGGCCCGTTTCAATAATGTCCGCTGCCAATTCTGGCGGTGTTTCTTCTAAGACGGCGCGAATGCCTTTCACAATGCGGCGCATCACCACATCAATGGCATCTGCCACAATTTTGTCGAGAATGATGCGCTGTTGGGGCAGATCGTCGATCAAACTTTGGCCGGTGATGTATTTGGTTTCTTGGTGGTACTTGTCCGAATAAAAAGCAGTTCCTAACTCACGTTTTAAATCCTCGGCGGTCTCATCTCCAATAATCAGTTGGTATTCTTCCCGGATATAGGAACGAATCAGGTCGTTAATTTCTTGACTCCCCGCCATCAAGGTTTTTTTCTGGACCAGTTCTCCGTAAGAAATCACCGCAATGTCAGCCGTGCCTCCCCCGAAATCTGCCACCATTTTCCCCTTGGGCTCTTGGATGTTTAAGCCCACACCGATGGCTCCCATCAAAGGGCCTGCCACAATCATGCCTCGACTAATTCCTAAATCCTTCAGCACACTTACCACGCAACGATGTTCTACATGGGAAATATTGCTTGGTACTGTAATGACCACTTCCGGCCGGGAAATACGGCGATGCAAGGCCTTGCGAACAAAGTGCGCCAATAATTGTTTGGTCAGAGTGAAATGAGCAATCACACCATCCTTTAAAGGATGAATAATTTCATAAGTATCCGATGTGCGTCCAGACAATTCGGCAGCTTCTTGGCCGTAGGCCACGACTTCACCGGTGTCAATTTTGCGCGCAACGATGGAGGGCTCGCGCAAGGCAATGCCTTTGCCATCAATATAGATCAAAGTATTACTGGTTCCTAAATCAATGGCCAAACGCTGTTTCCGTGCAAAAAACACAGCCATCCCTCCTTCAATCAATCGGTTCATTCAATAAATGATTATACCAAAGAAGGTTGACCTAAAGCTAGCGAACATATGGTTGCTCTCAAAGAAAAAAGACCCTCACAATATAATGTGAGAGTCTAAAGATTGACTAATCGAAAATATCGTAATCTTCGCGGATACTGACATAACTGGATTCACCAACCACAATGTGGTCTAAGATCTCTATGCCCATCATGCCCCCACACAAAATCATCCGCTCGGTAAACTGGATATCTGCCGAAGACGGTTCCGGGTCTCCCGAAGGATGATTGTGTCCCAGAATCATGCGAGCCGTTGGATATTTCACCGCTTCTTTAAAAATTTCCCGCGGATGGGCCACCGATTGGTTAACCGTTCCGATAAATATTGTCTTTTTGCGAATGATCTCATTTTTGGAATTCAAGAAGAGCACCATGAGATGTTCTTGGTGCAAATGCCGCATATGTTCCATGAGCCATTCCCCGGCCATGCCCGTGGACGATAAGCGCCCATACCGTGGCAAGGTGCATTTGTGAATGCGCCGGCCCAATTCAATGGCGGCTTTCAGTTCGATGGATTTAACCGGACCAATCCCCGCTACTTCTTGGAAATTCTCCAAGCTCGCCTGAGACAAATTGTGCAAATTGTCGAAATGCCTCAAGAACCTCCGAGCCAAATCCAAGACATGGGTGCTACGAGTTCCAGTGCGTAAAACAATGGCCAATAATTCTTCGTCGCTCAAAGCTCGAGCGCCGTAGGTTGCTAATCGTTCCCGTGGTTGTGAAGATTTGGGAACTTCTTCAATAAATGATGAGTGCATCATTGCATCTACCCCCTTATAGAATAGATACGCAAAAAATGCCCTCTTTCATTATTTTTTCTTCAAAAATTGCCGCACTTGTCCGACAAAATACAAGGAACCCGTCACGATCAAGGGCGTGTCTTGAGTCTTTAAATGGTTTTGAACAAACTTCTGCCAGTCCTCCACCACCGGGAATTCTCCCGGCGAAGGTTTCCAAGCCTGGGGAAAATTAAAAGCGGTGACTAAAAGCGTAGAATCTGGCAATCCTTGGGACAGAATCTGTAAATTTCCGCTCACATCCTTGGTGGCTAGACCGGCATACAAGAGAGTGACCGGTGAGTGGTACAAATTCTTCACGGACGCTACCAAGGCCTGCAGACTTTGGGGGTTGTGGGCCCCGTCCAAGTAGACATCTGGCCGCGCGTAGACCTTCTCCATGCGCACCATCCACTGTGTACGCCCCAATTGATCCAGAGCCCTTTGCCAATCAATCGGGAGGTGTGCACGATTCATCCACCAATGGAAAGCTTTGAGGGCGACACAGGCATTGTCCACCTGATGGCGCCCAATTAAGCCACAAGAAACTTTTGGAAGTTGAAGAGTCGCTTCTTGGTAGGTAAATTCATAGATACCCCCATTTCCCAAGACAATTTCTTGGGCTTCAAAATCTTCTCCCAAATAATAGGATTCACCGCTCGGTCGTACTTCGAAGGTTTCTTGGGGCAAGCGTCCAGCAACCAGTGCCGTTCCTTCCTTGACGATTCCAAACTTTTCGGTAGCCACGGACCTTAAGGTCGAGCCTAAATGTTCTTCATGATCCAAGCCAATGGTGGTCACGAGGGCCAAATCAGCAGTCAAGGCATTGGTAGAGTCCCGCCTGCCACCGATACCAACCTCCACCAAGGCAATGTCCACCTCTTTTTGAACAAAGTATAAAACCATCAGCACTGTATACAACTCAAAGAAGACCAAGGGACCCAAAGAAGTTTGCGACATTTTTTGATTTAAATCTTGCAATTGATGGACACAGTTGATCAAGTCCTCGTCCGAAATGTTCTTTTGATTAATTTGGAAACGTTCATGAAAGGTCAAAATAAAAGGTGAGGTAAATGACCCCACCTTGTATCCTTGACTCATCAATAGACCTTCCAACATTTTGGTCGTTGAACCTTTGCCGTTAGTACCGGTCACTTGAATCACCGGCAAACCTTCATGGGGATTGTCGAGAAGCTCCAAGGCGTGAACGACACGTTCCAACCCTTGAGTGGGTCGCTCGGTGGTTTGGGAATGTAACCAGTCTATGGCCACATCCACCGCTGGTTGTTGAGTCATAAAATCTCCTTCAATTACTGATTCAGTTGTTCCAATCGTTGAATGCGGGCTTGAACTGTTGCTTTTTGTCCCAAGTAGTCTTCACGTTTTTGACGTTCTTCCTCGACAACCTTTTCAGGAGCACGGGCCACAAAATTCTCATTGGCCAGCATGCCATCGGCACGTTTTATTTCTGAATCTAAGCGTTTCAATTCTTCTTGCAGACGCTTAATTTCATCGTCAATTTCAATCAATCCAGCCAAAGGCAAAATGATCTGAGCAAAAGGTAAGGTCTCTGAGACCACTTCTTCCGGCGCATGGACTTGGGTACTGATTTCTAATTGTGAAGGGTTGGTGAAGCGTGTAATATACGCTTTATTCGCTTCCAGAATATCCGCGATTCCTTGGGTGTTCGCTTGGATATAAAGATCCACGGCATCCGACATGGGAGAGTTCATTTCAATGCGAATGTTTCTTACGGAACGAATCACACTGATCAATTGTTTCATGGACGTAATGGCCTTCTCATCTTGGTAGGCAGCGTTAACCACTGGATAATCTGCCACCACAATGGATGCTCCTTCAGGAGCAATCATCTGCCAGATTTCTTCTGTGAAGAAAGGCATGATTGGGTGTAGAAGACGCAGGAATTGATCCAAGACATGGATCAAGATACTACGAGTCGTGGTATTGTCCGTGGAGTCGTCTTCTAGGCTTTCCTTGGTCATTTCAATGTACCAATCACAGTAATCGGACCAAATAAAGTTGTACAAGGTGCGTCCGGCTTCCCCGAATTCAAAACGTTCGAATAAGCGGGTGACTTCTTCCGTCACTTCTTGTAAACGTGCCAAGATCCAACGATCAGCCAAAGTTTTGTCTTTGCCAATGTTGATCTGATCAATGGTCATCCCATCCACATTCATCATGACATAGCGGCTGGCATTCCAAATTTTGTTAATGAAATTCCAAGCAGCTCCTAAACGCTCAGGACTGTAACGAACGTCTTGGCCAGGGGCAGAACCGTTCGCAAAGAACCATCGCAGGGCGTCTGTTCCATATTCATCGATGACATCCATGGGGTCGATCCCGTTGCCTAAGGACTTACTCATCTTTACGCCATCGGCATCACGAATTAACCCGTGAATGAGAACGTTTTCAAAAGGGCGTTCCTGGGTAAATTCCAAACTTTGGAAAATCATGCGGGACACCCAGAAGAAGATAATGTCATAACCGGTAACCAAGGTGGACGTTGGGAAATAACGCTCAAAGTCTTTGGTCTCTTCTGGCCAGCCCATGGTTGAGAAAGGCCATAGTGCGGAACTGAACCAAGTATCCAAGACATCTTCGTCACGGTCCCAATTCTCTTCATCTTCTGGAGCGGTTTCACCAACATAAATTTCCCCAGTTTCTTTGTGATACCAAGCAGGAATCTGATGGCCCCACCATAATTGACGGGAAATGACCCAGTCATGGACATTTTCCATCCAGGTTAAGAAGGTGTCATTGAAACGTGGTGGATAGAACTTAACAGCCCCTTCTCCCACTTGGTTATCAATGGCTTGTTGGGCCAATGGCTCCTTACGTACGAACCAGTGAGTAGAGAGTAATGGCTCCACAACGACACCGGTTCGCTCGGAGTGGCCCACACTGTGAACGTGTTCTTCGATTTTGACCAAGAGACCCAAGTCTTTCAAATCTTCGGTGACTTTCTTGCGCGCATCAAATCGGTCCATGCCCTCATAAGCACCTGCGTTCGCATTCAAGCTACCGTCCAGGTGCATGATGTTAATTCTTGGTAAAGCGTGACGGTTTCCTACCTCAAAATCATTGGGATCGTGGGCAGGGGTAATCTTGACCACTCCCGTTCCGAACTCCGGATCGACATAGTCATCCGCAATGATCGGAATCTCACGATCCATCAAAGGCAAAATGACCGATTGACCGATCAAATGTTGGTAACGCTCATCTTCTGGATGAACAGCCACAGCCGTGTCTCCCAACATGGTTTCTGGACGGGTGGTTGCGATCTCTAAGAGTTCATCGCTGCCTTTCACCGGATAGTTCATATGATAGAAGGAACCTTGAACATCCTCGTGCTCAACTTCAATGTCGGACAAGGCAGTACGGGCTTGAGGGTCCCAGTTAACAATGTAGTCCCCGCGGTAAATTAAATCTTTCTTGTATAAATCCACGAACACCTTGTTAACAGCTTTGTTCAACCCTTCATCCAAAGTGAAACGCTCGCGGGAATAATCCACAGAAATTCCCATCTTGGCCCACTGCTGACGAATAATGTCGGCATGATTTTCTTTAAACTCCCAAGTTCTTTCTAAGAATTTCTCACGACCTAGATCGTGGCGCGAAAGACCTTCTTCGCGCAACTCCGCTTCAACCAAGGCCTGGGTCGCGATTCCTGCGTGGTCCATGCCCGGTAACCACAAGGCGTCGTAGCCTTGCATACGCTTTTGACGAATAATAATGTCTTGCAAGGTCACATCCCAAGCGTGTCCCAAGTGCAATTGCCCCGTCACGTTGGGTGGAGGAATTACAATGGAATAAGGCTCTGCGTTGGGATCTTCGCTGGGTTTGAAGACACCTTTGTCTACCCATTCCTGGTAGCGCCCGGCTTCAACCTCTTGCGGGTTATAACGTGTTGATAAATGAATGTCTGACATGTCATGACTCCTTTGCTTAAAAAATAAAAAAAGAAAAAGACGTCCTATCTGCATAGGACGCCTGTATGCGTGTTACCACCTAAATTTAACAATTCCCCTAGAAATTATCCTCATCCCTTGATATCGGAGAGGTCTCCGTTGAACACTACTATGTTGCCAGTTCGCATTCAAGGCTCCAAGGGACGTTCGTCAATGTGGAAGTTCTCACCCTCCTTCCTCGCTGTTAAGATTGATTACTCTTCTTGTCATCGCCAATGAATTATCTCTTATATTTTAACATGTATTCAGAAATTCTCAAGGTCCGATCAGCGCTTATAGATCCAAAGACGCTCGCACGTCTTCAAAGACTTCAGAAATGGTTGATTCAAAAACAATTCCTCCCGGACGGTAAGTCTGAATGGGTGTCTTATTAATCACCACATAGTCCTTGCCTTGGTAATAATCGATCAGACCTGCGGCTGGGTAGACCACCAAAGATGTCCCAAGAATGACCAAGAGGTCTGCTTGGCGAATGGCTTCAATGGCGCCCTCAACCACTTGCGGGTCTAGAACCTCCCCGTACAAGACCACTTCTGGGCGCACCAGGCTGCCATCTTCTGGACAACACGGAATACCCTGATCGTCCAAGATTAATTCTTCATAAGTATAAAAATGTCCCTGTGCGACACAATAATTGCGGTGGACCGATCCATGAAGTTCATAGACCTTGCTGCTACCAGACACTTGATGCAAACCGTCAATATTTTGAGTGACAACGGTGACATCCTTGCCAATTTCTTCCAATTGGGCGATGAAGTGATGCCCCGCATTGGGCCTTGCCTCAGGACTTACCAAATGTTCAAAATAATAGTCAAAAAACTCCTGGGGGTGAGCCTCTAAGAAACGGCGAGAGACCACTTCTTCCGGTGAATAGTCTTGATGCGTCTTGGCCATGTACAAGCCATCGGCCGACCGAAAATCTGAAATGCCACTTTCCGTGGACATGCCCGCCCCGCTAAAGAAAACAATTCTTTGACTGTTCTGAAGGGCTTCTTGAAATTTCTTAATCTTATCCATCCCATCTCCTCCTTACTCCCATCATAAAAGAGTCGAAGTCAACACGCAAAGATTCCCCCTGTCCTTTCCGCCTACAAGAGATTGGTATGGGAGTTACTTTCATCATCCGGTGCAATGGTTTCAAGGGTAATGCCTGCCAGGGCCTCTTCCACCAAGGCGTCTACATCTAGGCGCTCTTCCAATTTTTCAATGGCTCCTAATTTCGGGCGGGTATGAGGTTGAACCGGTGCAAAAACCGTACAACAATCATCAAAAGGCTCATTGGATAAATCATAGGTGCCGATGCTTCGAGCAATTTCGATAATCTCGTTCTTATCGGTCGCAATTAACGGACGCAAGATCGGAAGGCTTGTCACTTCATTAATGACGTACATGCTCTCCAAGGTTTGAGAGGCAACTTGCCCCAGGGCTTCTCCGTTGATCACCGCTAGGGACTCACGCTGGATGGCTAAGCGCTCCATAATGCGCAACATCATGCGGCGCATGACCGTCATGGATGAATCATCAGGAATGACTTCCTTGATGGTTGTTTGAATCTTGGTAAAGGGCACTTCAATAAAAGTAATGGGCATCCCAAAATGAGCCAGACGAGCGGTTAGGCGCTTGGTCTTGTCCAGCGCTTGCGGACTGGTATAAGGAGGACTGGCAAAATGCACCGCTTCGATGGCCATGCCTCGCTTCATCATTTGATACCCAGCAATGGGTGAATCGAATCCTCCCGACAACATGAGCAGGCCTTTGCCAGACGTTCCATAAGGCAAACCGCCCAGACCCGGATAGCTTTCCACACTCATAAATGCGCCATCTTTTTGAACCGAAATAACCAACGTATGATCCGCATGGTCCAAGTCCACGGATAATTGTGGAAAGGCTTGACCGACCGAACTTCCTACTTGGCGTTGAATGGCCATGGAGTTTTCTGGAAAGTGTCGGTTCGGACGACGGGCTTGAATTCGGAAGGTATCGTCGTCTTTTAAGTCTAATTTCTGGAACAGAGCCAAGGCTTGTTCTTCGATGGCATCCATGGACAATTCTACCTGGTAGACGGGTTCAAAGCGCGCAATCCCTGGCACATCCTTCAGGATGTCTAAGAGAGGCTGGGCATCCATATGCTCCCATTCTAAGTAAAGATAGTCATGACGCGGACGCACAGTGACCTTTTCCTCCAAGAAGGACAGGTGGTAATTGATATGAGTGGCAAGTTTATTCTGGAAATACTGACGATTTTTTCCTTTGGTCGATAACTCGGCGTAATGCACTTGAATTTGTTTCATGATAAGTCCTTTCTTAACGCAATTGTTCAGTGACCGCGGACAAGGCTTTGAGAAGCTGGTCCACATCTTCTTGGCTGGTGAGTTGGCCCATGCTGATGCGGATGGCAGAAGCTGATAAATGCTCGGGCACTTGCATACTGGTCAGCGTACTGTGGAATTGTTGACGGCGGCTGGAGCAGGCACTGGTCGTCGAGACCAGGACTTGGTGCTCAGCCAAGGCGTGAACCAGAACTTCTCCAGGAACGGGAGCTAAGCCGGCACATACAATGTGTTCACTGGTTGAATTCCCGCCGTATATCTCCCACTGGAGCTTTGACAAGTAGTCGACGATGCGCTGACGATAACTAGCCAAACGTTCCTTAAGAGCGTCTTGTCCTTCCCAGGCTACTCGCAAGGCACGAGCCGTCCCAGCGATCGTTGGAAGAGCCTCAGTCCCTGAACGGTAACCCCTTTCCTGCCCTCCACCATAGAGGAAAGGCCGGGTGGACACCCGCTCTTTTAAAACGAGCAAGCCGGTCCCACGCAAGGCGTGGAACTTATGGCCGGACAAGGATAAACAATCGATCCGCTCGTCAAAAAGCAGCTGCAATTGGGTCGTCGTCGCTTGAACGCCGTCCACGTGCCAAACAATGTGGGGATAGTTTTTTAATAGCTGGGACACAGCTTCCAGCGGCTGGATACTGCCTACTTCATTGTTAACCGCTAGGTGTGTAAGAAGCAGGACTTGATCACTTAATAACCCCTTCAAAGCTTCTAAATCCAAAACGCCTTCCCCATTCACTGGCGCAATGAGCACCTCCAAACCTTTGGCTTCCAAGACAGGTATCTGCTCAAAGATGGAAGGATGTTCCACAGCGGACACAATCACTTGCCGGCGATTGGGATGAATGATTATTAATTCATCCACTACTCCTTGAAGGACCCAATTGTTAGATTCTGTCCCACTGGAGGTAAAGTAGACCTCCTCGGGGCTTACGCGCAGAATTTCGCTGATCTGACGGCGAGCAGAAGTCAGCAATTCCTTGGATTGAGTGCCCAAAGGATGCAGACTGGATGGATTGCCGTAATATGTCTGGGCCACTTGTTGGACGGTAGCCATCACACTGTCCAACGGTTGTGTTGTTGCACTGTTGTCAAAATAATGCATCGGTCACCGACCTTTCTTTCTCTTTATTCCTTGATAATTCTACTGGTTCTTGCGTCATAAATCAAAAATTCATTGCTCAGTGTCCGCAAAATAAAATCATTGAAAATGAAGTTAATGAACCTCTGAAATAATGACTCCAATTACCGAAAAATCAAGCTCATGTGAGTATATAGACGTAATGATTAACAAGTAATATTATGAGGGGATTATCATGAAGATATCAGCAAATATTGCCTGGTTTCAGCCTGAGCGTCGGATCAGCCCTTTCGCGTACCAGAATGGCGTCCGCTTGGACCTTGGCTCATGCCCGAGACACTGATCCTGCCGTTGAAAACGTTGTTCCTGACAAGCCAGCTACTCCGGAAGTTACAAAGCCACCTGCTCCAGAGTCAGAAGCAACGACTCCACCCCCTGCCGAGTCCAAGGACGAATCTAAGAAAGAATCCAGCGAATCTGAAAAACAAGGGAAAGAGAGGCAACCTCACCCGAACTGGTGATGTTCTTCAAGTAAATACTCGTCCTAATCAAGGACATGGTGCCCTTGAACAATCGACTGGGATTACGAATGCTGATGGTGTTGTGACCACAACTGTTTCATCTTCAAACGGTACCATTTTTCGTTACTCTGCGAGTAAGGAACAGGACGGCAAAGAAGAACAACAACAAGGAAGTCAATCTTTTCAGTCAAAAAATCCCTGCCATCATCTGATGTGCAGGGATTTGCTTGATGCTTCGAATTTAATGGATCGATTCGTCCGCCTCTGACAAAGCGTCCATCAACTTCCGGGTATAGTCCGTTTCTGGATTCTCCAAGAGATTAGCCACGTAATTCTCTTCCACAATTTGCCCGTCCTTCATGACCAAGACCCGGTCACAAATCAAGCGGACATTGGTAAAGTTTTGGGAAATAAAAATTAAGCCGAAACCTAAATGACTTTGAAGCCTTTTCAAAAGCTCAATCAAGTCGGTCGCAATGTTGCTGTCAAAGTGGCTCAAAATCTCATCGGCCACCACCACTCGCGGTTTCAAGAGCATAATTCGAAGAATTGAAAACTTCTGCAAATCTTGCCCGTCTAGCTCGTCCGGGTACTTGTCCAAGCTCGTAGGACTCAACCGCGCCATCAACATCAGCTCGTGGAGAAATTCCAAACCTACTTCCACATTAAGATAAAGATGCTTGTGGTCAATGGCCGCTGCTAGGGCCTCCTTCAAGGAATACCGAATCGTCTTGCCTTTGTCAAAGATGCGGTGGGGATTTTGGAAGATCATTTGAATCTCGTAGAAACGCTCCATAGCCTTTCTAGAATCTAAATCCAGAACCCTATCTTCCAAGAGGATCTTGCCCTTGTCCACAGGAATAATTCCTGTCAATGCTTTGGCCAAACTAGTTTTTCCAGTATCTAAGACACCGACAATTCCCAAAGACTCTCCCGCAAATAAATCAAAACTCACCTTTTCAAAGGCTCGAACGGTGCCTTGGTCATAAGATTTATGCAAATCCTTCACTAGCAACAAAGGATCTCCTTGACGCATCAAGCTGGGATCCTTTGTTTGTGCTTCTTCCATCAAAGCATTCATTCGGTCATGATCGGACACCAATTGTTGAGTAGCGGATTGCTGGGGATGGGTCAGGATTTCTGTCATCTTGCCTCTTTCCACAATCTGACCGTGATCAAGAATTAACACATCCTCACAAATCTGAGCGGCAAGGCCAATGTTGTTGGTCACAAATAAAAGGCTGATTCCCAACTCTTGATGAATCTTCTCCAACAAATCCACAAACACCTTCTGGGTGACTGTGTCCAAAGCCCGCACGGACTCATCAGCAATGATGACGTGGGGGCGCTGAATTAAGGTGAGAGCCATCAGAACTTTTTGAATCTCCTCATTATTTAAGTCCTCAGGATAGGCATCCAATTTCGCCGGCAGATAAGGATACGCCACAAATTCAAGAATTTCCTGAATCACGCTACGAGCCACTTCTTCTGTGACCGAACGCAAATGATGGACCAACTCCAAGAGTTGTTGGTGAATCGTAATGCCGGGATTCAATGAATGAATCCCCTCCTGCAAGATAATGGCCAAGAAACGTGCGGTTGCCTGCTTACGTTCAGCAAAGTCCAGTTCCAAGAAGTTCCCGACTTGAGGATGAATCACCTGTCCGCGATACTCCACAATGTTACTGTCAAAATCATTGAGAATCCCAGCAATCAGGTCTGACTTACCAGCACCGGTTGGCCCCACAAGGGCCAGCTTTTGTCCGCGACGGATCGTGAAGGACACATCGTGAACCACAGGTTCCTGGTCAACGATCACCGATAGATTCTTTACTTTCAGTGTGACTGAATCACTCATGACCCCTCGCCTCCTTCTTTGAGAATAGTAAGAGGAACAAGGCCGTCACCACAATGATGATCAAAGTTGGCCAAATAATCAAAGAGGAATGGTTAAAGATTTCCAA
>CALYPW010000033.1 GCA_945278685.1 uncultured Dolosicoccus sp.
CTTGCTCAAACATATTTTCTCCTATAAAATTAATAATTTTAACCATGACTAACCTGAAAGAATTCAAATAAATTATTACAAAGGTTCCCTTAAATTTATCCAAGGTTTCTCGGCCTTTGACAAAACAAAGTAGAAACCAATAGCATCAAATCAATCTTGGCGAAAGATAATTATACGTAGATTCCGCCCAGAAGCAACTACTTATTTAAAATAGTTGGTAATATTGTCACATTTAGGTGTCTGTCCAATATCATTTAAGGCATTTTAGTCATATTGGCGAATTATTTCGGAAAATAGTTCAATGGGTTCTCAAGGCCTTGAATATTGACAGAAAGGATTTATTGCCAATGAATTTACACAAACAACCCGATGAAGACCAACTTTTACATCAATACCAAAACTTTATTTACTTTTGCTTACACCGCTGCATGATCGACGGCTCCTGGTCCGATTACGACGACTACGCCCAAGTGGCCCGACTGGCGCTCTTAGATGCCTACAAAGACAGCAAGTTTGACCCCTTCTCCCGAGACATCGAGATTCGCCGGCAATTTATGAGTTATGCCCGCAGGCGAATTCAATGGAAGATCCGGGATTACCAGCGCCAGGATTACAGAAACAAGGAACGGGAAATCTACTCCGACGAATGGTTGGAAGCCCAGACTATGGAAGACATGGCCTCTCAAGCCACCATTGACCAAGACCTCTTGAAACGTTTGGAAGAAAACTTAAACCCTCAAGAAATTCAATTGGTCGTCCTATTATTAAACGAAGAGTTGACCCATACCCAACGCATCCAACGCTTGGGGGTTAGCCGAGACACCTACTACCGCTGGCGGACCAATTTGCGAAATAAACTCATGAATTTACATTTTCTTTCCGATTAATCGGACACTTTGACCCAAATGGCCGTCTCTAAGGGTGTAAGCGCACCACACAGAAGCTTCACTTCCCCGTAGAGGGACCCTGAAAGCTCTGTCACTGCCTTACCAAACCATTCAACAAAGGAGAATCACCATGATTTCAAAAATCGATCGTTCCAATTTGGAGTTTTATTTCACCGACGGCGAAGGAGGCAAGGCCCGACAATCCCTGTCCAACCTGAGCCATACCATCACCAACCAACAATTGAAGACTTTGAAAGATGCCCTATCTTTAGTGACGGAAGCCCCCGTTGAAAGTTTAATGGTTGTTACCCGCACACAATTTGAATAAGAGGAGAATCATTCATGGGAGCAATTTTAGAATTACAGTTTAAGAATGCCTTAGGATCCAGCCGTACCTTGCGAATTAACCAGCCCAAGGTAGGACTGACTGTCGCCGAAGTTAAGTCCGCCCAGGAGGCCATTGCCCAATCCGGAGCCTTCGAACAAGAAGACAGCCCACTCTACGTGGAGCCTGTCGGTGCCCGCTATGTGAAGCGCGTGGTAGACGACATTTACCAAGCCGAGTAGTCTTTCAAGCCTCTTACAAGATGTAAGGGGCTTTTCTTTTAAATATTATCAGGAGATGATCATATGCCCCATATTCAAAAACTCATCCAATGGTTCAGCGACCGAGAAGGCAAGGTGTCCTATTCCATGACCCACCGCAACGGTCCCCATAGTTATGACTGTTCCAGTGCCGTCTACAGTGCCTTAATTCATGCCGGAGTCTTGCCGGCGGGTACCCGGCTGGGAAACACCGAAACTCTCTACAGCTTAGAAGATGTCATTTTCCGCCCCATCAAGCGCCAGGACATCCGGACCGGTGACCTCTTCGTCTCTGGCCATAAAGGGAGATCTCTAGGCGCCGGCGGACATACAGGAGTGGTACTCAATGCTCAAACGATTATCCATTGTACTTATACACGTCGTGGCATCGCTCGAACCCCCATTGACGGTTGGACGGCTGCTGCAGGCCATCCAACCCATTGGTATCGAATTATTCTATCGAATTCTTCAAAGACTGATCCACCGTCAACTGCTCGACCTGCAAAGACCTCCCCTTTCAAAGCTCTCGCCGTGGGAGACGCCGTCACCATCCGACCCGGCATGTCCCACTGGCAAACCGGCGAAGCCCCCAACTTCAATGTCATCGGCTTCAAAGACCGCATCCTCCAAGTAAAGACCGCCGCTCAAAGCAAGAGCCAACGGGCCTACTTACTGGAACACCTCTACAGCTGGATCCTGGAGCAGGACTTGGAAGAGGCCTATAAATAGACAAACCCCAGAAGAAAAATTTCTTCTGGGGTGTTTTTGTGTGAAAAACGCGTAGGACAGCATTGTACATGTTTGAAATTGGCTGTTTGTGATTCAAAGTTCTGCCCCCTCACGGGGAGTAGGATCTGTAAACCCTATATGGTTGAGGCTATGGGCTCGCTTATTGGTTTTACTTGGATTTAGTAATCATTTACTTATCATCCAGCACCATTTTTTCTTCGAAATTATATTCACACATTAAAACCTCCACAATTCCCGATGAAAATGTGGAGGTTGTTTTGGTGATTCAATTCACTGTCTTACAACAAGCCGGCGTATAAATCTTCAATTTCTTCTAGAGTGACTTCGCGTGGGTTTCCTGGGGTACAGACATCGGCGTAGGCATCTTGGGCAAGATCTTTGAGATCTTCTTCCTTTACACCTAGTGGTGCAAGGGCTTGTGGAATACCTACATCTTCACCCAATTGCTGGACTGCTTGAACCGCTGCTTCACGGGCTTGGTCCAGGGACAATTCATCCACATTCTCCACACCCATGGCCTTCGCAATGTCGCGGTACTTCTCGCCAGTAGCTTCTTGATTAAAGTTCATGACTGTTGGTAGAAGTGCTGCACAGGCCATTCCGTGAGCCATATCATAACGGGCACTCAAGGGGTGTGCCATGCCGTGCACCAACCCTAATCCAACGTTGGAGAAGCCCATTCCGGCCAGGTACTGACCCAGAGCCATTTGTTCGCGCGCTTCCTGATCTCCAGCAACTGCATCTCTCAGGGACTCTGCAATGATTTCAATAGCTTTTAGATGCAACATGTCTGTCATCAACCATGCACCTGGCGTGATAAATCCTTCGATGGCATGGGTCAGAGCATCCATTCCCGTGGCTGCACACAGATCTTTGGGCATGCCCATCATCATGTCGCTGTCGACGAATGAAACGACCGGGATATCATGTGGGTCTACACAGACGAACTTGCGTTTCTTTTCTTCATCGGTGATGACGTAGTTAATGGTCACTTCGGCAGCTGTCCCCGAGGTGGTTGGGATGGCCAAGATTGGCAAGGACTTGTTCTTGGTTGGTGCCACACCTTCCAAACTGACCACATCGCTAAACTCAGGGTTAGTCATGATAATCCCGATGGCCTTAGCCGTGTCAATGGGAGAACCGCCACCTACCGCAATGATGTAATCCGCTTGAGCTTCCTGACAAGCAGCCACTCCTGCCTGAACGTCTCTAACCGTTGGGTTAGGAACGATCTGGTCGAAGATGGTGTAGTCCAAATCATTCTCATCCAAAAGATTGGTGATTTTCTTCACAATTCCTGCCTTTACTAAGCCTTCATCAGTAATAATACACGCTTTCTTGAATCCGCGAGTCTCCACTTCACCGGGCAACTCTTGAATAGCTCCTTGACCAAAGTAAGATGTTTCGTTTAAAATCATGCGTTTAACAGACATTCTATCAGTCTCCTTCCCCAGCCTTGCTGGAAATACTCAGAGAAGAAACCGTCCCACACAATTGAGAAACGGTCGACTCCTCTATTTATATTACTTGTTCAAAGTATAACATACTTTATTTTGAAGGTTCTAAATAACTTGAAATTTTTACCTGGTGATTACCACCAAACCTCGTATAATAGAGATACGAATGAAACCCTAGGAGGCCCCTGATGAATTCCCAAACCTTTGACACACTGGTTCAAACCTTTCAAGATCAAATCGATAAACACCAGAAGCCTTTAAAGCTTCATGATCTCTTGATCCATCAAGACGGACAGACCTACCAATACAACTTCCTCAACACTGAAAGTAAGAGCGATATTCGAAGCATCAGTAAAACCGTGATGACCCTTCTAGTCGGACGGGTCCACCGATTGTCCAAAGAAGGACGTTATCCCATCTTTGATCTAGACACCTATGTCTACCCGATTATCAAGGATGTTATCACCGTGACTTGTTCAGAGAACCTCCCCTACTTGAAGAAGGTTCAACTCCGCCATCTGCTGACCCACTCCGTTGGCTACGAAGATGTCCTCTTAATGCGTGGCGACTTGCAGACCATCCCCATGGATGAATTGGTCAATTTCACGGTGAATGCGCCCATTGTTCACGAGCCAGGCACCCACTACCTCTATTCCAACGCGGGCTTCTATCTCTTAAGTGTGACCTTACAAGAATTCCTCCAAGAACCGCTGGAAGACTTCGCCAGACGCGAATTCTTTGGGCCTTTGGGCATCCAGGATTGGGAGTGGGAATACTATGGCTCTTACCTGGCAGGTGCCACGAGGCTTTGGCTGAAACCAGATGCCCTCCTCAAGATCTCCCAAGTAATTCAAAACCAAGGACCATTGAATGGGGAATCTTTCATTCCAGAGTCCTGGACCCATGACATGAGTCAACCCCAATTCCTCACACCCCAGGTCGACCATCTCGAGCGAGTCTTTAGAAGATATGCCTATGGCTTGGGGATCTGGCTGGCCAAGGAAAACGGCATCGTCTTTGGACACGGGACGGATGGTCAGATGATGGTCCTCGTGCCACAAAAGAAAGCCATCCTCATTGTCCTAGCAGACCAACCGGATCTTCAACCCATTGAGGAATTAATTGATTGGATCATTCAAGAGAAATTATAAAACACTAAAAACTCCTAACAACAATTTGTTGAGCATCAGCCACAACTTTTGCATTGCTAATCATAATATTGTACTTCCCATTAAGAAACCAGAAGCGATAATCGCAGGAATTAATGGAACGAAAATATTAGCCAATATCTCTAGAAAGGGTGGTTCTTCTTGGGAAAGGTGGTATTTGTATTGTTTGAGAATATATTTCTTAATCTCCTCTGTACAAAGATATGCCGTTTGATATTTGCGAGCGATGATTTCTAGTAAACCATCTTGATAGTCTTCGTGTTGCTTATTCCGAACAATTCTATGAGTGAAAAACTTAAGATGTATCACAAAGCGCATGTAATAAGTGTCGAAATGGTTAAACTTAATTGCATAATGGCTTTTTACAATCTATCACATATTAAAACCCCCAACACCCGAGTCCGGATGTTGGGGGTTACATCATAATTGTCTCCAAGGCTTGATTTTAACGATCACTTGTCAATCACTTCACACTATTTTCTCACTGGATAGACTGAAAACTCTGCGGGTCTCCAATGGTTGACCGTCTTGTAACCTGGTGACATCTTGAGAGTTTGTGGGATTCGGTTAACCACCGTTGCACACGTATGCTCGACAGTTGCTGGATGGTCTACTCAAACCGTCGTTGTCGGTTCACCATGAATGGTCCAAACGCATAAGTCATTTTCTTCTTGATCAAATATTTTAGCGATACAGTCTATTTGAAGATCAATGCCTTGATGGGTGGTCACAGAAGTTGTAAGCGTCATACCGACCGTATCTCCTGCTTGATACTCCACGTTCATCACTTTTGAAACCATATCTTCTTCTAAAACGATGGGTACCGTCTTCTGTTCGATTGTTTTGACTGAAAGATCCAATGTTGTACACAAAGCCTCAGCAGAATTATAGCCCGAATTCCATAGATACATCCCTGCTTCTCTTGCTTCATTAAAAGACAAATCAGAAGCAGAGAAATCAATGCCATCTACGCCGTAATCTTCGACATTATAGCTGATTGTTCCCTCGATTTTTGTCGCACTTAGAACTCCGCCCATCGCAACGCTTGGAAGATTCACCCAATAAACATCCTGCATCCCAGTACCAAATACAGTGACATTGCGGTCATGAGCCAATCGATCTAAATGATTAACTTCCTCAGGAGAAGTCGCCCAGGGGTAAATGGCCTCGTCACCGATGGTAATAACGTTAAGGTCATGTTCCACGCATTGACGGATCACTGGATACATTTCTTTCATGTAAGAAAAAGTGGTGACGATTGCGATATCCGCCTTTGTTTCACTGAACACCTTGTCCGCATCATCCGAAATTTTTATTCCATAGGCATGCGGGAGACCTATATAATCACCAATGTCTTGGCCAACGATCTCCGGATTAATATCGATCGCTCCAACAATTTCAATATCCTTCTCGATCAAATACTTCATGATCACCTGTGACATCAAACCACAGCCCACTTGAATCGCTTTTACTTTCTCTGCCATCTGAAAACACCCTCGCTTTTTTCTTTTATCATATCATCAAGCTCAACCATTCACAACGGAAATGAAAAGGGTATCTCTTCTATTTATCAAAATATAAGAAATTAGGTTTTGCTCGATCCGTGTGTTTCATAAAATGTTTTCCCATCTGATTGCTTAAAAATATTTTCAGCATAATTGGAAGACAGGCGGATGGCAAGGTCATTTAAGTCTTGAAAATCGCGGTAAAACGTAAGTCTAGAAATATCGGTACAATTACATAACTTTTAGACGTTTAAATCTGACAATGAAACACGCTCTGGAATTTCATCCCATTGACTCATCATCTAATTTAACGCTTTTCACTTTGTGATTCTTTATACATTTAATATGGAAGGTTTACCTTGTGCTCGCACAGTGAACTCAGGTAGAAACTCTGCCAAACATGCTAAGAAATATGTGAGCAGATAGAAATCGTTTAAAACCAACAATCCCCGTTGCATCCTAGGATAAAGATGCAACGGGGATTGTTGTGATAACTTAGATGTGCCATAACTTTTCCAACGTGGATTTATTCCATCGGTTGCACTTTCTCTTCAATGAATTGAATCTCTTCCTCACTCAATCCATATTTGGCATAGAGTTGTTGATCGATTTCTGGGATGGATCTGGACCAGTTGATGTCGGAGTTAGCGGTGAAATCTTGGTTTGTAAAAGTTAAAATTAATTTATAAAATCATCGATTTACAACACAGAATCAATCAATTTCACAAAAGCAACCTTTTCAATGACTTCCTGTTTAATTTTGCCGGCGCCATCTTTGGTAATCACCAACAAATCTTGCATGAAGTTCGGTCCAACGGGAATCACCATTCGTCCATTCAGCGCTAATTGTTCTATTAATGCGGATGGCACTTTAGGAGCGGCGGCCGCCACAATGATTCGCTCAAACGGTGCTTCTTCAGTCCAGCCTTTATAGCCATTTCCTAATCGGTAAACAATATTCTTGTATCCTAATTTTATTAATCGCTCTTCTGCACTTTCTAATAATTCTGGAATTCGTTCAATCGAATAAATCTTCTCACAAAAAGGGGACAGTAACGCCGTCTGATAGCCTGAACCTGTACCAATTTCTAAAACACGATGGTGTGGTTCTGGGTCTAATTCAATCGTCATTTGCGCAACTAAAGAAGGTTGGGAAATAGTCTGACCATGACCAATCGGCAAAGGGCGGTCGTCATGAGCCCTATCTTTTAATCCTTCATCAATAAATAACGAACGGTCCAGTGATTTATAGTGTTCTAAAAATGATTTTTTATCCATGAGTTTCGCCTCCTAGTCCTTTTAAATCGACCGTATTTATCACATAATTATGTAGGCTTTAAATAACACCTAATTACTTAAAAACCCCAAGACATATTTCTTGGGGTTGTGCATTAACTATTCGATTTCAATTTTTCGTGCCGTACTCTCACCTGTCGTTTCTTTCGGTAAATTAACCATCAAGACGCCATCTTTGTATGTGGCCTTTATCTCGGTTGGTTTAACATTTTGGAATACAAATTGACGGCTAAAAGATTGAGTGGAACGTTCTCGACGTATATAGTTACCCGTTTCTTTATCTTTTTCATCCGATTCGTACTCTTCAACCCCTGATAACGTCAAAATATTGTTATCGTAATCGATTTTTATATTTTCTTTATTAAATCCTGGAATTTCCGCCTCTAAAGTATATGCGTCGTCTGTCTCACGAATGTCTGTTTTCACGAAATGACCTGGACCCAAAGCATCAAACCAATCACTATCGAATAACGGTGAGTTAAATCTTCGGTCGCCACGATTTGCAGGGAAAAATCTCATCACTTATCTTCCTTTCTTAATTGTTCCGAAGTTCCAACAACACGAGCCTTCCACCTCCACCTCTGCACTATTTTTCACAAATATTATAGCTAAAAGGGTTATTCTTGTCAAAGGATTGCTAGCTATATACAGTTTCAAATAATGAAGCAAATTTCAAAAAATAATAATAAACTCTCTCATTCATCTAAAATTTTTAGGTCATTACAACTTATTCTTTGAAAACCATAAATATTTTTAACTCAATTATTCTTTTTTCTTAACAACTATTCTTTAATCCGTTTTGTATCATCTAAAGCAAGACCTATACAAGTAAAAGCCTTTCTGACTGAAGCTTGCTCATACAGTGTTTCTTCAGTTGTGGGCTCTCTTTTTTAGCGACATATTCAGAAAAAACCTTTGCTCATTATAACGAGTGTGAACTTTCTAAATCTTTGTTCCTGTTTCAACCGCTATCTTTTCATCACTCAAATTGTTTTACGGTTACTTACCATAGTAACAATGAAACCTTAGATTTTTATACCTTAATTCTTCTTATTTCTATATTCCAAAATCCATATGTTGATGCTAATTGGCTAATTTTAGCCTCCAAGACCATTCATGCGCATTAACTTATGATAAGTAATGTTTTTTACAGATTCCGTTGCAGCAATCGCTGTTTCTGTGATTGCGTACGATTGGGGATTGTTTTTGTATATTTCACCAATGGTCTTGATGTATTCTTTTCTTAAATCGCTTGCGATATTAATTTTTGAGACTCCGTGATAGGACATTCGGTTGATTTCTTCATCCTCTAATCCCGATGCCCCATGTATGACCAAAGGAACTGGAGATTCTTGATGAATCTGTTCTAATAAGGCAAAGTCTAATTCTGCCTTATCATTGAGTCCATGAACGTTCCCGACTGATACAGCCAATGAGGAACATCCTGATCTTTCAACAAATTCTCTGACTTGATAAGCATCCGTATGAAAAGCCTCTTCAAGAGATACAGCATCCACTCTCCCAGAGATAGCGCCTAATTCAGCCTCAAGGGGGATATCAAATAACCGGGCATAATCTGCTGAGTCTTTAGTTACTCGAATATTTTCTTCAAAATCCAATTCTGAACCATCTAACATGACGGATGTAAAACCAGCATCAATCGCCATCTTGACGTCATCAAAGTTTCGTCCATGATCTAAATGTAGAGCAACTGGGGTTTTCATGTTTTTGGAATATCTTCTAACGATATCTGCCAGATAATCAAAATCTGTAAACGCCAAGTGAGAGGGTGTCATTTGGATAAATCCTGGAATTCCACTCTTTTCGATAGCTTCAAGAATTCCTAGTGTCGTTTCTAAGTTCGTTGCGTTAAAAGCACCACCAATTAATTGTCGATCCTTGAGTGCGTGTAGAACTTTATATCCATTTACTAAAGGCATCTTAATTCTCCTTTAATTTTTTGACTTTTATGTGATGATAAGTTTGATCATAAATTTCTTGAGTAATTTTCGGATACCAAAATTGTACATTTGTAGTGGCATTTGCAATGCCTCGCTTCAGCACCTCAACGTCATTATCTTCATCCAATAATCCGCGGATGACTCCGCCTAGGAAAAAATCACCGGAAGCTACGGGGTTTTTAGAGTCTACCGGTCTGGATTCCAATTGATAGAAATTACCAGACATCCGAGCGACTGCACCTTTCTTTCCAAGTGTCACAATGAAATGCTTTATTTTTTGATCTACTTGATCTTGTAAATGTTCAATAAATTCCTCTGGTTTCTCCAGGTGACTATCAAATAATTCATTGTATTCTTCATCATTTATTTTAATAAGATAAGGAGTACTGTTCATGTAAACTGATTGCAACGCTTGTCCGCTCGTATCAACTAGAAACTTCACAGTCGGATCATTTACTTGATCTTGAATCTCTTGAATATAATGATCGGGCATTCCTTGCATCAATGTTCCAGAAAAGACGACATAATCTCCGCTTTTTACTCTTCCTAAAATCTGCTGAGTTAATTTATTTAATACGTCTTCCGTCAGCTCAAATCCCTTTTCATAAATCGGGTAAACATTTTTGTTAAGAACATCCACAATAATATTGCATTCTCGTGTATTCTTATCAATATCTATAGAATTAACCTCTATCCCAGATTCCTTGGCCAAACGTGAAACTCTCTGACCGTTTTCACCACCTAATATTGTGTGAACAACCACTTCATGATCGACCCCGCCAAACAATAAAGAATAGGCAACATTGAAAGATTTTCCTCCAGGAAAATCTTTCACTTCTTCAGGTCGATTGGGGACGCCTTCCTTAAAATTCTCAATTAACAGAGTCCTATCTACAGCGGGGTTTGGACAGATTAAGTGTATGACTGGATTCATCAATCATCACCTGATATTCTATACATAATTTTTAGAGCTTCACTGTTCTCAGCGACCATTGCTTCAAACCCCTTTTCCATATCTTCTAATTCATAAATTCCAGTGATTAACTCTGCCACTGGGATTAGACCTCGATTAATATAGTCAACGGCTGTTCGCCATTCGTAGCCGGGATAGGGGGATGAGTAGGACATCCAAGATCCCGTAATATTTAACTCGCCTCGTAGAATCAAATCAAACTCCTGACTTTCGAAGACCACTTCTTTAAAAGCATTGCCGATATAGACGACATAACCCAACTTGGCCACATATTTTATTGCTTGAACTTGAGTCATCGAACTTCCCGCTGTTTCATAAACATATTCTGGGAGACGATTCCTTTTAAAATAATCATCCAATGATTCCTTACTTGAATCGATCACTTCTGTTGCACCAAGTTCTTTTGCTTTTTTCAATTTATTTGGGTTAATATCGACAGCTATAATCTTAGAGGCTCCTCTGGCTTTTAAGACACCAATCGTCAGTAACCCTATGGTTCCGCATCCTAAAACAAGTGTTATTGCTCCGCTTTTGATCGGGAAACGATCGACACCATGAATGGCTACTGTTAGAGGTTCGACCATTGCTGCTTCTTTCAATGATAGAGTTTCAGGCAAACGAACGATATTTCGTTCGTTGACAGTCACATAATCGGCCATAGCTCCTGGCTCTCGCGAGCCAATGAAACTATACTGGGTACACATTGCCGGCTCACCCTTTTGACAGTTGTCACATGTATAACAAGGAACTAATGGGGCAACCGTCACTTTTTCACCAATTTCATGGTTATCAACATTCGATCCTAAATCTGCGATAACACCAGAAAATTCATGACCTAAAACTTGAGGGTAATTATGAACGCCATTTTCAAAATAGAGGGATAAATCAGATCCACATATTCCGACATAAGCTATTTTAACGAGAACTTCATTAGCTTTTGGTTTGGGAATATCAACTTTTAACAACTCAAAATTTTGATTTCTTGTAACCGTCAATGCTCGCATATTTAAC
>CALYPW010000034.1 GCA_945278685.1 uncultured Dolosicoccus sp.
GAAAATGCGCCAATTCGGTGACTTGTTCTTGATATTCTTGTGGCATTTGGGTGTAGTAAGGAAGTACCACACGCATGTCAATGCCTTGTTTGACCATTTCCTTTGGCAGAGCATGGGCCACGTCTCCAAGACCACCAGTCTTGAAAAACGGCGCCGCTTCTGCTGAGGCAAATAATACCTTCATTCCTTAATCCCCCGCTTTAATCGTTTGGAACTTGCCAATAACTGTTAGATTGTCTGGTGTACCAATGACTTGAGCACCTGGTTCAATCACACAGTCTTTATCGATAATGGCATATTTAACGACTGCTCCCTCGCCAACTTGAGTCCCTTGAAGGATAATGCTGTCTTCAATCACGGCATCCTTAGCAACTGTAACTCGACGATTGAGGAGTGAACGTTCGACACGTCCATAGATGGAGTTACCTGTTGCACTAATCACATTTTTTACCAAAGAATCCGGTGCATAGTAAGTCGGTACACCGTTTTTTGATCTGGTCATAATCTTCAAAGATGTATTGAATAACGAATTGAACTTCTTGGAATCCAACATGTCCATATTTGCTGAGTAGTAGTCATCCATCGTTTCAACTACGGAAGTATACCCAGTATGTTCGTAAGCACGTGTCTTGTATTCAGTTGTGTAGTGACCGATTAAGTCATCCAATTCTAGATACAATTCGTTTTTGGTAGCACGCTCAATCAGATCTAACAACAAGTCAGTGCGCATGACGAACATTCTTAAGCAATTGCGGTGTTTATTCACACCCAGGTCTTGATCAAGTTCTCCTCGATGATTGACAAAACCGTCCTCATCTAAATAATAATAGATTCCTTCACGTTCTGCTTCTTCTTGGCTCTTCTCATTGTAGACCGCCATGATATCTGCATCGCTCTTAGCAAAATGACGCTGCATAGCTCGAATGTCCACATTAGCAATCACATTCCCTCCACCAACGTAAACGTATTTTGAACCGGAACGTTCGAGGAAGAGACGGTGGTTGTAATAGAAATCTTCATATTCATCTTCGTGGTGATGCTGATGCTTCCATTCTTGTTGGGAGAAAGTAAAGATTCCTCCTCGAACTGATGAATCTAAATACCAGCTACCTCCAGAACGAATGTGGTCATAGATGGAACGTCCTGACTTTGAAATAAACATGGCCACTGAACGGATTCCCGCTTCTGAGATATTGGATAATGCAAAGTCAATCATGCGGTAGCGTCCAGCAAAAGGCAACATGGCAACTGGACGATAATTGGTTAACGGTCGTAGATGCTCATCATTTTCTGTCAGATTTAAAATCGCTGCCATTTTATTCTTCGCCATCATTTTTTGGTCCTCCTACAATATGCTCGTAACCAACTACTTGAATATCACCCTTAGAGCCAATCAGTTCTGCTTTATCGGCAACAACTGCGCCTTCTCCGAGAATTGCGTATTTAACGACACAACCCTCTCCAACTTGGGCGCCTGGCATCAAGACAGAATCTTCAACCACTGATCCTTGGCCAATCTTGACACTTTGTGACAAGACGGAATCGTGAACTTCTCCTGCAATGTAACAACCATCATCCACGACGACATTGTTGATATCCGCTGTCTCTTCGATGAATTGTGGGGCAACAACAGGCGCATTGGTATAGACTCGCCAATCGCGTTCACTTAAGTTGAGAGAATGGTTAGGATCTAATAATTCCATGTTAGCTTCCCACAGACTCTCAATGGTTCCAACGTCTTTCCAATAGCCTTCAAAGGCATAGGCGTAAGAGCCTTCACCACTGTTTAAATAAGCCGGAATTACGTGCATTCCAAAGTCTTGCATCACGCGATCTTTGGCCTGATCTTCAACAAGATACTCTCGAAGTGTTTCCCATTCGAAAATATAAATTCCCATCGAAGCTAAATTGCTCTTAGGTTTTTCAGGTTTTTCTTCAAATTCAACCACGCGGTTATCTGAATCAGTATTCATGATTCCGAAGCGTGGGGCTTCTTCCATCGGAACAGGAAGAACACCGACCGTTAATTTGGCTTGATTTTCTTTGTGGAAGTCCAGCATCTTGCTGTAATCCATCTTGTAAATGTGGTCTCCAGAAAGAATTAACACATGCTCAGGGTTTTGCTGATCAATGTAGTCAATGTTCTGGTAGATAGCGTTTGCAGTACCTTCGAACCATTTCTCTCCCTTGCTGGAAGCAAAAGGCTGTAAAATGGTTGCTCCACCGTAACGTGGGCTAAGGCCCCAAGCGGAACCGTTCCCGATATGGTCATTTAATTCTAAAGGACGGTACTGGGTGACAACACCTACAGTATCAATTTCTGAGTTGGCACAATTACTCATTGCGAAGTCGATGATGCGGTACTTGCCTCCAAAGGGTACGGCTGGTTTAGCAATTCCCTCAGTCAGAACTCCTAATCGAGTTCCTTGACCTCCCGCTAAAATCATTGCGATCATTTCTTGTTTCATATTATTAAGCGAATAAGTGATTCAACACTTATTCTGTCTCCTTTCCCTTGGTGGCTGTTGTGTCAATTTTGTAAGGCTTTATGTAGAGAACCGACATAGCCGGAACGGTTAGTTCTACCCGATAGGGCTGATGGTTAAAGCCTTCTTCCTCACTTACCAGAAGTGGATGCGGTTCTTCCCAAGTTCCTCCAAATTCGATGTCTTCCGAATTCAAAACGACTTGATAAGTTCCCTCATAAGGAACACCCATTGGATAGGTCGTTCTTTCCACAGGGGTAAAGTTACAAACGACAATCACGAAATCTTCTTCTGTTTTGCTGCGACGAATGAAGGACAAAACAGCTTCATTGTAATTATTTGCATCAAGAATCTGTAACCCTTGCGGATCGTGATCCAATTCATACATGGCCTTATTCTCCAGGGCAAATTGATTGATGGCCCGAATAAAACGTTGATACTCCGTGTTAAATTCGCGTTCTAAGTCGACCCATTCCAATCCTTCCGAGAATCTCCATTCCAAGAATTGTCCCAGTTCATTTCCCATAAAGTTTAATTTTTTTCCTGGTTGAGCCAACATGTACCCTTGCAGAGTACGCAAGTTCGCAAATTGGTTGTAACGGTCACCCGGCATCTTGCCCAGCAGTGAATCTTTCCCATGGACGACTTCGTCATGACTCAAAGGCAAAATAAACTTCTCATCGTATTGATACATAAAAACGAAGGTTATTAGATTGAGGTTATCAGGACGGAGCAAGGAATCCATTTCAAAAAACTCCAAGGTATCATTCATCCAGCCCATGTTCCATTTAAAATTGAATCCTAAACCATCCTCTTCGACAGGATGGGTGATTTTAGGGAAGTTCGTGCTCTCCTCTGCCATCATGATGGCTTGCGGAAATTCATTGTGAACACTGGTGTTCAATTTCTTCAGAAATTCAATTCCTTCAAGGTTTCGATTGTCGCCGTATTTGTTAGGCATCCAATCCCCTTGGTCAAAATCCAAATAAAGAATATTGGAAACAGCATCCACTCGAATACCATCGATGTGGAACTCCCGCAACCAATACAAGGCGTTGGAGATGAGGAAACTGTGGACTTGGTTTTTGCCCAAATCAAAGTTCAGTGCTCCCCATTGAACATTATCGGCACGGTTCTGATCACTGTACTCGAAAGTAGGTGTGCCATCAAAGTATGCCAAAGCATTGTCATTGCGTGAGTAATGCCCAGGCACCCAATCCAACATGACACCTACCCCTTCTTGATGAGCGGTGTTGACGAAATTCATGAATTGGTCCATGCTGCCATATCTTGCAGAAATAGCATAATAACCGGTTAATTGATAGCCCCATGACATATCCAGAGGGTGATCCATGATCGGCATAAATTCAATGTGGGTATACCCCATCTTTTTAACATAAGGGATTAATTCTTTGGTCAAGTCATCAAAGTCATAATAACTTCCGTCCTCATGCTGTTTCCAAGAGGTCGGATGGACTTCGTAGATGTTCAACGGTTCTTCATACATATTGCTCTTACGGCGGTTTTTCATCCATTGATTATCCTGCCACTGAAAATCCGGTAATTCGTTGACGATCGATGCATCACTGGGTGGTTCTTCGAATCGCTTGGCAAAAGGGTCAATTTTATAATGAATGTGACCATTGCCATGATCGATCCCATACTTGTAATGATCGCCGGGTCGTGCTTCTGGCACAAATGCGGACCAAACACCTCCACTTTGCGGATAAAGTTCCGTTAATTGCCAGTCGTTAAAGTCTCCGCTGACATAGACCCGATGGGCGTTGGGTGCCCATACAGAAAACTGTACACCCTCCACACTATCCTCTTGACGTGGATGGCTCCCCAAGAAGTCATAGGCTTGTTGATGGTTTCCGATATTGAAATAATAAATATCTTCTTCGAAATATTTGGGAACACTCTGTCGTAACTTCATCAAGTTAACATCACCTCGATTGTAAGCGCTTTAATGAAAATGAATAAAAAATAAAACGTTTGTATCCACTTACATTGTACCGAGTTCACAAGCATTAAACAAACGATTCAATCAAAATAATGCTAAATTTTTGAAAAACTTTCATGGGCTTTCAAATCCATGAAAAGCAAAAACCTTCGAATCTTAGGACTCAAAGGTTTCCTAACCACGGCATTATTGCTACAGAAATTAGACAATTCTTCTAATGATTCACTCCTTAATCTTCTACTCTTCCAATAAAGACAATAAATCACTGATGGATGATTCAATGGCTGTCGCAAAAGTTTCTAAGTGAGCCTCCTGATCTTCATAGACCGCCACAACTACTTGAGACGAGGTGTTAATGGATGGCTCATCTGTATCATCCATGACTTTATAAAAGACTGCCAGGCCTTGTGGAGTTGACGGCGGAAAGAAGCTCATAATCATTTCCGGTGTTCCAAAAGAAGTCGTGGTAATGAAATCTTGGTTCAAGGTCTGGTAACCCTTGTGTTCCATAAAGGCAGGAACCGAACGACCATGATCCTTCAAAATTTCCCCCACGATTGTTATATAACGTTCGGCTCCCCCTCCGGATTGTGCCAAACGGGTGTTTCGGAAATGAAGGTCCAAAACTTCCAGCAAATCTTCCTTGCTCGCCCGCCCTTCTTCAAAGGCCTCTACGAAGCCAAGGGTTGCGTTATTGACAGGACGATTAGCCTTGGTACGTCCCTTGAAGAAATGGCGCGCATCTATAGGAGCATAGGTGTTGCGAACCTTCTGGAAGACACGAGCCTGGGCCACCTGTAAAGCTAGATGCAAAAAACCATCGCCAGAAAGAACACCCAAGGCTCTCAGAGACTCTCGGGTCAACTGTGGCAAAGCTCGATAAATCAGCGACAAGCTTCTCATTTCATCCTGATATTCCTGGAAGATGGCTACAAGCTCTTGTTCTTCCTGGTCAGACAGGAGAAACTCAAGGGGTTCGTAGGACAAAGAACTGCCAGTGGCTTCTATTTCCAACCCCTCTATCTTCTCGCTCATTAAATGTGCCAGATGGGCATAGGTGCCACCGTCCGCCATGGTATGATTGCTAATAAATGACATCGTGCCGTTCCCGTTAATGGTAAATTGAATTCCCTTGCCCGCCCATCGATTGAAACACTGAGAATCATGGGTAGTAGCTTTCAATTCGTCGATGAGTGACTCAGGACATGTTCTGTCTAAATTAACTAAGCCAATGGCATTTTTGACCTTTGCATAGAGTACCTGATTGACCGGGGTATCTAAGATTGAATGCAATACTTTGGCACCACGATCTCGACTCACCGCCGCTGTCGCTAAATTCACATTGACTGCCAAGGGCTCTGCTTGGTCTTGATAGATGTCTTCCGTAGTCGCCAAAAGATTTGCCAAAGAAACACTATGAGAATCCTCCGTTACCACTTCAAGGGAATAGACTCGGTTTTTGTGAAGGATTAAAAAGTTCGTGGACACTTCATCATTAATGTAGAGCGTGTCATACCCTTCATGGAGATCTTGCAAAGATCCCAACAGACCATACATCTGATCGTCCGAGTAAACACGTCTGCCGACGGAATAACAGGAATTTCCGCGAGCGCGAAACTCTAGATAAACATCCGTCAATGCCTTTATAATGGTCGCCGCTTTGAAAGGGATGGAGTGATTGGTGAGTTGAGGATGGTCGTAGATCACTGGTACATTGGCGTGGGGATGTTGGGGACCACGCTCTTTTGCCCAGCGCCGAATCCAATAATCGTAAAGGAAGCTAGAATCAGGATTTTGAGATAAACGCTCAATCTCCTCAGCAGCAAAAGCAGCATCCTCTGATTCTAAAAACTCTCCCAACAAGGCTTGAAATTCATCAAATGTTTCTTTTGATACCAGCGGATTCACTCTGGCCAGTAATTCCTTGACAGAAGCCGTCATTCCTGGATTTGGGTAAGGGGTCACCCCTGCTGTGTTTTTGATATCAATACCGAAATCCAAATACTTCGTGATTTTCATTAATTAATCCCCCTTACCGGATGAATCATCCGTGTTATATTGACCCCATCACAATAGCAATCATTGAAACCGATTTCAAGGAGTGTTGCAAATGGCAAGACAGAGCGGAGTACTGTTACACATTACCTCCCTACCAGGAAATCAAGGGATTGGTACCTTGGGAGAAAATGCCCGTCCATTGGTCATTTTTTTGGAAACCACCTGACAGACCTTCTGGCAAGTCCTGCCCTTAGGGCCTACAGGTTATGGAAATTCTCCCTATCAAGCCTGTTCGGCTTTGGCGGGTGATATTCATGTCATTGATTTGGATCTACTCCAAGAAGAAGGATGGATTCAAAAAGTTGAAGGTGATTTTGGCAATAATCCTTCGAAGGTAGACTTTAACCGCGTCATCAATAGTCGACGGCTTCTATTGGAAGAAGCTGTTGCCACCTTCTTATCACAAGAAGAATCGTTCTCGGACTACCATCAATACTTGAAAGAATCCAATCATTTCTTAAAGGATTATGCCCTCTTCATGGCTCTCAAGGAGCATTTCAATGGTGCTCCTTGGTATGAATGGCCCGCTGACTGTAAGTACCGCAAAATTGATGCTTTGGGGAACATTCAAGAAGTCTTAAAGGAGGCCATTAACTTCCACCAAGTTACTGAATATTTCTTTGAGCGCCAATGGCGATCACTGAGAAAATACGCCAATGAGCGTGGCATTCAATTGATGGGCGATTTGCCCTTTTACATTTCCGCAGACAGCGTGGAAATGAGGACCTGGCCAGAACTATTCAAAGTCGACGACCATTGCCATTTAGAAGTCGTCGCAGGAACACCCCCAGATTACTTTTCAAAGGAAGGACAATTGTGGGGGAATCCCATTTATGACTGGGACTATCATCATTCGCAAAACTATGCTTGGTGGATTCAGCGTCTTCAAGATAACTTCGATAAGTTCGATGCCCTTCGAATCGTTTTGGGAAGTGCCTGCCACCCATCCAACGGCCATCAAGGGTTACTGGGTCAAGGGACCTGATAAAGATTTTTTTGATGTGATCCAAGAAAACATTCCCGAAGCAGTCATCATTGCAGAAGACTTGGGATATATTACACCGGAAGTTGAGGAACTGCTGGCCCAGACGCAATACCCTGGCATGAAAATCTTACAATTTGCCTTTGACGGCTCCGATAATAAATACCTACCTCATAACTTTATTCAAAACTGCATCGGGTAGGTAGGCACTCACGACAACGATACGACCGAAGGATGGTGGGAAGACCTAGGCTCTGAGCAACGCCAGTTCTTTTTACGATACTTGGGCGACATCAAGGAACCCGTCAGCCGACAATTGAATCGCACCCTAGCAACTACTGTGTCCCAGACAGTCATTTATACCATGCATTACCTTCTATCCCTAGGAAGTTGGGCGCGCATGAACACACCTGGAACACTCGGAGACAATTAGTCTTGGCGCTTAGAAATCCTTGACTGTGACCCAACCGTTAAGGACTTCCTCACAGAAATTACTCGAACTTATTTCCGCTGGAACACTGAAAATTCAAGATTATTTGAAAGCGATTAACGAATGTGGTAACCTTAACGGACGCGCACTAAATTCAAAGGTGGGCGATATCATGATGTATTAAATATGAAAAAGAGGTTTTTACATGTCTTCGTTACAAACATATGTGAAAGATAAATTTAATCAAACCATCAAAGAAAGTTCAGATGCTGAATTATACTCAGCTCTTCTAGAAATGGTTCATGATAAATCTCGTGAACTACCAACCAATGATGACAAAAAAAGAAAGCTTTACTATTTCTCCGCCGAATTCCTAATCGGAAAATTATTATCCAATAACCTATTAAACTTAGGAATCTACGATGACGTGAAAGCAGAACTTGCCAAATACGGCAAGGACATCACGGATATCGAACAAGTAGAAAATGAACCATCCCTCGGAAACGGTGGATTGGGACGTTTGGCCGCTTGTTTCTTGGACTCCATCTCAACACTTGGCTTAAACGGTGACGGTGTAGGGTTAAACTACCACTTCGGATTGTTCCGTCAATTGTTCAAAGATAAGTTACAATTCACAGATAAAGACGAATGGATTACCGGTGAAGATGATTGGTTAGTTCGTAGCCAAACCAGCTACACTGTTCCTTTCAACAACTTTGAACTATCTGCTGACCTTTACGACATCGATGTGCTGGGTTATCAACAAGACACACGCAACCGCCTACGCTTGTTCGATCTATCCACCATCAACGAAGGCATTGTCGGTGACGGCATTAACTTCGACAAAAAAGACGTGATTCAAAACTTAACACTCTTCTTATACCCGGATGACTCCGACCATGACGGACAAATGTTGCGTATTTTCCAACAATACTTCATGGTATCTGCCGGTGCTCAGTTAGTCCTGGATGAAGCGGTTGAACGTGGAAGTAACTTGCATGACTTAGCAGATTACGCAGTTGTACAAATCAACGACACTCACCCTGCCCTCGTCATCCCAGAACTTATCCGCTTGTTGACAGAGCGTGGCATCGAATTCGACGAAGCTGTCCACATCGTTGAGAACACAGTCGCATTCACCAACCACACCATCTTGTCGGAAGCCTTAGAAAAGTGGGCCATGAGCGATCTTGAAAGAATCGTTCCTCACATTACACCTATCATTCGCGAACTTGACCGTCGGATGAAAGAAAAATACCCACAACACCCATATACAAACATTATTGATTTACAAGACCGCGCGCACATGGCGAGCATGTCCATCCACTATGGTTTCAGCGTGAACGGAGTCGCAGCACTTCACACAGACATCTTGAAGAGCTCTGAATTACGTGCGTTCTATGAAATCTATCCAGAAAAGTTCAACAACAAGACCAATGGAATCACCTTCCGTCGTTGGATCATGGACTCAAACCCAGAGTTGGCAATGTTCCTTGATAAGCAAATCGGTAAATCTTGGCGAACAGACAGTGATTTAAGTAAGTTCTTAAAATTCAAAGATAACAAAAAAGTTCAAAAGGCTCTGCAAGACATAAAACAAGACAACAAGCAGCGTCTGGTTGACTACCTGGAAGAACGCCAAGGAATCAAGGTCAACCCGAATTCGATCTTCGACACACAGATCAAGCGCATTCACGAATACAAGCGCCAACAGATGCTTTTACTCTATGCCATTCATAAGTACAAAGACATCAAAGCAGGTAACGTTCCTCAAACACCATTGATCATCTTCCTAGGTGGTAAAGCAGCACCTGCTTACACAACCGCTCAAAACATCTTACACGCCTTCTTAACATTGGCTGAAATTGTCGACGGCGACAAAGATGTTAACGAACACTTGCAGATTGTGGTTCTTGAAAACTACGACGTCTCCTACGCAGAGAAACTGATCCCTGCGACAGACATTTCAGAGCAAATTTCCCTCGCATCTAAAGAAGCTTCCGGTACAGGCAACATGAAGTTCATGTTGAACGGAGCAGTTACTTTGGGTACACTTGACGGAGCGACCGTTGAAATCAACCAACTAGTAGGCGACGACAACAGCTACATCTTTGGAAAGCACAGTAACGACATCATTAGTCTCTATGAGACAAATGGTTACAACCCACAAGATTACTACCAAACACCAGAAATCAAAGAATTGGTAGACTTCATCAACGGCGAAGAAATGGTTGCCCATGGTCACAAAGATCACTTAGATAGCTTGTACCATGAAATCGTTTCAAAAGACTTCTTCATGACCATGATTGATATTATCGAATACATCAAGGTCAAAGAAGACATGTTGGAAGATTACGAAGATCAGAGCCACTGGACATCCATGGTGGTTGAAAATATCGGCCGTGCAGGATACTTCTCCAGCGACCGAACCATCGGCGATTACAACAGAGACATCTGGCATTTAGAATCCAAGTAAGAAGTACTTTTAAATAACCTATCCCCCCTGAAAGCAGAGCCATGAGGGCTCAATTTTGGGGGTTTTTTTTTGATACAAAAAATAGAACGGATCCGATTAGACCCATTCTATTTACCATAATCTTCGATTCGATTCGCCTAGTAGTTCTTAAGCGCCCGAGCTGCTTCACGTTTCATGTCGCGCTCTCGCATCTCATGACGACGATCGCGATGATTCTTACTTCGAGCAAGGCCAATCAAGACCTTTGCTCGACCACGTACCAAATACACACGTAAGGGAACGATGGTCATTTGATGTTGTTGCACTTCACGGGCAAGAAAATTAATTTGTCGTTTATGAAGCAAAAGTTTTCGATCCCGGGTTGGATGATGGTTAAAGATGTTTCCTTGTTCGTAAGGATTAATGTGAACATTCTTCAACCAGGCTTCTCCTCGGTTAATGGATACATAGCCATCTTGAAGACTTATTTGCCCGGCACGAATGGATTTAATTTCTGTACCCTTCAACTCCAAGCCAGCTTCAAAGGTTTCTTCAATGTGAAAATCATGTCTGGCTCGGCGATTTTGAGCCAAAGGACGTTGTTTTTGTTCGGACATTTTAAAATTCTCCCCTCCTTACTTCTTTGAACGACCGTGTCGACGTTGGCGACGACGATCCCTGGCTTGACCACTCATACTACTTCCCTCACGGCCTCTGCGATTGGCAGAAGTTCGTCCACGGCCTTTGCCTTGTGAGTGTTGTCCCTGACGTCTTGATGGGCGATTTTGCCCGCCATCATCACGTCTTCTTTTTTCCCGTCGTGCATTTTGACGCTTCATCTCTTCGCGGAGAAATTCAAGATTGGCATCTTCTACAGGCTCTGCTTCTACGAGTTTAAAATCAATTTCCCGCTCATCCACGTCCACTTTTTCAACGCGAACTTTCACTTTCTGACCGATTCTGAATATTTTCCCCGTACGTTCGCCAATCAAAATCATGTGTTGTTGGTTAAAAATATAGAAATCATCACTTAAACTTGTTAAAGAAATCAAGCCTTCCACGGTATTGGGAAGTTCTACGAACATTCCGAAGGAAGTCACGGAGCCGATCACTCCTTCGAATTCCTCACCGATTTTGTCCATCAAGTACTCAGCTTTTATCAAAGCAACTGTTTCTCGCTCAGCATCAATAGCGCGGCTCT
>CALYPW010000035.1 GCA_945278685.1 uncultured Dolosicoccus sp.
TTAATTTCTGGGAGGACGTCGTCATAAGCCACGCCCATGCCGGGATTCGTTCCCCAGGTAATGTAAGGGGCAAGATCTGTCACATCAATTTCAATGTGTTTGTCATATTCGGCTCCTTCATCGGTATAAAGAGTTTCCCAATAGGCCACCGCCTCATCGAAACGCTTGGGTGCGTAGGGGCGCCCCTTGAGGTAGTCATAAGTTTTTTGGTCTGGGGCCATCATGCCGAACTTGGCACCAAATTCAATGGCCATGTTGGCGATGGTCATGCGCCCTTCCATGGACAGTTGGTCAATGGTGTCGCCGTAGAATTCCAAGGCATAGCCCGTTCCGTAGGAAGCTCCGTACTGGGAAATGATGTGCAGGATGATATCTTTAGCATAGACGCCCGGTTGAAGTTCTCCCGTCACTTTAATTCCTAAGGTCTTAGGTTTTTCTTGCCACAGGGCCTGAGTCGCCAGGACGTGTTCTACTTCTGAGGAGCCGATTCCAAAGGCGATGGCTCCAAAGGCGCCATGGGTAGCTGTGTGAGAATCCCCACAAACGATGGTCTTGCCAGGTTGTGAAGCGCCCTGCTCAGGTCCTACCATGTGAATGATTCCTTGATCATCATCCGCAATGTCCATGAGTGGGATGCCGAATTCCTGGGTATTGGTTTGGAGGGCTTCAATTTGTGTCTTAGCAATTAAATCTTTGATGTTAAAGACATCTTCCGTCGGGACGTTGTGGTCCACCGTCGCTATGGTCTTGTCGGGACGATGGACACCCCGTCCATGTTCTCTGAGTCCTTCAAAACCCTGGGGAGAAGTTACTTCGTGCACCAGGTGTAAATCAATGTATAAAAGTTGCGGATCACCCACTTCTCCAGTCAGTACGTGGGCGTCCCATATTTTATCGAAGAGTGTTTTCTTCATGATGATGCTCCTTTGTTAATTTCGTCAATGACGGCTCGGGTGAAAGTGGAATGGGAGGTGTCGCCGCCTAAGTCAGCCGTTCTCATGCCTCGGTCCATCACGGCTGCACAGGCATGTTCAATGCGGTCAGCCATCTCAAATTCTTCAAAACTTTGACGTAGCATCATGGTCACAGACAAGATCATGGACATGGGATTGGCAATATCCTTACCTGCAATGTCTGGCGCCGATCCATGGATGGGCTCGTACAAGGAGGCATTGGTCTGGCTCAGTGAAGCACTTGGCAACATCCCCAAGGATCCAGTAATCACGGAAGCTTCGTCGCTTAAGATGTCTCCAAACATGTTTTCAGTCACAATCACGTCATAAGCGGTCGGATTAGTAATGATCTGCATGGCTGCATTGTCCACATACATCCACTCAAATTCCACTTCGGGATACTCCTCTTGGGCGATTTGGGTGGCAACTTTGCGCCATAATTGGCTACTGGCCAAAACGTTGGCTTTGTCTACCAAGGTCACCTTGTTTTTACGAGTCTTGGCCAAATCAAAAGCTAAACGCACAATGCGTTCAATCTCGCCCCGATTATAATGGAGCGTATCAACGGCTTCTTCCTCGTCAAAGTACTTGGGCCTTCCAAAGTAAATACCTCCTGTTAATTCACGGACCATGACAAAGTCTGTTCCCTTAACGATCTCTTCTTTCAAAGGCGAATCTTTCAAAAGGTAGTCATGCATTTCTACTGGGCGCAGATTAGCAAACAATTCCAAGGTTTGACGCATTTCCAAAAGTCCTGCTTCAGGTGTGCGCTCCGCCTGTTCCCACTTGGGTCCCCCAACAGCTCCCAGAAGGATCGCATCGGCTGCTTGACAGGCTTTCTTAGTGGCATCGGGGAAAGGATGACCGTCTTGATCAATGGCTGCCCCACCGATGGTGTGCTCTTCAACCTCAAATTTGAAGTCCACATGCTGGCTAGCAGCTTCAAGAACTTTCAAGGCACTGGCAGTGATTTCTGGTCCAATTCCATCACCAGGCAAGGTTACGATTCGTTTCATGGGTATTTATCTCCTTTTTAGTATGCAAGTTATTGAATGGCTTGTAGATAGGCCTTGGCAGATGCAGTTAAGACGTCAAAGTCAATGCCTGTTCCGTTAAACTGTTCTCCCTCTGGTGTCTGGATCATGACATGCACCTGGGCTTGAGAATCAGATCCTTGAGTGATTGCATCAATGCGGTACTCTTCCAAGGTGTACTGCTTGCCAATGATTTGATCAATGGTGTTGTAGATGGCTTCAACGGTTCCCACGCTTTGTCCGATTCCTTCTTTTTCTTCGCCACTTTTACGGTCCAGAATGGTCACAGAAGCTTCGTGGATATTTTCTTCTTGGTTGGCGGTACGAATCTTGATGAGCTCATAACGGGAAGACTCTTCAATGGCCTTTCCAGTCATCAGTGCGTGCAAGTCGCCGGTCGTAATTTCCGCTTTCTTATCGGCCAAAATTTTAAAATTCTCAAAAGCTTTATTAACTTCTTCGCGCTCATCAGTATTATAGCCGAGGTTTTGTAGGTGGTCAATGAAGGCGGCGCGCCCGGATAATTTCCCAAGAGGCAGCGCATTTTCTTTCACTCCGATTAATTCCGGCGGGAAGACTTCGTAAGTGGCTGGATTCTTCAAGACACCGTCTTGATGAATGCCAGACTCGTGTGCAAAGGCATTGGCTCCGACAATGGCTTCATTGCGCGGTATGGGCATTCCAGAAATGCGGGAAACCAGATCTGAGGTTTTCTTGGTCTCTTTCAGGTGAATATTGGTGTCTAAGCCGTAATAATCTTTCCGCACTTCCAAGGTGACTGCAACTTCTTCCAGAGCTGTGTTTCCACCCCGCTCTCCTAGACCGTTGATACACCCTTCCACGCGCAAGGCTCCGTTCTCAATAGAAGCCATGGCGTTGGCAGTCGCCATTCCCAAGTCATCGTGACAGTGAGAGGAAAAGACCGCTTGGTCAAAAGAAGGCACGTGTTCTTTTAAATATTTGAAGAGGTTCCCGTATTCGGTTGGATTGGTAAAGCCTACCGTATCTGGAATATTAATCACAGAAGCCCCACACTGAATGGCCAACTCAGACACTTCAGCCAAGAAATCCCACTCTGTTCGCGTCGCGTCCTCGGCAGAGAATTGGACATGTTCAAACAAGGACCTTGCGTAGGTCACATATTCTTGGATGGAGGCAAGGATTTCTTCCTTGGTCATTTCTAATTTATAGTCACGGTGAATGGGACTGGTCGCAATAAAGACATGAATTTGTGGGTTGTGAGCATTCTTTAAGGCATCGTAAGCCGCATCAATGTCTTCCTTGACCAAACGGGCCAAAGAACCGACACGGGAAACTTTCAAGGTCTCACCAATGGTTTTGACCGCTTCAAAGTCTCCTGGAGATGTTCGAGCAAATCCTGCTTCAATAACATCAATGCCGTATCTTTCCAATTGCTTCGCAATCTCAAGTTTCTCTTGAGTATTGAAATTAACGCCCGGTGTTTGCTCTCCATCGCGAAGAGTGGTGTCGAAAAATTGTACTTTTGCCATGTTGTTTCTCCCTCACTTTATAATTTCCAATAAAAAAGCATTTATACGACTTTCCACCCTTTGGAGGTTGAAAGTTATATAAATGCTTAAGAGGACTTAAACGATTTTCCTTAAAAGTTTAAGTCCTAGATTAATAATAATAATGAGAAAAAGCTCATAGAAATGGAAAACATAGTAAAAATCGATTGTCTCTGATAAGACTTCATGATCGTTGCGTTTGTCGTCATCACTTCTGGTAGCTCCTCTCTGTGTTATTAGTCTTCATTAGTAATATACTAGAATTATTTTAGTTTGTAAAGAGTTTTCACATTTTTCTCTAATTTTTAATGAAAGTAGTCATTGTTCTTAAAATTCGTTAGAATGGGGAGGTACACCTTGAGGAGGTTTTAACTATGTCTTTTGATGGTTATTTCGCCCATGCGATTACCCAAGAACTTAACGACCACTTGCGCGAAGGGCGCGTGAACCGTATTTATCAACCCTTCGAACAAGAAATCCATTTTCAGATCCGTGCCAATCGTCAAAATCATCGCTTAAAAATTTCTACTCATCCCGTTTATTACCACATCAATCTCACGGAGGAACGTCCCACCAATCCGACGGAACCCCCCATGTTTTTGATGGTCTTGCGCAAATATTTATTAAATGCTCGGATCCAAGACATCCGTCAATACCAAAATGACCGCATCATCGACCTTCATTTTACGACCCGCAACGAAATCGGCGACGTTCATCCTTACCGACTGACGGTGGAGCTCATGGGTCGACACTCCAATTTGTTGTTGGTTGACGAACAAACGGAAGAAATTGTGGATTTAATTAAACCAGTCCCCCCTTATCAGAACTCTTACCGTACTTTGTTACCAGGCGCTGAATACATTCGTCCGCCTCACAATGAGCAACAAACCAACTTGTGGGAATTGTCCGACTTAGAATTGATGCGATGGGCCGAGGAACATGCTGACAGCCTCCGCGAAGGCAAGGCCCACCAAGTGGTTCAAGGATTGAGCCGTCAGACCGGCCAATTGTTAAAACATTGGATGATCGAAAAGTCCTTGAGCGCATACGAATGTTTGGTTCGATTCCACCAACACATTCAACATCCCTTGCCCACCATCATTACTGGAGATCAACGCATGTACTTCTATGCCATGGATTTGGAACAAGTGACGGGAACACGCAATACTTTCCCCCATTTATCACAACTCTTGGACACCTTCTTTGAAGAATCGCTCCAGCATGACCGCGTGCAACAAATGACAGGAAATTTGTCACGTCATCTCACACAATTGATCAAACGGCACCGAAACCGCCTTAAGAACTTGGCCAAGGACCGTCTGATCGCCCAGGATGCAGAACTTTATAAACTCTATGGTGAATTGCTCAGTGCCTATTCCTATCAAATTACCAAAGGCGATACCTCCGTGGAATTACCCAATTATTATGAGGACCATGCGCTTATTGAGATTCCTCTAAAACCGGAAAAATCACCCATTGAGAATAGCCAGTATTACTTCCACCAATACCGGCGCTTCCGCGATTCCTTGTCCCACATCGATCAGCAAGAAGCCAATGCCCAGTCAGAAATCGATTACCTGGAAACCATTCTTTTACTACTGGAACAATCGGATCTCGGCAATGTGGAAGAAATCCAAGAAGAATTGATCAAGGGCGGCTACATTCGCCGACAACGCCGCCACAATCGCCATACCAACAAAAAATCATCCCCACGAGTCTTTGAAAGTCGAGACGGGACACGAATTTTGGTAGGCCGTAATAATCGACAAAACGATCAACTCAGCCTGCGTCAAGCCAGTAAAGACCATTACTGGTTGCATGCCCGTAACATTCCGGGGTCTCACGTCATTGTTCAAAGCAACCACCCCAGCGAAGAGACTCTGGTGGAAGCTGCTGAACTGGCCGCCTATTTCTCCCGTTACCGCGACTCTTCCAATGTGCCTGTAGACATTGTTCAGGTGCAACATCTGCGCAAACCCAAGGGTGCCAAACCAGGATTTGTCATCTATGAAGGTCAACGCACGATTTATGTCACCCCAGACCCGAGAGGTTTTCAAGAAGTGAAGCAAGTATAAAAAAAGCCCAGATCGGTGGGTCTGGGCTTTTTGTCTTAGGAATTTCGGATTCCTTGGATAATGTTGTTTTTGGTGTTTTCCAAATGGATCAACAAATGAGTACGCGCCTTGGGCAAGTCTTCGTCCTGGATGGCCTCTAGGATTCGAATGTGCTCCTGGATGGACTGGTCTTCCCGGGTAGGAATTTGATGGGAAAACAGACGGTAACGCTCAATCTCACTTTCCAAATGGTGCAAGACGTTGGACAGTCGCTCGTTGCTGGCGGCATCAATCCAAAGATTATGAAACTTCAAATCCAGGTCATACACAATGTCTCCCGGCAAAGTTTCCGCTCGGTAAATGTTCAGAAATTTGGCGATGTCTTCCTGGGAAATGTGTTGGATCCCCAGTTCCAGCGCAAAGATCTCCAAGGCGATTCGCACCTCGTAGATTTCCACCACGTCTTTTTCCTCCAAGGAAGTGACCACGGTGATCCGCGGGGAAAGGGTGGTAGCTAATCCTTCCTTGACCAATTGCCGAATAGCCTGACGCACCGGCGTTCTGGACACCGACATGGCTACCGAGAGTTCTGTTTCGATGAGTTGTGTTCCGGGGGCCAACTCTAAGCGATTAATTTGTTCTTTTAATTCTTCGTAGACTTGTTGTCTTAACGTGGGCATTGCCTCCACCTCCTTCGCAATTTCTGTCTGCTATCGACTTAAGAATACCAATTCTTCAAAAACTTTCAAGTGGTCCCCATTCTTCTGCCACAAGGTTTCAGGGTGCCACTGGGTTCCAAAAAAATTGCAATCTTCCTGTGTGGATTCAATGGCTTCGATGAGGCCATCCTTGCTGTAGGCCACGGCTTTCAAATCGCGACCTAGATCTTTAATGGCTTGGTGATGAACAGAGTTTACCTGGCTAACTGCTTGGGTGAATCCTTTGAAATATTGACGGGAGGTCTCCCAAGTAATGGTGTGAGTGGCGATATGAGGCGGCGAATTTTGTTGGTGTTGGATCTTTAGGCCGGCATATTGGGCCGATAGATCTTGGTACAAACTTCCCCCTTGGTAAACGTTCAAGAGTTGCATGCCACGACAAATTCCCAAGACTGGTTTCTTTGCTTGGACGGCAGCATCAATGAGGAGCAAGTCGCTTCGGTCTCGGTCAGGGAGGAAAGCGGTGATGGCGGGATGAGGCTCTTCCTCGTATAAATTGGGACTGATGTCGTGTCCGCCGATGACCAATAAGCCGTCAATGACCATTAGAAGTTCCTGAGCTTGTTCTGGACTGTCCACCCAGGGCAGTTGAAAAGGAAGGCCTTGGGCCTGCCAAATCGCTTGTATGAACGCTTCTTCTGCGTATTGTTTTGACAAATCTCCGTATGTCTTGACCGAGGTTCTTTCCAGAACATCGGTGGTAATTCCAATGATTGGTTTCATGGTGCACCCCTTACATGGGAAGAACTTTTTGTAAGAATTGTTTGGTTCGTTCATGCTTGGGCTGATCGAACACTTGGGCTGGATCGCCCTCTTCCATAATATAACCGCCATCCATAAAGACGACTCGGTCAGCCACCTCTCGGGCAAATCCCATCTCGTGGGTCACCACCACCATGGTCATGCCCTCGTGGGCCAAGGTCTTCATGACGTTTAAGACCTCACCCACCATTTCAGGATCAAGGGCACTGGTCGGTTCGTCAAAAAGCATAATACTTGGTTTCATGGCCAAGGCTCTGGCGATGGCGACTCGTTGTTTTTGGCCTCCAGATAATTCTCCAGGATAAGCATCGGCCTTATCTGGCAAGCCTACTTCTTGAAGTAAATCTTGGGCCAACTGGTTTGCATCTTCTTGAGACATTTTGCCTAATTTAACCGGCGCCAATGTGATATTCTCAGCAACGGTCAAATGACCAAAAAGGTTGAAGTTCTGGAAGACCATGCCGATGTGTTCGCGAACCTTGTTGATGTCTGTTTGAGGATCGGTCAGATCTTCTTGATTCACGATCACGCATCCATCGTTAATTTCTTCCAAATTATTCAAGCAGCGCAGAAAGGTTGACTTCCCTGATCCTGAGGGACCAATGATACAGACCACTTCTCCATTGGCGACTTCTAGATCGATGGATTTCAAAACTTCAAGGTCTCCGTATGATTTCTTTAAATGTTCAACAATGATCGGTTTCATGCATAGCCCTCCTAATGGCTGTTTCCTCTTTGTAATTTTCTCTCAATGGCCATGGATGTCCGAGATAAGGACGTGATCATGACTAAGTAGATGAGCCCAACCATGATCCAGACATTTCCTGACTGATAGGTTCTGGCGATAATAATCTTTCCTGCCTGGGTTAACTCGACAATTCCAATGACGGAGAGAATGGATGTATCTTTGAGACTGATAATGAATTGGTTAATCAATGACGGAATCATCAAGCGCAAGGCTTGTGGTAAGACCACGTAGCGCATGGACATTTTTTTTGGCAATCCCAGAGAGCGAGCGGCTTCCTCTTGTCCCTGGTCCACACCTTGAATTCCCCCACGGATAATTTCCGCGATGTAGGCGGTGGCATTCAGCGTGACCGTGATCAGACCAGCCAATACCTCAGGAATTTTCACCCCAGTATATTGTGGGATTCCAAAATACACAAAGAAGGCAAGAACAATCATCGGAATCCCGCGAATCACATCGATATAAGCCGTTGATAAAAAAACCAGTAAACGATGATCGGACAAACGGGCAAGGGCGATTAACATGCCCAGGAAAACACTGATGATAATAGCTACAACCGCAATAAAGAGTGTAATTTTTAAACCACCCATGAGGTGTGGCAGATAAGCGATGAATTGTTGGGCGAAGGAATCTGTATGGCCGTGAGCTTCTAGGGCTTCTTCTCCTAGATAATTGGCAATAATTTCATCGTAAGTGCCATCTTCGCGAAGATTGGCTAAGCCGGCATTTAATTTCTCGAGAAATTCTGGATCGGCATTTTTTGAAACGGCAATGGCCATTGGCGCAGGTTCTTGAGGATCTCCCACCAGGCACAGGTCCACTTGGCCAGTACTAATCGCAAATTGCGTGACAGCCGTTTCGTCAACAACTGCATCCACATTGCCACCCATGACCGCCTGGTACATACTGGTGGAGTCTTCATATTCGATGATGTTGAAGTTGTACTCATCTTTTAAATTTTTGGCGATTAAGGAACCCATGGCTCCCGTCTTCACAGCAATGGACTTGCCAGTTAAATCGTCCAAGGTTTCATAATCACTGTCAGCACGTGCCGAAAAAGAAGTGGAACTTTCTAGATAAGCGTCGGAAAAATTATAAACTTTTTGACGTTCATCGGTCACGGTCATTCCGGACATCATGCCATGCACTTGATCCTGCTCCAAAGTTTGCAATGCCGAGTTGAAAGGCATATCAATCATTTCAACAGTAAATCCCTGATCTTTGGCAATGGCAACGATGAGGTCATGATCAATCCCAATGTGGTTGCCTTCATCGTCCGAAAAGTTAAAGGGCGCAAAACCTGCCCCAAATCCAGCTATACGATAATGATCTTTGGCTTCAACTTGCGAACTTTGAGTCACGCACATCACGAGCAGAAGGAATACAATGGATAATTTCTTCAAGAGACTTTTCATTTCTAACACCCTAACTTTTTATTTTATGTATTGATTATAGTACATCAAAATAAGATGTCAAGGGTTAGTGTATCGATTTTAGTACATAATTTGTGTGTTAAAGGTTCAATTTTCGACAAAAATGGTTCGCAAGGTCAGAGTGAGTGTCAATTAATGGATTTAAAAGAATACATCATTCCAATAAAAAAGAGGAAGTGTGAAACTTCCTCTTAAGATTATTCTTGAAATCCTTGTTTTTTGGCGATTTGTAAGATCTTATCCCGCCTAGGATGAGTCTGGGTCAATTGTTGAACTACTTGGTTGGTATAGGTATCTGAACGCTGATTCTTTTGACGAGTGTCATAGTAATGGGTCATTTCTTGGTCATAATCTTTCAAAAGCTCTAGGTAATCCTCTTCAACTTGGTAAGTATTTTCACTCAAGCGTAGCTCCATGGGCATGCGGGGTTTTAACTCGGGTTGATCCATGGGATAACCAAATCCGACACCGATTAAGGGGAAGGTCAATTCTGGAAGTTCCAATAGATCGATGATAGCTTGGGAATCATTGAGAATACTTCCGAGATAAACGGCTCCCATGTCGCAGGATTCAACCGCATTGGTCAAGTTTTGAGCCATTAAATAGGCATCGGCCGCTCCTTTAAAGAACTGGTCCCAGTTATGACAGTGAATGGTCTCAGCCCCTTTCGCTTGAAGAATACGCTTAGCCTTGTAAACATCTACAATAAATATAAAGAGTTCGGGACAATCGGTCACGTAAGCTTGCTGACACACCTGGGAGATCTTGGCTTTTTGTTGAGGATCAGTGATTCGTAAACATGAAGCCAACTGCAAACCATTACTGCTAGCTGTGCGGTTGATCACGTCCAAGAACATCTCCAGAGTCTCCTCAGGAACAGCTCGTTTCTCGAAAAAACGCTTGGTACGGTGATTGAGTTGGTGTTGAATGGTGGAATTCATAACGGACATCCTTTCTGTGATAGCAAATTCTATCATACCTTCAAGATCTTGAAACTGTCAACGATTGACCATGAGCAAAGTCTTGGCGAACAACGAGAATCATTGATATATTGAAGAAAATAATGTAGGAGTGAGTTAGATGACTGTGTTTGATCAACCTTTCGAAACCGGGTCTGAAAAATGGCCCATCGTTTCTGACCGTTACCATTTGCTTTGGGCCATGCCCTGCCCTTTTGCCAGTCGCGCCAAAATTGCCTTGGATCTACTAGGTTTAGATGCCGTCATCTCGGTGGGTGAAGCAGATCCCATCAATGAAGACGTTTGGTCCTTTAGCCACTATCCCGACGGAAAAGAGCCGACTTTACAAGTTACCAATCTCAAGGATGTCTATTCCTTCAAACATCCTGAAATGGAAGGTCCTTGGACAATACCCGTGCTCATTGATAAAGAAAGCGGTGAGGTGGTGCGTCAACAATCCGCAGAAATTGTGCGAGATTTTACGACAGCTTTCAGATCCTTTCATTCGCCAAAGGCTCCGGACCTTTATCCAGAAGCCTTGAGGGACTCAATTGACAAAGCCAACACAGAACTCCCCAATCGCTTGAATCGTGCTCTTTTTGGCATTGGTGGAGCGAAAATTCAAAAGGAGTATGACGATAAAAGCCGACAATTCTTTGAGGAATTATCAACGCTCAATGAGCATTTCGCAAAGAATACCTATTATCATGGAGACCCATTAACCGAAACTGATATTTTTATCTATGTCATCCTGGTGCGCTTTGACCAAGTATATGCTCAGCTCTTCCAGGCCAATGCCCATCAATTGTCAGATTTCCCGCACCTGTGGGATTATCTTCGCCATCTTTATCAAATTCCTGCCTTCAAGAAGAACACGAACTTTAATCGAATCAAAGCAGGTGCTTTTCTTGGAAAACATGGAAGACCTCGTCTCTACCACCCAGTAGTTCCAGCCGGACCTTCCCAAGAAGCTTGGGAACAAGAGACAAAGAGAACACATTCCTAAAAAATTCTGAGATAAAAATAAGGGATACCCATTAGAAGCTTTCACATAGGGATTGAATAAAAACTTAAGTGACGGCTTCAAGCGGAGCAAAGGAAAACCACACTGGAGAATAAAATCTTTAGTGTGGTTTATTTTTAATTTAAGTATTTTGCTTATTTTCTACAGAAAGAATAAAGTCTGCCATTGATATAGCTGCATTTACAAATAATCTTGCATGGTGCTCTTCAATTGATAATCTAGCAGCTCCTACACCATGAGCATCACCTTCTTTATTA
>CALYPW010000036.1 GCA_945278685.1 uncultured Dolosicoccus sp.
CTTGCGCAAAGCAGCTATATGGGACGAAGTGCATGACCGTTTGGATAGTCAAGCAACCAGTCTATCCGGTGGACAGCAGCAACGCATCTGTATTGCTCGAGCAATCGCCAACAACCCTGAAGTTCTTTTAATGGACGAGCCAACATCCGCGCTTGATCCAATTTCAACCAATAAGATCGAAGATTTGATTGAAGAATTAAAACAAGATTACACGATTGTTATTGTCACACACAGTATGCAACAGGCCGCACGTATTTCTGACAAGACAGCCTTCTTCCTAAATGGAAGTATGATTGAATATGGAGATACAGAGGAAATCTTTAGTTTTCCCAAAGACCAGCGTACGGATGATTATATTTCCGGAAGATTCGGATAATAAGGAGAGATTTAGAAATGAGAAGATCTTATGTCCAACAAATGGCTGATTTACACACTCAACTTTCTGATCTAGGAATTGCAGTGAATAATTCTGTCGAGAAAGCTGTCCAAGCTTACGTGGAGCACGACGTGGAATTAGCCCACGAATTATTCAGCGATGACTTGAGTATCAACGCGGCAACCGTCGAAATTGAGAAGGAAGCTTACCGTTTGATCGCCCTTCAACAACCAGTTGCTGGGGATTTGCGCATGATTTTCACGGTTTTGCACGCAAGTGTGGACTTAGAGCGTATTGGTGACCATGCGGTATCAATTGCCCGTGCAACCCTACGCAAAGATCCGGAAGAAGTCGAATCAGAAACGTTGAAAAACATTATCAAAAAAATGGCAGAAATCGTACACTCCATGATTGAAGACACCATAAAAGCCTATCTTGAAGAAGATGTTGAAAGTGCCCGTGAAATCGCAGCCCGTGATGAGCAGGTAGACATGTTACAAAAGGACATTTACCGCGACAGTGAGCACCGCATGGAGAAGTCTCCTGAACGAGTCACCATGGGAATCAACTACATCGGTGTCTCCAACAACTTAGAGCGTATCGGAGATTACGTCAAGAATATCTGTGAAAGAATTATCTTCTTAAACACCGGAGAAATTATCGATTTAGGATAATCGATTCAAGAAGTGTTGGCTTTATTTTCGAATAAAAGAATAAAAGGAGATAGTTGCGATGAAGAGATTTAAATTATTATCATTCGCAGTCCTAGTGGTTGCCATGATGAATTCGGTCCTTGCTTCGGCGCATACTGGGTTTATTAACGTATTATCCAGAGAAGCCGGATCAGGAACCCGTGATACATTTGTCGAATTGGTGGGGGTTGTTGACGAGAATGGAGATGATGCAACCACTGTTGAAGCGGATATCCAAAACACCACCAGTGGAATCATGCAAACAGTGGCAGGTTTCTCCCAGGCCATTGGGTATTCTTCCCTTGCTTCAATGGATGACTCCATCAAAGCCATTTCCATTGATGGGGTAGAACCTACCAATGAAACGGTACGAAATGGTGAATATGAAATTGCACGTGCTTTCAACATTGTCTGGAATGAAGATAAACTGAGTGACCTTCACAGAGACTTCATGAAGTTTATCTACTCCTCCCAAGCCAGTGAAATCATTGAAGAGATGGGATATACCGGCGTGGATCCTTTGGAAGAAGGAGCGATTGAGCATCCGACTTACGAAGTAGCCGAGCTGTCCGGAAATATTTCGATTGTTGGTTCCACATCGGTGACACCGGTCATGGAAAAGCTTGGAGAAGAGTACTCCAAATTGAACCCAGGAGTCAAAATTGACTTGACGTCTAACGGTTCTACCGCTGGAGTTAACGGGATCATTGAAGGAACTGCAGACTTTGGATTGGCTTCGCGAGCAATCAGCGAAGAGGAACAAGAGCAAGTTTCCCATGCCGCTGTGGCATTGGATGCGATTGTCATTGTTCTCAACAAATCCAATGACGTGGATAAGATGTCTTTAGAGACCGTTCAAAAGATTTTCCTAGGAGAAATTACCGACTGGGAAGACGTTGAATAGGGTTGTCATCGATCCTGTCCGCGAAGAGACCATGGAAGTGTTCCATGGTCTTTTTTGAGCATTTTTATTGAATTTTATTGAAATTACTTTATTATGATAGTGTCAGATGGGTTGCGAACATCTATTCGTATGGAGTCCGCATGCTTTCGAGGAGGGCGATAGAATGTCAAAAGATAAAATCAAAGTTCGTGGTGCCAGGTCTCATAATTTGAAAAATATTGACATCGATATTCCGCGTGAAAAACTGGTCGTCATGACAGGTCTGTCGGGTTCAGGGAAAAGTTCCTTGGCCTTTGATACCTTGTACGCAGAAGGTCAACGCCGGTATGTGGAAAGTTTGTCAGCCTATGCCCGTCAATTTCTAGGGCAAATGGACAAACCCGATGTTGATTCCATTGATGGTTTAAGTCCGTCCTTGTCCATCGAGCAAAAGACCACCAGCCACAACCCTCGCTCAACGGTTGGAACAACGACAGAAATCAATGACTATTTACGTTTACTTTATGCACGTGTGGGGACGCCGTATTGTCCAACTCATCACATTCCAATTGATAGTCAAGCACCGGAAGAGATGGTCAACCGCATTCTGGAATTGCCTGAGAAAACACGCCTTCAAATTCTATCTCCCTATGTGCGCAACAAGCGGGGACAACATAAAAAGGTCTTTGAGAGGATAAACAAAGAAGGGTTTGTTCGTGTGCGCGTGGATGGTGAAATCTATGACGTCATGGAAGTTCCAGAGCTTCATCCCAATAAATACCATGACATCGACATCGTGGTCGATCGTTTGGTGGTAAAAGACGGCATTCGCTCACGGCTTTTTGACTCTGTAGAAACAGCCTTAGAATTATCAGAAGGTTATGTCATTGTGGATGTCATTGGTGAGGAGCCATTGTTATTCAATGAACACTTTGCCTGTCCCTACTGCGATTTCACGGTTAGTGAATTAACGCCACGCCTCTTTTCCTTTAACGCCCCTGAGGGTGCCTGTCCAAGTTGTGATGGGTTAGGGTCTCGCTTAACTCCCGATGAAGAGTTAATTATTCCCGATCCTTCTCTTGCCCTCGATGAGGGAGTATTTGCCCCCTGGCAACCTATTAGCTCGAATTATTATCCAAACATGTTGAAACAATTCGCCGATGCACGGGGGATTCCACGCGATATACCTTACGAAGATTTATCTTCCCAGCAACAAGAGTTGTTGAAATACGGAGAGAAGGGCTCTGGTAACACCTTCCGCTTTGAATATGAGCCCATGATTGACCGTGGGCAAGGAGTGCGAGTTACAGACATTGAATTCGAAGGCGTCTTCAAGAACATTGAGCGCCGCTACAATGAATCGAATTCCGATTACACACGCTCTGTCATGCGGGAGTACCTAGCGGAGTTAGAGTGCCCGACCTGTCATGGGCAGCGACTTAACGAAATAGCTCTTTCTGTCTATGTGGGTGAGAAAAACATCGCCGAAGTTAGTAGTTTATCCATTGGTGATGCGGCCCATTATTTTGAAGAATTAGACTTGAATAAGACGGCACGCCAAATTGCGACACCCATCATTAAAGAAGTGGAGTCACGTTTACGCTTCTTAAACAACGTCGGCTTAGACTATTTAACTTTGGACCGAGTAGCTGGATCCTTATCAGGAGGAGAAGCCCAGCGAATTCGCTTGGCGACACAAATCGGATCCAACCTGAGTGGGGTGCTTTACATCTTGGATGAGCCGTCCATTGGATTGCATCAGCGGGACAATCACCGTCTCATTGCCTCTTTAAAGGAAATGAGGAATCTGGGGAACACCTTGGTGGTTGTCGAACACGACGAGGAAACCATGTTGGAGTCCGACTACATCGTTGACTTAGGACCCGGTGCCGGAGAAAATGGTGGTGAGATTGTCGCTGTTGGAACGCCCGAAGAAATAATGAAGAACGATCAATCACTGACTGGGCGTTACCTATCAGGCAAAGAAGCCATACCGGTACCCGAAGAGCGTCGCAGTGAAGACAAGGGTTGGGTCAAGGTGACCGGTGCTCGTGAAAACAACTTAAAAAACATTGATGTGGCCTTTCCCATTGGTCGTTTGACCCTGGTGACCGGAGTTTCTGGTTCGGGAAAGTCCACCTTGGTCAATGACATTACCAAGATTGCCCTCCAACAACGCACGACCTCGACCAAGGAGCGACCGGGTAAATTTATAGATATTTCAGGCTACGAGGATTTAGAGAAAGTTATCGACATCGACCAGAGTCCCATCGGCAGAACGCCACGAAGTAATCCTGCAACTTATACGGGAGTCTTTGACGATATTCGAGGACTTTTTGCGGAAACTAATGAAGCAAAGTTACGCGGTTATGACAAAGGCCGTTTCAGTTTCAATGTCAAAGGTGGCCGCTGTGAAGCTTGTCGTGGGGGTGGCATCAACAAGATTGAAATGCATTTCCTTCCTGATGTCTACGTACCGTGTGAGGTCTGTCGTGGCACTCGCTACAACTCCGAAACCTTAGAAATTAAATATCGTGGCCAAAACATTGCCGATGTCTTGGACATGACGGTGGAAGAAGCGACTGAATTCTTTGATGCCCACCAGCGCATCAAGCGCAAACTTCAAACCCTCATGGACGTGGGCCTCAGTTATATCCGACTGGGCCAATCGGCCACTACCTTATCCGGTGGAGAGGCTCAGCGCATGAAGTTAGCGGCTGAATTGCAGCGGGTCTCGACGGGAGATACTTTCTACGTCTTGGATGAGCCGACCACTGGCTTGCATGCCCACGATATTCGTCGCCTCCTCAAGGTGATTGATCGTTTGGTGGAAGCCGGCAACACGGTCGTGATCATTGAGCACAATTTAGATGTGATCAAGACGGCCGACTATGTGATTGATTTAGGTCCTGAAGGAGGCATCAATGGTGGGCAAGTAGTGGCCACCGGTACGCCTGAAGAAGTGGCCCAAGTGAAAGAAAGTTACACTGGCCAATATTTGAAGTCTTTACTTGAAGATTAATGGCTCCTTGAGCCAGCCCTGTGCTGGATTTTTTGAACCGATAAATCCGTCTTGAGATGGACATCAAACTACTTGGTTTGGTATATAATGGAATTACTAAGATGTTTAAGATTCGCGAGGAGGAAATACTGTGAACAACAAAGAAAGAGTTCTTCAATTGGTTCGGGAGGGCGCATTATCCCTGGAAGAAGCTTTGCATTTACTAGAAAACAACCAGGAAAGCACAGAAGAAACAACGGCCACTGAACAACTAGAAGTCGTCCAGGACGCCCTGCGTGAGTTAGAGATTATGGAATTGTTGGGAGAACCTACTGAAGAAATGATCCATCAGAAAAACCGATTAACAGAAATGCAAGCAGCTTTGAAAGAAGAAATGGGCATTGATCCTTCTGAGGAAGGGACCGTTTCAAGGAAGGAGACCTCCGTGGATAACACCCTTCGTGACACGCGAGAATATTTGCGCAAATTTGGACAAGAAGCTGCCCAAGAAAGCCAAAAGGTAGGCGAACAACTCAAAGAAACGGTTGAGGAATTCACTGATAAATTTGAAAGTAAAGAGATGACCTTGACCTTGCCTTGGTTGAAAAGAGAAAAGGGTAGCTATGAAAAATCTTATCATTTGGAAGATTTGCAGGACATCTCCTTAAATATCAGCCATGGTTCTGTTCAGGTCTTGACCCATGACCAAGACCACGTCTACCTTCGCCACAACGTCCAATTTATCGGACGTTCAGAAATTCCGACGCAAGAAGAATTCCAGGAGTTATTGGAAGTTATCGCTGAAGATGGTCATTTTACTTATGACCTTCAATCACCCTTATTAAAGGGGGACCTGACCGTTTATCTTCCTGCGAAGGAAGTGTCGCGACTTACCGTCCATAACGCTTATGGATCTGTGATGGTGAAAGGTGTCCAGGTATCTCTTCTTGAAGTGAAAGGGAAAGTCAGCGACATAGAATTGTTTCAAGTACAAGCAGGAAAGGCATCTTTAGAGAATTACCATGGCGATATAACCCTTGAAGAATCAAAGATTCAGGAAGTATTGACCGATCAGATTAATGGGGACTTAAGATACCGCGGATTCATTAGACAAGTCACTGCCAAAAGCGTGCGAGGAACCTTTTACATCACCAAAGAAAATGTTGAAGAAAGTCAGATTCATCTTTCTAACTTCTTAGGAGATCTCAAGGTTTCTGTTCCTGCCGGCATTGACTTAGACATTCAAACCCGTCTTCTGCTTGGAAGTGTCTTTAACCGTTTGGATCAACTCGATCAGACGGATCTCAATCATTACCAACGGCAGATTGATGGAGCTTGCACGCGCATTGTGTTACAATCCAATCACGGAAATGCTTTATTAAAAGATAACGATTGAAAGGTGGCGGAAAGAATATGCAACAATTATACAAATCATCCACGGACAAGAAAATGATGGGCGTTTGCGGAGGTCTTGCTGAATACTTTAACCTCGACTCCTCCCTCGTTCGCGTATTAGCTATTCTTGCTTTTCTTATAAGTAGCGGAAGCGCCATTGTTCTTTATATTCTCTTGGGGATTATTCTTCCCTATGATTACGAAGTGAATCAATCAAAACGCAACGACCAGCCAGAAGATTCTGATTGGAGCGACTTTTAGGAGGGATTCAAATGATTCGAACACTTGTGATAAATGTCTTGTTATTTTTAATCGTAGGAGCCATTGTTCCTGGGTTTGAAATTGCGACCATTGGTGCAGCGATTGGAGGGGCCATTGTCTTTGGCTTACTCAATATGTTTGTGAAACCAACTTTAAGCTTTTTATCCCTACCATTGAACTTCCTGACCTTGGGCCTGTTTCATTTTCTTGTCAACGGCCTGGTTCTTTATATGGCCAGCGGATTTATTAATGGGTTTGTGATTTCAAGTTTCTGGGTGGCAGTATTTTCCTCCATTGTTCTTGGGGGTTTACAATCTGTCGTCGAAATATTGCGAAGTAATTAGATGCACGACAGCACCTGACATTCCTGGGAGTGTTCAGGTGTTTTTGTTTCCTGAAGCACCAGTAATTTCTCTTAACTTATGGTATTATGGGGAAGTTACAATACGAAATAACGGAGGCCAAACAATGATGGCAGAATATGTGACAATCAGAGAACTGGTTGACGCTTTAGATATTAAATTAATGTACGGCGAAGAGCATTTAGAACGTCAAGTGACCCTGAGTGAGATTTCACGTCCAGGATTGGTGCTCACTGGTTATGAGACGGATTATAAGAGCAGTCGTTTGCAACTCTTGGGGAATACCGAGATAAAATACGTTTGTCGTCAAGCGCCTGAAGAACGTCGCAAGATTTACCAACGAGTATGTCGAGAAGACACACCGGCAGTCGTTGTTGCGCAGAACTTGGAGATTCCGAAAGAATTGGTAGAAGTGGCCCAAGAAGTTGGGATCCCCATTCTTTCCGCCCGTCCCAAGACGAGCCGAGTGCTTGCCAACTTGACCAATTTCTTGGAGGGACACCTGGCAGAAAGAATTTCTGTTCATGGGGTACTTCTGGAGATGTTCGGAATAGGGGTCATGCTGGTTGGAGGAAGTGGCGTTGGTAAGTCCGAAACGGCCTTAGAATTGGTCCAACGCGGGCACCGATTAATTGCTGATGACCGTGTGGAGCTTTTCAGCCTGGATGAACTAACTTTGATTGGTGAGGCGCCAGAAATCTTGCAAAACATGTTGGAACTGCGCGGAGTTGGGATTATCGATGTCATGAGTCTTTACGGTGTGGCCGCCATTCGTCGCTCCAAGCGCTTAGAAGTAATCATTGAATTTATTCCCGATGACGGCACCATCATCTGGGACCGTTTAGGAAATAAGGAAGAAAGTGAACGCTTCTTTGAAGTGGATATTCCAAAATACAAAATCCCTGTCAAAACAGGGCGTAACTTGTCCGTCATCGTTGAAGCAGCAGCCGTGAATTTTCGAGCGAACCAATTAGGATACAATGCCACGGAAATGTTCAATCAAAAGCTGAAGAATTTAATTGGAGAAAATACCAAGTTGCAAGAAAGTGATGACCATGAGTAGTGGCATGTTGGCGACGATCGATCCTGTCGCGATTCGGTTAGGTCCTTTGAGCATTCATTGGTATGGCTTGATCATTGCTGCAGCCATCGTTCTTGCCTATCATTTAATTCTTCCAGAAGGGAAGCGACAAGGTTTCCAAGAAGAATTCCTCACCGATGGGATTTTTTGGATGATTCTTTGGGGATTCGTTGGTGCAAGGCTTTACTACGTCATTTTTCAATGGGATTATTATCAAGAGCATCCCGAACAAATTCTTCAAGTTTGGAATGGGGGCTTGGCAGTTTATGGTGGCATACTGGCAGGCGCCATTACCTTGCTAGTCCTTGCCCGTAAAAATCGCTGGTCCTTGCCTTTGTTATTGGATGTGACCGCGCCGGGAGTCTTGATCGCTCAAGCCATCGGTCGGTGGGGAAACTTTATGAATCAAGAAGCCCATGGGGGTGTGGTGAGTCGTACTTTCCTAGAGGAGTTGCATCTGCCAAACTTTCTCATTGATCAAATGCAGATCAAAGGCAATTACTACCATCCCACCTTTTTGTATGAATCTCTGTGGAATATCTTGGGCTTTGTTCTACTTTTAGTTTTGCGCCGTCAACCGCGCCTTTTGCGTCAAGGAGAAATCGCCGCAGGCTATTTTATCTGGTACGGTCTGGGGCGGTTTGTCATTGAGGGCATGCGAACGGATAGTTTGTATCTGGGCTCCTTGCGGGTGTCCCAGTGGTTATCCGTAGTTTTAGTGTTAGGGAGTCTGGTGTTTGTGGTGCGTAGACGTCGCCAACAACCAGCGGTTCCATTTTATCGAGAAGCTGATGAACATAAACGCGTCATAAAGGAGATTTGAGTGTGAAAATTTCAGTTTTAGGAGTAGGTTCTTGGGGGAGTGCCCTCGGAATGGTTTTGGGAGAGAATGGTCATGAGGTCCATGGTTGGGGGAACGAAGCCTCCGTTGTGGATGATATCAACGATCACCAGACCAACCGAAAATATTTACAAGGGATTCAATTGCCTAAGAATTTCACTGCAACGTTGGATCTGGAAGAGTCCCTGAAAGACGCCCAGATGGTATTGGTTGTCTTGCCGACGGCTGCCATCCGCGAAGTTACGGGACGCGTCAATGATATTTTGGGACGTTTAGGCACCCATCCGTTAATCATTCACGCCACCAAGGGGCTGGAACGAGGCAGTCACTTGCGCATCAGTGAAATTATTGAAGAAGTTATGGACCGCGAAAATTATGAAGACCTCGTGGTCTTGTCAGGACCTAGCCATGCGGAAGAGGTGGCGCACCATGATTTAACAGCCGTTACCGCCGCCAGCAAGAATCTTGCTGCCGCTGAAAGGGTTCAAGAAGTCTTCACCAATAAATATTTCCGCGTCTATACCAACACGGATATCAGCGGTGTGGAGTGGGGCGCAGCTTTGAAGAACGTGATTGCTTTGGCGACGGGATTGGCAGTGGGACTGGGTCTGGGCGACAATGCCGTTGCCAGTTTGATCACTCGAGGTTTGGCAGAGATTGCCCGCTTAGGAATTGCGAAGGGTGCAGATCCGATGACCTTTAGTGGCCTTAGTGGAGTAGGAGACTTGATTGTGACTTGTATGAGTCCTCATTCTAGAAACTGGCAGGCAGGCCAGTTGCTTTCGCAAGGCTACAATAAAGATCAAATTGCTGAAAAAGTCATGATGGTCGTGGAAGGAATTTCGACCTGTCAAGCAGCCACCGAACTCGCGGAGGAAGAAGGCATCGAAATGCCCATTACTCAAGGCTTGTACCGGATCCTTTATGAAGATGGAGATGTCCAAGAAGTTCTGTCTGAATTGATGGAGCGATCCACCAAGCAAGAAGCTTCCCTTACAAATTCCTTTTAGTTATTATAGGAACAGTTAATGAGCGAAGGAGATTGAGGAATGTCTGGAGAAAATCAGGAAATTCAAAACTACGATGTGATCATTGTCGGAGCAGGTCCTGGAGGGCTGGCAGCAGCCCTTTATGCCTCGCGGTCGAATTTGAAGACCGCACTGATTGAACGAGGGGCTCCCGGAGGGAAGTTAATTACCATCGATGAAATTGAAAACTATCCAGGTTTTGAATTGATCGATGGACCTTCCTTGTCCCAACACATCTATGACAGTTCCATGCGCTTCGGGGCGGATCATATCACGGGCGAGGTCCAAGAATTGACCAAAGGTTCGGATGGGAACTATCAACTAGAGACCAGTACAGCGATCTATCAAGCACCTGCTGTAATTATAGCGACGGGTTCTTACAACCGCTTGTTAGATGTTCCGGGAGAAAGTCGTCTCAGTGGTCGCGGCGTTTCTTATTGTGCGGTTTGTGACGGTTTCTTCTTCAATGGCCGAGACATTGTGGTCGTTGGTGGAGGAGACTCAGCGGTCGAAGAAGCGATTTATCTGACGCAGTTTGCCAAGAGCGTGACTGTGATTCATCGCCGTGATAAGTTGCGCGCTCAAGAAATTATCCAAGAACGCGCCTTTAGAAACTCGAAGATACGATTTGTTTGGGACAGTGTGGTGGAAGAAATCCAAGGAGAAGACCAAGTGGAAGCGGTGCAGATTCGTCATCTACCCACCGACGAAGTCACTACTCTGGAGACAGATGGTGTCTTTATCTATGTCGGTTTAGTTCCCAACTCTGACCTGGTCAAGGATTTTGCCGTGACGGATGACGAGGGGTGGATCATTACTGATCGTTCCATGCGAACCAAAGTCGCGGGCCTTTTCGCAGTGGGAGACGTTCGTCAAACCCATTTGCGTCAAATTTCAACTTCAGTAGGTGACGGTAGCTTGGCTGGACACTCTGCCTATCAGTATTTGGAAGAGCTTGGTGATGACTAGATAAAAGACTGGCTCTGCCAATCTTTTGATGTGCACCCTTTAATGCAGACCTTTCAAATCCGTTATCTAATTAGGCGGCCTGTCACCTATATTCAATAGGTGACAGGCCGTTTAATTTTGTCTTTATTCGTTTTTTATTGTATTATCTGATGTCATCTTTGATGGCTCTTTCTAATTCACCGAGATCTTCATGATTCATTCCATAATAGATTTCTTGTTTGAGTCATCCGAAAAAGTTTTCCATGGTGAATGATCGAGACAATTCCCACGTCTTGACATGCTTTGCTTAGCGCCTTCGCTTTCTAGAAGGTCAGACCAACTTGCATGTTGATAATGGAGGCCCTAGTCAGTATGCACAATAATTGATGCTCCTCAGGAAGATTACTCAAAGCGCCTTCTAAAGATTCGTTCGTAAAGTCAATCGTCGGCGAATGACTCAAACTGAAGGATAGAATTTCGCTATTATAAAGGTCCATGATCGGCGATCAATAAAGCTTTTATCATTACTGTTCACTTTAAATTCAGTCACATCACTGACCCGAACTTCGTTCCTT
>CALYPW010000037.1 GCA_945278685.1 uncultured Dolosicoccus sp.
AAAAAAAAGAACGGGGAATGGCTCGAAGTCCGGTCTGGGTATCACTCAGATCAATGCCCGTCAAAAGCTTCAAAATATTCCTGGTCGCTATGTTGCCGACACGACTTTTGATAGGAACTTCATTGGAAAAATAGCGAACCCCCAGCACCAAACTGTTTGGTTGCTCAAGAAAGGTTCGTCCCACATTCACCATGTCTGGATAGGTATGTTGACCGTCAGAATCAATGGTAATAGCGCCCACTACTTCGGGACATTCCTCCAAAAGATACTGGAAAGCTGTCTTCAATGCCCGACCCTTTCCGAGATTCGTCTCATGGGTTAAGACGATGGCTTGAAAGTCATGCTTCGCCTCTTCGAAAAAATGAGCGTAGTCTGGTCCACTGCCGTCATCAACCACAAGGATGGATGCAGGTTCCGACTCAGAAGCTCGAATGGTTGCTAACAATTGCAGGAATTCAGGTCCTGGCTCCAACGTAGGAATCACAATTGCTAAATGATTCATAATAACCCCCTCCTCAATTCGTTCATTATATCACGAAATCTTGAATAAATTAAAAAAATCCCATCAGGCAATGATGGGACTTGTGATCCTTATAGAACAACTGCGACAATGGCGGCGTTCAAGAAACTTACTAAGAGCGAGGCGCCGAGTAACGGCATACTCATGCGTAAAACCTCTCGTCCACGTTCTGCGTGTAACCCACCGATCACACCTGCCGTAATTGCCACCGTTCCGATATTTGCAAAGGACATGACGAAAACAGAGACGATTCCAAAAGTTCTTTCGGAAATCAATCCTGCCGGCAAGTCTGCCAAGATCGACATGGCAACGAATTCATTCGAAATAACTTTCGTGGCCATAATTCCACCAGCGGTTACCGCTTCACTCCATGGAATTCCCATAAGAACTGCAAGAGGTGACAGGACGTAACCCATTAAGTCCTGGAAGGTAATACCAATGGTGGCATCGAAGACGTTGTTGATCAAAGCGATCAAACTGACGAATCCAACAACCAGTACTGCCACGTTAACCGCAATGGAGAATCCAATCTTCATATATTCCTGGAGAACTTCAAAGAAGGAGTCATCACTGGATATATCGTCAATCTTTTCATCCGCCATATCCGACTCATCGCGAGAACCTGTGACCAGGTTACAGATAATAAAGGTTCCTATCATGTTCATAAACAAGGTCGCAACCACATACCGCGGTTCAGACATGCGCATGAAAGCACCAACCATGGTCACCGTGAAAGAAGCAATACTACTCATCGCTACCGTGAATAATTGCGGCTTCTTCATTCCTTCGAAATGATCTTTAATCGAAACAACGGCACCGTTATTCAAGAAAGGATAAGCAACGACACTGTAAGACTCAACAAGTCCTAAACCGTTGAATTTACTGAAGAAACGACCAATGCCGTTCACAACAATTGGTAAAATCTTGATGTAATTCAAAATTCCTACCAAGGCAGAGATAAAGATGATCGGTAAAAGAACATCTATGAAGAACTGACTAGGCACACCCTCGTTAGTAATTCCACCGAAAACAAAAGCGACCCCTTCATCTGCTGCTTCAAAGATGAAGTCTGAAGCCGTGGCAATTCCACGAATCAAGGTCTCCCCTACTTGCGTATTTAACAAGACGTAAGCCAAGACAAAATTTAAAATTAATAATAGCATGACAGGTTTCATACGAACCTTCGAACGATTGAAACTTCCTGCCCACGCAATCAATAGAAACAAGGCAACACCAACAATTCCAATAAATTGCACTTAATGACCTCCTTGGTTTCGGCCCATCTTAACACGTGGTAAACGCTTTGTCAAAGATCCACGAGAAAAGAAAACCAATTCCCTGACGGCTCAAGGAATTGGTTGAAGCATGGCATGCTATTGGTTGATACCAGCAATGGTTAATTCGATTTCTTCGACGACCTTATCTTCATAAGGAACGTTATAAAATTCTAATTTGATGGGTGTCTCAAAATCTTCGTCAAGCTCGTAACTGATGGCCATATCGGTCTTTCCACCGGGCTTCAATTCATGAAACCAAGAATCAAAATATTTTTCATCCGGAAGCGGGCCTTCCATTAATTCATTGACCACATTGGCATCGTTATCTTGGATCGCTTTCACGTGAGTGATCCATGCGACTTGTGCATCCATCGGTTCCGCATCGTCATTCAAAGCATACTCATACCAGATCGCCAAGAGTGGTACTTCACCAAAGTTATTTCCTTCCCCTGGTTGCAGAATTCTTACATCTGTAATCTGAAACACACCGTCTTTGACTTCAATTTTCTTAGCAAAAATCTCTTCCAAAGATGCATAACTTGCGAGGGATTCTTCAAACATGGCTTTCGTTTTTGGATCTTTCGCAGTGGAGGATTTGGAGAAGACAACTCCATGCTCATAGATCTTTTCTTTGACCTTGTTTGTAAATTCATAGCCATTGCTTTCTAAGAGTTCCTCGAGAATCTTTTGAATATCTCCCGTCTTCAATTCATCTTTACCATCTACGGCATTTACAATGGCCAGGTTCAATTCAATAATGAACTTGGAAATTTCTGACGCTGACAAACTTGTCTCTTCAGCCATGAATTGTTCCAGTTGAATCTGCTTTTCAGCTATTTTGATGGACTCCTGATCCAATGCCATTCCCTGTTGAGAAAATATTTCATAAACTCCGGCTAAAGCGCCTTCTCCCGTGACCTCTTGGGGAGCAGCGATCTGAATATCCACGTTATTCACACCCGCAACAATGGCTGCATTTTGATACATGGACTCCGTCACTTTGGTAATATTCTCTGGCGTCACAATAAATACATGAACACCATAGCCCGGTTTCATGAATTCTACCTTGGCGGAAGAATAAATGCCAACTGAATCATCGGATCCATCGTCCAGGTACTCATTGACCTTGGTTCCATCAATGGTTAGCACATCTTTGGCATCTTCGTCGTTTAAAAGCATCAACATTTCTGCACGCTGATCCTCACTTAAGGATGCACCTAGAGCAACTTGGGACTCACCCTCCACCGCTTGAACCGTTGTCACCATGAGATTCAAAACAACAAGTATCATAACAAAAAATAAGGACATCAATCTTTTCTTCATAATATTGCCTCCAATCATTTGAGTTAAGCATATCACCGATATGTGCTCGCTTCAAGAAGCTTGAAGGTCAATGTTTTCATTCAATGACTATCGCCACGAGATTCAGTCTCTTTTTGGTCTGGTCTTTTCAATGTTTTTAAGAAAAAAGACGAGTGATCGGGTCACTCGTCTTTGAATCATTATTTTATGGGTTGAAGGAAACGTGAACGTGGTCATAGTGGTTAGCAGTGACGCTTCCACGGTCTTCCATTGGTTCCCACTTTCGATTCCAGTCACCATATATTTGTTGTTCCCAGATCACGTAGTTGATATCATTCTCGTCCATGTGATTGATGGAATACTCAGCAATGGCATCCCCTTTTGCACGGTCATCGTAGGTCATGAAATCGACGGCTAGTCCTTGGCCATGATCTCCAGGATCTCCGGCGCGGTGCAAGCTGTAATCTTCAACGCCGAACTTCGCTCCTACTTTCTCTTTGTAGGAAGCAGCTTTTTCTTGAAGACCAGCATTTTCTGGGTTTGAAAGTGGGTCGTTGATGTATGTTGATTCACCGACATGGTCATCATGAACGACTTCGATGTTGTCCGCAGTTTCTCCTGCTTCTTCAACTGCTGGTACTTCTTCTTGAACAGATGTTTGTTCTTGAGGTGCTGAAGCTTCTTCCTGGGCAGATGCTTGTTCTTGTGGTGCTGAAGCCTCTTCTTGGACAGGCGCTTGTTCTTGTTCGTTGGCCTGCTCTTGTGCCACAGGCGCTTCAACATTCTGTGTGCTAGCAACCGTTGCGACCGATTCAATGACATGGTCATCATGAACGACTTCGATGTTGTCCGCAGTTTCTCCTGCTTCTTCAACTGCTGGTACTTCTTCTTGAACAGATGTTTGTTCTTGAGGTGCTGAAGCTTCTTCCTGGGCAGATGCTTGTTCTTGTGGTGCTGAAGCCTCTTCTTGGACAGGCGCTTGTTCTTGTTCGTTGGCCTGCTCTTGTGCCACAGGCGCTTCAACATTTTGTGTGGCAGCAACCGTTGCGACCGATTCAATGACTGGGGCAGGTGTCGCGACTTCAACAACTTCTTCTGCGTGCACCACAGGTACTTTAAAAGTTGCTTCAATTAAATCACTGGCGGACGCGAAGTTGGCTTCTTTTTCTAGCAGACGTGCACTTCCGGAAGTTAGGTCAAATTCGTAATCTTCTCCCTCGTACACATCCACAAACAAAGTTTCTGGTGTGGCATCTTCCGTGCTTTCCAATGTTAACTCGTTGTGGATGGCACGAAGTTCGAAGGGTGCGACCTCTTCAATTTCTTCTAAGAATTTGATGTCTAAGTCTAATTCGTAAGCGAGCGTATCAAGCGTATCGCCTTCTTCAACCGTCCATGTCTTCGTCGCTGTCGTATCGTCGGTCGTTGTCACCGCATCTTCCACAACTTCTTCAGCTGTGACAGAGTCTACACAAGCAAAAAATCCTAATAATGATGTTCCTAATAATAATGTCTTTTTAAAGTTCATATCGATCACCTTTTCATGTTGAATTCATGGCTGTATTCATTTTTTAAAGTTTAATTTTAATCTCAAAATGAGACCTAATCGTGACAACAGTTATTACTTTACCAATCCAAAGGAGCAGGAACAACCCTTCTAAGAGGTCTTAAAGGAACTGTATTCTGTTTGTAACATTGGAATTTTCTATACACATTTCTGTTACACAATTGTCACATTTGCAGAAAAAAAAGACCCCATCCGAAGATGGCGTCCATAAACATTCTATTTCAAGGATGTGAAACGCAAGGATAAACAAGTCAAACTTCCGTCCACTTTCCGGTATTCTGAAGAATCAACTTCGACAGTTTCGTAACCAGCGTCTTCAATCAATTTTTTGGTCTTTGGATAACCGGTTGGAACAATGACAATGCCATTAAGCCAGAGGGAGTTTCCGGCATATTCTTCATCTTCAGGAACTTCAATGACCTGGTAATCACTGAATCGATCCGTCCCTACAAACTCTCCGCCTACCAACATGACGTTATTTTCGAGGTAGTTAACCACACTTCCCAAATGAAGGGTTTCTTTTAATTCTACCAATTCCCCGGTGTGGCCATATTTTTCCAAGATAGCAATTAGTTCTTCGCCACCTTCTTTGGTGGAACGGGCCGAAACACCAATGAAGAAGTGGTTGTCCGCCATAATGACGTCTCCGCCTTCTACTGTTCCTGGGCCTTCGATGTATTCAATGCGGTCTTCTGGGTAATATTTCTTAATGGTGTCTAGAATGGCCGCTGTTTCTGGAAAACGTTGATCCGTTGCTGGACGCATCATAATCGCCACTTCCGATGTCAGAATAAAAGTATCCTCCACAAAACAGCTGTCTGGCAATTCATCGATGGCTTCCAGCTCTTCTACCTTCATGCCGGTGTCTTTTAAGACTTGTACGTACTTGGCATGTTGCTCCAAGGCTTTTTCGTATTCGACTTTCCCTAACTGGGGGTTATCTGTCAGACCGTCTACAAGGGCTTTACAAGGTTTACGAGTAATTCCATTTGCAAATTTCATCATTTATTCAGTCTCCTTTATCATTGTTGCATTGTTCGTTTAATTGGATGGGTCAAGCAGGTGGCACCGCCATGGCCCAATACGGTAATATTGGCACCTTCGTAGGTCTGTACTTGGCACCCACGGGCCCGCAATTCTTCTTCAATCAGTGGGGTGCCCACCATCATGATGCATTGACGAGGAGCCATGGCCAAGATGTTCCCACCCAAGCGATCGTATTCTTCCCGTGAAACTTCCAAGAGTTCAATTCCACGCTCAATCATCAATTGTCGGAAGAAGACCGGCAAGTATTCAGAATAGACGACAGCTAAATCGTCGTCGATCATGCTCACCAAACTCATCAGGTGAAGGACTTCTCCAGGACCCGGACCATAAGGCAGAGGAACGGTGATCACTTCATCCACAAAATCTTTGACCAATTCTGTGAATTGACGAATTCCCTCCTGATTGGTTCGAAAACTTACACCAATCGCGACTGTCTTCTCATCTAACCAAAGAATGTCGCCACCTTCCATGGTTCCTGGTGCTTCAATCCGTCCCAAAGTGGGAATACCTAAACTTTTGAGGTACTTCTCACTGGCGATTCCTTCATCTTGTCGGACACTTTTTCCCATATTGAAATAAATCGCTCCGTGCTTAGTCACTTGCAGAGAGTCATGGGCGTAGATGGAGTCCAAACCTCCCAAGGAATCCTTGGGTAAATAATACAATTGATCCGTATATTCCTTTAAAAGATCCTCGAATGCAGCGTATTCTTTCAAGGCTTGTTCGTAATTTGGTTCTGCGAAAAACCCATATTTTTGATAATTGGTCGACAGATGCTCCTGACTCACAAAGGCATCCTTGGGATGCTTGATGAGAATGGATTCCACGGGAGCGACCATGGATTGATTGACATATTCCATTGGGACGCAGTCCTTTCGGTGTTTATTCTTGAGCGGTTTCTTCTTGGACTTTCGAGGTGTAGTGCTTAATAATCTCGTCAAGCTCACCCGAAGCTTTCAAAGCTTCGATGGTCTCATTGACCACTTGAGTCAAGTCATCGTTACCTTTCTGGATGACGACCGCCTTGCCGTTCTTTTGACCTTCTGCTTCCATGGGCAAATCGGTCAATGCGACTAATTTATCTTTGTGTTGCTCCACGAATTCCACCAAGACCAAGTCGTCCATCATGACAGCATCCACGCGGTCTGTTAAGAGCGATTGGATGGAATCGCCATTCTTATCGATGGAGACAATGTCTGCATCTGGGAATAACTTGCGAGCCGTCGTTTCTTGAAGAGATCCTTTTTGGACAGCGACTCTTAATTTTTTAAAGTCATCAAGACTTTTGTATTTGTCTTTATTGGCAAGGGGTACAACCATGTAGTTGACAGTCTCCAGATAAGCGTCTGAGAAGTCAATCTGTTTGGCACGCTCTTTTGTATAAGAGAAGCCTCCCAGGGATAAATCTACCTTGTCAGACATGACAGATTGAATCAAAGCCGAAAACTGCATCTCCTCAACCTTTAATTCCACCCCTAATTCCTTGGCGATTGCTTCAGCCACCGCAATGTCGATACCAACCACTTCGGATTTACCTCCGGTCACATCCACCCATTCAAAGGGGGGATAATCAGGGCTGGTTCCCATAATCAGTTGGCCATCCTTTTGGATTTCTGATACGCTTCGTGCCTGTGCCAAATGTGCGGGTGCAATCATTGCAACCGCCACTGCGGTTAGCAAGAATTTCTTGATACCTTTCATTCTCTTAACCTCCATTTTTTCAATCTTTATTGAATCATTTTACTATTTTTAAAGCGAATAATCTAGACTTTCCCTTTATAAAAAGAATTTCGCTGACAGAAAGTATCCGTCAGAAAGTCTATGAATCTTTAGTTTTGTCTGGTTTTTTTTAATGTATTTCACCATCATGTGATCTAATTTCCCGTTGTTCATAGTCTCTTGAACCACTTGATTGACCAGTTCCAGTAGGTTTTCTTGTGCTTGGGTAGGAACAGTAAAACCAGCGAGGAACAGGGGATGCAAGGACCATGATGGCCAATAATTGCTTCATTAATTTTTCATGATGATCGCCTCTTTCTTTAATTTTATCAACAAAAAATCCGCCTCGATGTCTGATTGACAGACACAGAGACGGATGTTCCGCGATACCACTCTTTTTAACCTTGCTACTGTCAAACGGCCGCAAGATTCACTCTTTTTGTTAACGCTGCAGACAGCGAAGCCAAAAATTCATTCTCTGACTTATCTCCTAAGGGCGATTCGATTGACTCCTTCAGCAAGCTTCCACCGGTTCTTGCCTCGCTGGGGAAGGTTGATTCAATCTACTAGTCTTAGTCAACGACTGATTGTTTAGTTTCGATCGGCTTTTTTGACGTTTTCCTTCATGAGTTCATCCAATTTGCCGTTTTCTTTATTGTCCTTAATGACCTTGTTGATGACTTTCAATAGGTCTTCTTGGTCTTTTGCAACTCCAATGGCGGCACCGTTATCTTCTTGTTCCAGAACCACTCCCGGAACGATGGCGATTTTGTCGGAGTGCTGTTCCACATATTCTTTCAAGACGATATCATCCATAACGACGGCATCCGTACGTCCTGCTAAAAGTCCATCGACCGCCATGCTATTCTTTTGCATGGCTTGTACATTGGCATCTGGGAAAGCTTCTTTCAATAATTGCTCGTGAACAGTTCCTAATTGAGTGCCAATCTTCTTATCTTCAAAATCAGCCAACTCTTTGTAATCCGCTAATTTGTCAACAGGCACTGCAAACTCGACAGTGTTCTCATAGTAGGGATCTGAAAAGTCCAATTGCTTTTGACGTTCTTCAGTCGCTGTCAAGGCACCGACAATGAAATCGACTTTGTCAGATTTGACAATTTCCGTCAAACCGTCGAAGTTCATGTCTTTGACTTCCAACTCGACACCTAACTCGTCCGCAATTAACTGAGAGAGGTCAGCGTCAAAACCAACCACCTTGGAGTCACCATCTTCCATAGCCACCCACACAAAAGGAGGATAATCAGCATCGGTTGCCATCACAATCTTACCTTTTTCTTTGATGGCTTTGACGGTAGGTCCATCTTCACTGGCTATTGCATTGATCGACAAGCCAACCAGAGCGACTGCGACTGTCAGAAGGGCTAAGAGCCCTTGATGCATTAATTTCTTCATGTTTATTCCTCGTCTCCAGATTTCTCTAAATTTCTCTTAACAATTTCATCCAATTCGCCGGACTCTTTCGCATCCTTGATCACCTTGTTAATCACTTCTAATAATTCTTGGTTACCTTTGGCAACGATCACTGCATTTCCTTCCTCTTCTGAAGAGACTTCAATGTTCTCCATGGCCTTAATGGCTCCCTTGTGGGCGGCAATGAACTCATCGGTGACGATTCCTTCCAGAACCACTGCATCAATGCGATCCGTCTTGAGACCTTCAATGACATCAATATTGCTCTTCATAGAAATAATCTCTGCATCTGGCAATAACTCATGGATCAATTCGTGTTGGATGGTGCCACGTTGGACGCCAATGCGTTGATCTGCCAAGTCCTCGATGGTTTTGAATTTTTCTTCATCGGCATCTGCCAGCATGATAATCTTGGAATCTGCATCATAATAGACATCAGAGAAATCCACTTGCTTGGCGCGGTCTTTTGTATAAGTCATTCCTGCCAGACTCATGTCGATCTTGCCGATTTTCACGGACTCAATCAGCGCATCAAAGGTCATTTCTTCGATGACCAATTCAACACCTAATTCTTCCGCGATTAGCTTGGACAAATCTGCGTCGATTCCTGCAACCTTCTGCTCACCATCTTCAATGACCAACCATTCAAAAGGAGGAAAATCTGGGCTTGTTCCCATGACAATTTTTCCCTTGTCTTTGATGGCTTCTAAATCATTGTATTTCGCTGCGTGCCCCACATGGACCATATTGATCAACACCAAAGCAACAACGACTAACCAATTTATGAAACGTTTCATATTTTACACTTCCCTCTTTTTTTCTTGTAAAACAAGTCTTGAATAAAAAAAGCCTCGTCTCTACACCTGAAAAATCAGATATAGAGACGAGGCTTCCCCGCGGTACCACTCTAGTTAACGTCGTTCTTTCACCTGAAAGATCAAGACATTCACTCTTTTTGGTAACGCTGAAGACAGCGAAGCTGGCTACTGATTCACCGGCTTGTCTCATAAGGGCGCTTCAATTGGCTTCTTCCGGCAAGCTTCCACTCTGTCCTACCTCGCTGGCGAAAAAGATTCAATCTACTAGACTTATTCAAAGACTTTCATTTACTTATTATAAATCTTAACGAATTCTCATAATTCTGTCAACATTATTTATAAATAATCACATAATCTTCATAGCCCAGCCAATGGCGTAACTTGCGCATCGGGTAATACAAGGCAAAATAAAGGACGGTGTTATAAATCAAGGTTGGTCCCAAACGGTTGCTTAAAAACTCTGTCATTTCCACTGTTGTCTGCCCAATTTCTAAATAAAAGGAATACACCAGAAAATCAACAAAGAAGATCGCCACAATGAAAAGCATGAATTGGATCAATAAATTCTTGGGAAAGAACCGCTCACTGCGTGTCATGCCCAGAACCACCAGGAAATAGACAGTGGCGTAGAGACCAAGAACGGTGGAATAATAACTATCCGCCAAGAGTCCAAACAGAAAGCTCATCCAAAGTAGGCTTTTGCGATTGAAATAAAAACAAAAGAAGACCAAGAAATAAACAGCGAGATGGGACACAATGATTTGATCATTGCCCAAAAAGGCGGTAGGGAAGATCGCAGGTAAAGCACTATCAATGATCATGGCCGCAAATAACGCCACAGGAATTACCCACATTAAACGTTTATGGTAATCATTCTTCAATAAAGTCTGCATCTTCTTCACCTTCACCGGAAATAAGGGCTTCAAGGTCCAAGGAGGATTCTTCCAAGGCTTCAAAGTCAGTGACTTCCCCATCACTTCGTTCTTGACGTTTAATCACCGTTACAAAACGAATATCCGTCATTTCACCTGCTGGTTTGACTTCTACGAGCTTAAACAAGCCATAATCATCCAACTTGGCCGAGGCCACTTCCCCAATGAGGAGCGTGCTTGGCGTCACGCCTCCCAGTCCTGAGGTAATGACCATGTCGCCTTCTTTAATTTCGGCGTCCGGCGCCACATGGGTCATCAAGTAATTTTTGGTCTTTTGATCGTACCCACTGATAATTCCATTGGCAGAACCGTCCGTCGTTTGAACACTGGCCGCTACTTTTCCTTCTTGAGAGTGCTCCGAAGACAGAAGCAAGACCTTGGAACTGAACTGATTCACTTCAATAACTCGCCCGATCAAACCGTTTCCAGACATGACTGCCATGTCTTCTTCGATTCCGTCATGGGCACCCACGTTAATGGTCAGGTACTCCACCCACTGGTCGGGATTCCTAGCAACCACCGTGCCATGAACAATGCTGTATTGACTCAAGATCTCGGTTAAATCTAATTCTTGGCGCATCTTGGCGTTCTCTGCTTCCAGATCTGCGACACGTACTTGTAATTCGTAGACTTGATCGTTCTTTTCTTTGAGGTGTTGGTTTTCTTCAAAGGTATTTACCAAGTTGCCCACAGAATCTGCAAAGCGAGTCATCATGTTGGCAGGCCCTGAAACGAGCCGTCCTGCCATGGCGGAAGTATCATTGGCTGCACGAGTCACCGGGTTGT
>CALYPW010000038.1 GCA_945278685.1 uncultured Dolosicoccus sp.
ATACATTGGTCATTCCTAAGGAGCATGTCCAAGATATTTTCGCTTTTCCTCCAGAAACTGCAGGAAATCTCTTCTCGGCAGTTCCAGGAATTTCAAAGGGATTGATGCGTGCATTTCCCGAAGCATCCGGTATGAACATTGTTCAAAACAATGGCGAAGTGGCTTATCAAAGCGTTTTTCATTCGCACTTGCACTTGATCCCGAGGTATTCCAGCGATGATGATTTCGCCATTACTTTTGCGGACAACAGCAAGGACTATACCCAGGAAGATTTATTAGAGATTGCCACAAACATTCATCAAGCAATTGAGGTGGAGTAAATGAATTCGAGTAATTTTCGCAGCGGGATTTTCTGGGGAGCGGTTTTTGGAACTATCGCTGGATTAATGAATGCTCCGCGAAGTGGCCGTGAAACGCGACAAATTTTAAAGGAAAAAATCGACGACACCAGTCGCGATGTGGATGATTTGCGCTTCAAAGTAAATAATCTGCTAACATCCGTGGAACGTTTAGCAGACGAAGGACTTTCAGGTGCTCAGGAGACGGTAACTTCCGTTCAGCGCTCCATTCGACACTTCCAAGAAGAAAGCCAACCCCACATTCGACGCGTCAAAGAGTCCGTTGAAGTTCTCCAAGAGGACGTCCAGGATTCCATTCAAGCAATCAAAGATAACAATTAACGAGAGGACTTTACTTTAATATGAACAAATATTTCAAACACATTGTCACTGCTTCCGCAGGTATTCTATTAGTGGCCAGCCCATTGGCGGTTTCTGCTGCCGATCCAATCGCTAAAGTGGGGGACACTGAAATCACCAAGGAAACTTTCTACGAAGAAATGAAAGCCAGTGCGGGCGAATCCGTTCTTAATGAACTTATTTTAAAACTTGCCTTCGAAAAATATCTTGGTGATACAAAACAGATCAAAAAAGACCTAGAGGAACAAGTCAAGGAAGAAATCGAAGCCACTGGTGGAGAAGAATCTTTTGCTTCCCTTCTAGCCTATCAGAATCTAGGAACCATCGAAACTTTCAAAAATGCTCTTTACATTCAAAACATGGCCACTGAGGCAGTCAAGAAATCTCTGGACACTTCTGACGAGTCCCTTAAGAAATTCTATGACGAAGAGTACGCGCCAAATATGGAAGCGCGTCACATTCTTGTAGAAGATAAAAAAGAAGCAGAGGCAGTCATTAAACGCCTCAATGATGGTGAAGATTTTGCAGAAGTCGCTAAAGATGTCTCCATCGATCCAACCGCAGCAGACGGAGGAACCTTGCCACCCTTTAAAGAAGGAGATATGGTAGAACCTTTCGAAAAAGCTATTAAAAAGTCTAAAAACGGAGAAATTTCCAAAAAACCAGTGGAAACAGAGTATGGTTTCCACGTTATTGAAACCATCCATAACGGTGAAAAGCCTGCTTTCGAAGATGTCAAAGATGACTTAGTCGATGAAATGGTCCAAGCAAAGTTACAAGACACTAAAGTTATTCAAGAATTTTTCAACCAAATCTTAAATGAAGCGGGTGTCGAGATATTCGATGAAGACTTGAAGCATCTCATGGACCTTCTGGTTGATGACGTTGACGTCAAAGAAGCATCTGATGCCAAAGAAGAATAATCATTTCTCACCATGCGAAAGCATGGTTTTTTCTTTTCCAAATGAAAAGAAGTTCCCTCTTATATCAGAAGGAACTTCTTTTTTGTTTTAACCAAAAGGATTGATGAATTCAAAATCACTTTCTTGATTTAAAAGGTCAACGATTTGTGGGTAATGGTGATGGTACACTTCTGCCATTTCTAATTTATCATCGCCTGTGATCGCCCGTTCTAAGTTAAGCAATGCCAGATACCATCCGCATAAATCAACGGGCACATGGTGATTCATTTCTGACACCCATTGCGTAAAGCTTAGACGACTTTGGCCTTTCCCAAGAGCGCTCACTTGGAAAGTGACCGTGTGAGTGTCCCAAGTAAACGATAACAAACATGGAGCTTCCACATCCATGACCAGCATTTCTTCGAAGTTCCCGCCTTCATATTGAAACAACAAGCGACCGCCAGGATTAAAATCTGTAAATACTAATTGAGGATACCATTGTTGTAAAAGCTCATTGTGCGAAAGGTATTCCCACAACTTTTCTTGGGAAACTGGATAGTCATGTTGAAAAGTGATCTCTATGCCAGTATCAACGTTCAAAACATCTGGAAAAGATTTGGAGTGTTCATGATCACAGCCACAAGGATGCTCATGATTCATGGCCGGTCTCCTCTACAAATTTTGGTTTGTAAAAGGCACGGTTTTCCAGGGGAAAAATCTTTTGACTGAAATTGCCCGGCTCAGTTTTGGACAAAGCGTTAGTCATCATGTCCATGGTCGCATCCAAATGGTCAATGTGATGCAAAATCTGAGCTTCTAGAATTCTTGGCGTCACCGGACTTCCGTACTCCAGCTTTCCATGATGGGCCAGAATGACATGTTTAAGTGCAAGGACTTGTTCACTCTCAGGATCGATCGTCAATTCTCTGGCGGCTTCGTCAATCATTTCTGCCGCAATGACAATGTGCCCGATTAATTGCCCTTCCAAGGTATATTCCGTGGACATGGGACCACTTAATTCAACAGTTTTTCCAATGTCATGCAAGATGACACCTGCCAGTAAAAGGCTGGAATTCAACTGAGGATAGATCTCTAATAAACTTCTAGCAATTCGCAACATGGTAATGGAGTGGAAGCTCAATCCTCCAGCCACTGCATGGTGGTTACGCATGGCCGCTGGGAAATCAAAGTACTTCTCTCCCGTTTGCTTCAAAATATGTTGGACGATATCAGCAATCACAGGATCCATCACTAAGGCCAATGAAGCTTGCAGTTCTTGTTCAATTTCATCACGTCCCATCTCAATGCTTTCCATGTATAAATGGGGATCTACGGGTTCTGGTTCTTGGCCGACTCGCAAACCTGTTATTTGAACTTGTGGCTGTCCGTTGTAGTTGGTACGTTTCCCGCGCAATTGCACCACACGGCCGGGTTGAAAAGTCGTTTTTTGTTCTTCTGTGGCCGACCAAAACATCCCGTTCATCGTGCCTGATTGATCTTGAAAGGTAAAGGCAATAAATGGCTTTCCATTTCGAGCTACCCGAGCGTCGGCTGATTTGATCAACACGTATGCCTCAAAGTCCTCTCCTTCTTTATAATCGAATAATCGTTTCGTCATGCATCCTCTTCCTTACTTAAATTTTTCTTGACATCGTCATGATTCGTAATTTCTTCCAAGTTAATAATTTTATAATCCGTGAAAGATTCCTTGTCTTTTTGATAAAATGTGAAGAACAAGACTTGAAAATCTTTTGCAATCTTTTCCAACACTTGATACATCCCTGATTTTCTAAACTCATCAAAGTTTACAAAGGCATCATAAATTAAGATCGGCATCTTGACCATGTCAGCGGTATTCATTATGAACGCCAAACGCAAGGCCACATACAATTGTTCCAGAGTTCCTTGAGACAATTCATGGGGATCAAAAAGCACATCGCTGAATTGTCTGACTTTAATGCCCGTCTTGTTGAGACGAATTTCAGTGTACCTTCCGAAACTTAATTGTTCGAAAATTTCGTTGGCCGTCTTGTTCATACTTTCTAAAGGATTATCGATGCCTTTTTGAAGAGTTTCATAAATTAAGCCGGAGGCCAAGCGCTTCTCGCCCCATTCTTTTATTCCTGCAATTACTTGGTCTTTCAGAACAGACAGATATTGAACCTGTTCCTCGTAGCTACCATCTTTTTGAAGATGATCGATTTCGAGACGTACATTGGCCAATCGCTGATGATGGGGTTGGATTTTCTCCTGAATCTCTTTCAATTCATCTTTCAACTGGCGTTCCCAGTTGACCAATTCTTGCATGTTCTTAACCTTTAGAAGTTGATCTTCATAACCTTGTAATTGCTCCTGGTAAAGTTTGCGTTGACGATTCAAATCCTCAATGCGCTGATTGACTTTCAATTGCTGTTGAAACTCCGAGTAATCATCTGCATGGGCTTGCTTATAAATTCCTTGTAAGAGTGCCAGGCGATCTTGCGCGTCTTTTCGATGGCTTTTGATGGTTTCTTCGGCTTGATGAATCTGGGCTTGGATTCCTTGACCGCGGATAACCTCCGTTGCCAGACTTGCTTCCGTTTCCTCGGCAAACCTTAACAAGTATGGAACTGACTCCTCCAACGGGTTAAAGCGTTGAAAAAGAGGCTGCAAAAGTTCCCGCCATTCGTCAATTTGCGCCGTAAGTTCTTCTTTGTCTTCCATATATTCTTGCAACAAGTCTTTGGCTTCCAGATATTGTTTGACCGGGTTGGTTTGAAGAACCCATTGAGCGTCTGCCGTTGGATAGAAACCAATCGTTGTCAGCCAATTTTTTAGCTGGACGTTACTTTTTCGAATCTCTTCTTCGAGTTTTTGAATGGTCTTGTCCCGTTCATTGATTTCAAGGGTATATTCATGAATGTTTTCTTTGTAGCGAATTTCTTCTTCATGAATGCGTGCAATTTCAGCATCTAAAGCTTTCAAAGGATCTGCTTGGTAAAAGCTTTTATGGCGGGCATAGACTTGCCAAACAGCAATCATTCCCACACTCACCAATAGGCCACCAATCACGCGGATCATATTGCTTCCTAAAGTGAGTCCTAAGACTCCAACAATCAATAAAACCAAGCCAATCATGTAATGATTAAAAGAAGTGGCTTCTTCCAATTGCGCTTCTTCATTGACTCGTTGATTGATCAGTTTGGCACTTTGCTGGCGCAGTTCTGCACTATGTTCTTGATTTTCCCCACGTTTGTCCAAATAGACTTGGCGCTGAGCATCAATCATTTGTCGATCTGATTCCAAAGCTTCTTTGTCGGTTTGTAGTTTTAAACCTTCTTCTAAAGAGTCTTCAAATGAAGCCGATTGATCAATGGATTCCGGATAGAATTGACCATCCAAAGCAAGCTTTTCCATCAATTCTTTTTGATCTTTAATACGTTGTCGCAACTGTTCAATATTTCTTTGAAACTCTTTGGCTTTGGATGTTTCATGCAACCATTTTTTACGATCTTGTTTGTGCTCAAGGGCCCAATTTAAGCGAGCCAATTGATTTTTTTCTTTCTGCAATTGAGACTTTCGCTCAATCAATTGTGTCACCGTGGAATCACTGGCAATCTGTGCTTGGCGGGCCTCTTCCACTTGTTTTTGAGTCTTGGTAGTGATTTCAACGTAGTGGAGATTATCTTTTTCGCGCTGCAGTTTCAAATCTTCCAAATAGGTGTTGTAACGGGATTGCAGCTTGTCCAATTCCCGAAGTTCCTTTTGTATTTTTTGGGAATCTTTATCTAAAGTTTCAATGACGGACTCCTCTTCGTCCCTTCGACGCACAAGGCTATTGTAGGTATCCATCTTTGATTGTGTATCTGCCAGTTTTTGAGCTTGTTCTTGATAATCTGTAAGCAGTTGATTTAATGGTGGCACACTGCCTCTAGGTTTGAAGAGATCTTCTGATTCTTTGGCCAGATCTTTGGCCAATTTGATGAATTTATCGCTTCCCACCGTTCCGATGCTTAAGAAGAAATCGTTAAGTTCCTCTGAGTTGATTGTGGCTAATTCCTGCAAATTTTTAAGACTAAAGGCATAAAAACTGTCAAATAACTTTTGATCCAGACCTCCTAATAATTGAGCCAATACCTGATCCGGATTCGTCAATACTTCTCCGTCTTTTTGTGTAATGGTAAGACCTGTCGTCGTTCTTTCAACCCATAAATCTCCTTGAGGAGTATCTATAAATAAGATTCGCCCTCCATGCACGTCCGCATGTTTGGGTTCATAGCGATTGACTTTATTCCTACGAGCTCGTCGATCGGGAAAACCAAAAAGAATGCTTCGAATGAAGGACTGCAAGGTCGATTTCCCAGACTCATTGCGACCATAAAAGATTTGTAGATCTTCTCGGACATCAAAGGTTTGGTTGACCCATTTGCCATAACCATATATCTCCATGCGCTTAATTTTCATAGTCACCCTCCTCATCTTCAAAGCCAATCTTTTGAACCATTAGATCATGAGCGCCTTGAACAATTGCTTCTTTCAAGTCCTCATTTTGGGACAAATCCTGCAACCACGTACGAACAATGGTGTGATTAAAAAAGTCCTTCATGGTCTTCTCATACTCATCCCCTTCATAAAGATGTTCCAGGGCTTGTTGATAGCTGGCATTCAAGGAAGGGTCATACTCAAACAACTCATCCTCATAGTCAAAGGATAATTTGAGGTCCACAATTTGGACAAATAACTCGGCCGATGGAGAAGAATTATGAAGCACTTCCAAAATTTCACCATTTCTGACCTCATCAATGACTGAAGTCTCGAGGAGTTGTGCTCGTTCTAATACAACAGAAAGTAACTGGGACTGTCCGGTGGCTTGGGCACTTTGCAAATAGTTGTAGACCATTTCTTCGAGAGCCTGAAGTAATTCTTGGCCTGTCCAAGATTCATTACAAACAACCCTTTGATGATGCCAGGTGATTTCCGCCAATGAAATAAATTCTGATTGGGTGGGTTGTCCTTTGGTCAAAGTGACGACAGCCGCACCCATGTCCTCAACTTCATTGCGGTGACGTCCTTGAGGAGTTCCGGCATATTGAATCAGTGGTGATTTATGAAGGATCCAAGGTTGGTGTATGTGTCCCAAAGCCCAATAATCATAATTTTTGTTTACCATGTCTTGAACTTTAAAAGGGGCATAATTTTCACCCTCTGGGGCGCCATGGGAAAGACCCACGACATAATCCGTTTCCTTCGGGTTGACAGGGAATTCCTCTACTTTGTTCGTTTGAATCCATCGATGATGATAACTAAATCCATAGAAGCGAACACTCTCACCACTTTTTAAATCTAGATCGACAAAAGTGACCGCCTCATCATCCAAAGAATAAACATTGGAAGGGTAGTTGGGAGTTAATTGTCCCGGATGGATAAAATCATGGTTACCATGAATGAGGACGACGGGAATATCAGCAACTTCTAAACGCTTCAGTTGATTGATAAAGAAATGTTGGGCATAGACGGTCTGTCGGTTCGCATCATAAATGTCACCGGCAATAACCACGGCATCGACACATCTGTCAATTGCTGCATCTACTCCTTTTTCTAAAGCTTTGTAAGGAGATTGAATGAGGCGCTTCTGTAATTGACTGGATTGTTGACCAATGCCACTAAAGGGGCTATCCAAATGCAAATCTGCTAAATGTAAAAGTTTCATCTGATCCTCCTTCATTGAATAATCTCGACAAAAAAACCAACTGAGGAAGACTCATTCATATCGAAAGGTCTCTCAGCTGGTATGACTGAATATTTAGATTATTCTTGGTCTTCTGCTTCTTCTACTTCTTCTACTTGGTAGAGTTCTTGCAGAGGCGCTGTGATGATCTTGTTAATATCTTCCATTAACTGATTCATTTTTAATTCTACTTCTGAAACTTGTTTGATAGTTGCATTTCCTTCGGCCTCTTCAATTAAGCTTTGGATTTCTGCTGTCTCTTCTTCTGTCGGTTCTTGACCTGTCATTTGTTTCATTTGCAGACTCTGCATTAATTCTTGATGCTTACTGATAAGTTCAGTTGCTTCAGTATCTTCTTGCAAGTCTTTTAGAGCTGCTGTTAGATCAGCAAATAATTCTGATTCTCTCAATTCACGCTCTAGTTGGTTGGCTGTGTCGTATAAATTCGCCAAGTTAATTCCCCCTTTTTCTTACCACTTTATCATATCATAAACACTCTTTAATTCCCAATAAATCTCGCTTAAAAGGGCCAATCAATTTGGCGGATTTTTTCCTTTAATCCGTCGACGACGTGTTCGCTCTTATCATAAAGATTTTGTAGGGTGTCTCCAAAGTTTTCTTCCAACCAGCGGCTGGCATTTTCGATGTGTTGTGCCAAATCTTCGTTGAAGGTTTCGTTTTTTACATGATTAGAATGTCCATACATTTGGGAAGCCGGTGGTACTTCGAAAGGTGTCTGCGGAGACATGGCCATTAATTGGGTGGTCTGTCGATTAAAGAGTGCACCCATTCCTGATGGCATGAGATCATCCAGACTGGATCCTCCCACCTCATCCATCCCCGTCCAGGTTACCAAGACAAAGTCTGGAGTGTAACTCACCATCCAACGGTCGCGGGTATCCATATCTTCAGCGGATATTTCCGTACTTCCGGTTTTCCCGGCGATCACGCCATTGTCTGGTCCTGCACCGTAACCCGTTCCCACACCGGTGTAGGTTTCTAACATCATACTGGTCATATCCGCAGCAATATTGGGTGTCATTACCATGTGTTTTTTAGGTTTTTCGTTGCTGTAAACAACTTTTCCTCGGGCATCCTCGATGCGACGAATAAATGAACTTTCCATGCGAACCCCTCGATTGGCAAAAGCACCATAGGCGTCCGCCAATTGTAAGGGAGAGATTCCTTCACTGAAAGCTCCTAAGGCCAGGGTTAAGGAAAGGTCTTGATTCGGAACCTGGATCCCGAACTGACGCAACTTTTTGACCGAGGCATCGATGCCGTACTGGTCCATCAAATACACGGCGGAGGTGTTCTTGGATTGGGCCAAGGCGTAATAAAGCTCAACCTCGCCACTAGGATCCGTTTGTAAGTCATAGTTCTCAGGAGCCCACTTATCAGGTCCATAACCTTTCACAACGTCCGGAACCAAGGAATGCACATTCAATCCTTCTTCCAAAGCCGTGACATAAACTGCCAACGGCTTAATGGTGGATCCAGGCGCACGCTTCATATCCGTTGCTCGGTTAAATCCTCGGTAGGTATATTCCCCGCGTCCGCCGTAAACTGCCATTACTCCTCCCGTTTTGGGATCAAGTACCACGCTGGCTGCTTGAACATCAGGTTCTTCCTCCTCATTGTCTGGGAACATCCAGCCATTTTGATAGGAAAGGTCAATTTGATCCTGATATGCAGTATCTAGGTGGGTATAAATTCGGTAACCCTGGGTGAGCAAATCATCCTCACTGATGCGTGTGCGTCGGTTTGATTCTTCAATGACCGCATCGAAATAATAAGGATAATTGTTGAGTTCCGCTGCATAGTAATTGTCATAGAGTCCTATTTCACTGTTTCTTACTTCTGTGGCAATGTCCGTGCCGATCACTTGATCTTTTTCCAGCAAGTCCACGATGGTATTTCGTCGGTCAATGGCCGAGTCATACTCATCGATGGGGTTGAATAACGAAGGGCCTTTAAGAACACCCGTCAAAACCATGGATTCATTCCAGTCCAAATCGCTGGCTGGATGGCCAAAATACTTTTGAGAGGCGTTCTCTACTCCCCATACACCATTTCCGAAGTAAGCATGGTTCAAGTACATCTCTAAAATTTCATCTTTGCTGAATTGTTTTTCAACTTCTAACGCCAAGAAAAATTCTTTGGCTTTTCGCGTAAATGTTTGGTCTAAGGTCAAAAACGAGTTCTTGACTAACTGCTGGGTAATGGTACTTCCCCCACCCCCACTGGCATCTCGGTTGATGACATAACGGACCGCAGCCCTCGCCATTCCTCTGGAGTCAATTCCCTTATGGTCATAGAAACGCTTATCTTCGGTTCCAATGACCGTTTCCTTCATCGGTGTGGACACTTCCGCTAAATCGATATAGGTTCCCTTTTGAGCAGAGGGGGATCCCGCGGGCTCATCATCGACGGAATAGATCGTGGTGACAGATTTCAAACCATCTTGTAAAGACGATACACTGGTCGTCTTCGCAATAAAGACTAAATAGCTTGAAACAATCAACATGACAGACATTCCTAGAAACACCAGCCATTTCCAACCTCTGTAATAGACCCATAAATTCTTAAAGCCTTGTCGGAAATTGGCAAACTTTCTTTGAAATTTACTCCCGCCTTCTTGATCTTTCAAATCGATCCCTCCTTTTCTACATTGTAATATGAATGTGTCTAAAAACCATCCGACCAAAGTCGGAATGATATCTAATTATAACCGATTCTTGCTCAAAAATCTTCTTTTTACTATGGATCCTGGGGATTCTTTCTTTTACATGCAAAAAACTCCCGCCGAAGCGAGAGTTTGGAGCGATTACTGGATTAATTCCCTGTACATGGCCTGATACTCTTTGGCAGGGCCCGTCCAACTGAAATCTTTATTCATTCCGTTAGTCATCAACTTTCGGAAATCTTCTGGACGATTGTGATAAGTGTCCAGTGCGTAATGAATAAGGTCTAACATGGTTTGGCTGTTAAAGTCATTAAAACTAAAGCCTGTACCTGTGCGCTCGTACTGGTTGTATGGCTTCACAGTGTCATTCAATCCACCCGTTTCGTGAACGATAGGAACCGTTCCATATCGCATCGAAACCATTTGTGACAATCCACAAGGTTCGAAGGCACTTGGCATTAAGAAGAAGTCGGAGCCTGCATAAATTTGTTGAGCGATGCTCAAATCAAATTTGATCAACGCCTTCATCTTGTCGGGGTAACGGGATTCGAAATAACGGAAAGAGTTTTCAAAGCGCTTGTCACCCGTCCCCAAAACAACCACTTGAACGTCTGATTGAAGCAATTCTTCCATGCGCTCTTCCACTAACTGGAAACCCTTTTGATCTGTCAAGCGAGAAACAACCCCAATCAAGGGAACCTTCTTATCCACCGGTAGACCCACCATCTTTTGAAGGGCGGTCTTATTTTTGAACTTACCCGATAGATCTTGAACAGAGTAATTATGGGCAATCAAGGCGTCTGTTTCAGGATTATTTAAATCGTAATCGATGCCGTTGATGATGCCACGTACTTTCCAGCCATTGTGTCGAAGAACAGGATCTAAATCCTCTCCGAATTCAGGAGTCATAATCTCACGGGCATAGGTAGGACTAACAGTCGTAACCCGTTCAGAAAAGTTAATAGCACCTTTCATATAGTTCACAGCCTCATAATATTTAACCCCATCTTCTGTAAAAGTATTCCACCCGGTACCAAAGATATTGTTGAGAATATCTTTCGGGAAAACACCTTGGAAGCGCATGTTATGAATGGTAAATACTTTGCGAATATGCTCGAGGGGCTGCTTCCAATGGTAGCGATCCACCAGAAGTGGAGCAATCATAGCGGTATGCCAATCATTGGCATGGATAATGTCAGGAATCCAATCAATCACTTCCAACATTTCGATGATAGCGGTTGAAAAAAAACCGAACCGTTCACCGTCGTCCCACTCACCGTACAAATCCTGACGGTCAAAGTAGGAAAGATTATCAATAAAATAATCCGTCACGTCTTCTAATTCAAGAGTCTTAATGCCACAATAAACATTCTGTTCTCCTCAT
>CALYPW010000039.1 GCA_945278685.1 uncultured Dolosicoccus sp.
TGCTTTGCGCAAGCTGCTCTCAACGATTTCATCCAGCTCTTTCTTGTCTGTGACTCCGTGAGTACGAGGACCGAAAGCAACGTTATCATAGATACTCTTGGGGAATGGGTTAGGTTGTTGGAAAACCATTCCAACGTCTTTACGCAATTGGTTGACGTTGTAGCTTTCATCATAGATGTCTTTGTCATCTAATTCAATCAAACCGTCCACACGAGCCCCAGGAACCAAGTCCTGCATGCGGTTCAAAGTCTTCAAGAAAGTAGATTTGCCACTTCCGGACGGTCCGATAAAAGCAGTAACTTCCCTTTTGTTGATATCCACATTGATGTCGTGCAAGGCATGGAAATCACCGTAATAAAAATTAAAATTTTCTACATGAAAAGTGACGTGTTCTGACATATTATTTTCCTCCCTGGCCAAGCTTCTTACTTAATGCCGTAGATATTCTGTTAATCACTAAGACTAAAATAATTAAGACTGCACCTGTTGCATAGGCTTCAGGAACATGGAACCCTTCCGACGATAGAATGTACATGTGAAGAGCCAGTGTTCTGGATGAAGAGGATAGGTTCTCTGGCAATCCAGTTGCAGATCCCAAGGTAAACAACAAGGCCGCTGTTTCTCCAACGATACGACCAAGCGCCAAAATAACTCCGGACAAGATTCCAGGCGTCGCAATTGGAAGGACAACCGTAAAGATTGTTCTTAATTTTCCAGCACCTAAGGCCAAGCTTCCCATACGGATGTCGTTATCTACTGATAACAAGCTTTCCTCTGTGGACGAGATAATGATCGGCAAGATCATAATGGAAATCGTTAAAATACCCGCCAGCATCGAGAAGTGCATTTGCAATTGGACAACGAAGAATAACATTCCGAACAAACCATAAACAATGGAAGGAACGGCTGCCAGTGTATCTGTTGCTAAACGAATGATTGGGATGAACTTGCTGTCTCTGTCGGCATATTCCACTAGGTAGAAACCTGTGAATACACCAATCGGTGTTGAGATCAATAAGGACAAAGCGACCATGATCAAGGTCGAAATAATCGCCGGTGTCATCGATACGTTCTCGGTCGTATAATTCCAAGCGAATAGAGACGGTGATAGTGCTGGTATTCCGTTAAAGAAGATGAACCCCACAATGAATGCCAAAATGAAGAAGGTAAAGATTGCTGAACCCCAGATGACATGTTTCATAAAGTTATAATTTCTCATCGTTGTCCTCCCTCACGAGAACGCATCCAAAGGAAGATCCCGTTAATTAGCAAGATAAAGATGAACAAGACAACTGCTGTCGCAATCAACGCCTCGCGGTGCTTACCAACAGCGTAAGCCATCTCCAGCACGATGTTGGTCGTCATGGTTCGGACCCCTTGATTCAATGCAACCGGTACTCGTGGCTGGTTTCCAGCAACAAGGATGACTGCCATGGTTTCCCCGATGGCTCGCCCAATGCCTAAGACAACGGCTGACATGATTCCTTGACGAGCGGCTGGCACAACAACAGCCAATACCGAACGTTCGTGGTTTGCTCCAAGACCGACACTTCCTTCGTAATAGTGTTTTGGAACTGCACGGATGGACGCTTCTGACAATCCAATAATTGTTGGTAAGATCATGATTCCTAGCAAGACAGAAGCAGTAACCATGTTCATTCCAGAACCACCAATGATTCTGAAGAAAGGTACGAAAATTTGCAGAGCAAAGAAACCGTAAACAATGGATGGAATAGCGGCCATTAAGTTAATGGCTGACTTTAACCACTTGTGCCACTTTGATGGACAATAGAAAACCATAAAAATTGCCGTTAGAACTCCAAGTGGCACCCCAATAGTCACTGCACCGATCGTTACAAGGATCGAACCGATAATCATTGGTAAAATTCCAAAGAACGGCTCGGACGCGGTTGGGCGCCAATCAGTACCAAAAATGAAATTTCCGATTCCCTCTTCCAAGATGAATGGTACTCCACCTTTAAAGATGAAATAGAAAATCAGGATAATCGTCAAGATCGAAATTGAAGCACACAACATGAAGACGTACTTCATGAATGTCTCTTTAAATTCTTGATTCATTCCTTTTCCCCCTTTTATATATAGACAGTTGCAACCATTTGCTACATGCTCACGCTCGTACATTCCGACTGTACACCTCGACTTGTACTTAGCACGTATAAATCAATTGTAAAGATTCCTTATGGTTTCTGCAATAACTTTTTCAACTTTTTCCTATCAACCATTGACCAAGTCCGTAGTTTTTGGTGTGTTTTTCCTCTTTTCTAACTTTTACCCTCGTTAACCGCATTGGTAAGGCAACTTATTTTTTTGACAGCGATTAATTGAAGTGGTTCAACCGTTTTTTTGAAACGTTTCAAACTTTTTTTAAACCGATTCATTCTTCCTGAGAGTTCGAATGGATATAAATAAATTGTGTTTTGTTTTCCTATAAAATATCGATTGCCACCAGTGATCGAGCAGGAATCTTTAACTTACTAGCTTTTCTTCTAAAAAAGAGAAAACAAAAAACCTGTCCTCAGACAGGTTTTAATTGTTATATTTTTAAGTAGCGTTGCATGGCTCGCATGACTCCGAACATGCCCAGGAAGATCCCTAACAGAGTAATTCCTCCTGCAATATAACCCAAAATCGGGAAAGTTGGCAAGAACGCTGAGGGGTCGACCCCAAAGAGTTCGAAAGCGTGTTTTTTCACCGTTTCGTATACCCCGTAGAGGAAGCCACTTGCTACCAAGCCACTGAGTACTCCGATAAACATGCCTTCATAGACGAAAGGTGCTCGGATATACCCATTGGTCGCTCCCACCAGTCGCATGATCTCGATCTCATGTTGACGTGCGGAGATTGTCAGGCGAATCGTGTTGGAGATTAACAGAACCGCCAAAACGACGAAAATTGCGCCGACAAGAGCAAAAACGTAACGAACTTCATCCAGGCGCTTTAAAAGGTTTTCAGCCAATAACCCTCCATAAGAGGCTTCTTGGACGTGGGGCAATTCAGATACTTGATCAGCAACTTCTTGAATCATGCCAACACTGTCTACTTGGATTTCAAACACGTTGGTCAAAGGGTTGGTATCCCCTTCGAAAAACTTGAATTCTTCCCCGTAATTTTCAATGACCGCTTCCAATTCTTCATCTTTTGTTCGATATTCGATGCTGGACACGTGAGGAATTTTTTCAATAGCTTGTTGTAACTCAGCCTCGTCTTCTTCTGTAGCAATCAAATCAATCATGGCGCGCACCTGGTATTGACTCTCAATGTTTTCGGTGACCTTTTGGACATTGCCAAGAATAAAGGCTAGGGAACCTACCATAAATAAGGTCAAAGCCATGGTCACCACAGAGGCTGTTGTCATCCACCCATTGCGAAAAAGTTGGCGAAATCCACTGTGAATATGCCGAAAGAATCTTCTAAGAAATCTCATAGTAACCTCCTTCTGCTTGGTCGCGAATTAACTGACCGCGGTGCAAGGTAATGGTTCGATGAGGGAAACGATCCACTAATTGATCATTGTGGGTTCCCATAATCACCGTCGTCCCTCTGTCATGAATTGCCTCTAAGATATGCTGAATCTCAAGGGCACTTTCCGGATCAAGATTTCCTGTTGGTTCATCGGCAATGAGGATTTTAGGATCATGGGCAATCGCCCGCGCAATAGCGATGCGTTGCTGTTCTCCACCGGATAACTCGTCGGGGTATTGGTTAATCTTATGGGCAAGCTTCACTTGTTCCATCACTTGCATGACGCGACGTCGGATTTTTTTGCGGCTGTCCCCTGTCACCTCCAAGGCATAAGCCACGTTCTCATAAGCAGTCAAATTGGGTAATAGACGAAAATCTTGAAAAACGACGCCCACATGACGACGTAATTGAGGCACTTGTCGACGTCTCAAGCGATTCACGTTGAACTGGTCGATCGTAATCTGGCCCTGGGTAGGTATTTCTTCCCGGTACAGCAGTTTCATCAGTGTTGATTTTCCTGACCCACTTGCGCCCGTCAAATAGACGAATTCTCCAGATTGAATCACTAAATTGATGTCATCTAATGCTTGAACACCGTTCCCATATTTTTTGGAAACACTTTGCAATTGAATCATTTGTTCGCTCCTTCTGACTTTCTCTTCTTCTAGTCTATCATGAATTTACGGCTAAGGATCTCAAACGTATTAAAGTTCAGTCACAAGCATTAACGATCTTTCAATGACCACTTCAAGTAGGCGTCAATAAAGGAATCAAGATCCCCATCCACAACTCCTTGGGCATTTCCAACCTCGTAGTCGGTTCGGTGATCCTTGACCATGGCGTACGGATGGAAGACGTAAGAACGGATTTGGGACCCCCAACCAATGTCGCTTTGATCTCCTTGAATGGCCGCCAATTCTTTTTGGCGATCTTCTTCTTCTTTTTGGTAGAGGCGAGCTCTCAGAAGATTCATGGCCGTTTCACGGTTTTGCAACTGGGAGCGCTGGGATTGGCTCTGGACCACAATACCCGTCGGTTCGTGGGTGATTCGCACGGCGGAGTCTGTCACGTTGACGTGTTGTCCTCCAGCCCCACTGGAGCGATAAGTATCAATACGCAAGTCTTCCGGGTTGATATCCACCTCAATGGTATCGTCAATCATCGGCATGATTTCAACGGATACAAAAGATGTGTGGCGGCGATTGTTGGAATCAAAGGGAGAAATACGCACCAGTCGGTGAATGCCTCGTTCAGACTTTAACAGTCCATAGGCGTTCCGCCCTTTTACTTCAAAGGTAACACTCTTCAAACCCGCTTCGTCTCCGTCATGGTAATCAATGACTTCCAAGCTGAAACCGTGCTGTTCAACCCACCGGCGGTACATGCGGTAAAGAATGGAGGCCCAGTCTTGGGATTCTGTTCCCCCGGCCCCTGGATGAATCTCCACAACGGCATCCAAGCCGTCGTGTTCTCCGGATAATAACAGGGTTAACTCGAAGGCTTCCAGATGCTCTTTTAAGGATTGAGCTTCGGCAACGGCTTCCTGCAAAGCATCCTCATCTTCCAACTCTTCATACATCTCCAAGGCAATGGCCACATTTTCTGCAGCTATTTCTAATTGGGTGAAATCATTGAAAACACTTTTAGCATCATTGGATTGATTGATGATTTGTTGGGCTTGGGTGTTGTCATCCCAAAAACCAGGGGCTGACATTTGGTGTTCGTAATCGGCAATGGACTCTTCTAACTCATCTAAGTCAAAGAGACCCCCTAAAGCTCGTGATTTTGTTCTGGGCATCCTCTAAGAAATGTTTCAGTTCGTGCAGTTCCATGTTCATCATCCTTTGTAAAATATTTTGATAGTCATAAAGAAAAGGCCAGACATACATCCGGCCTCCTCTCCCTTATCTTTTATCCTTGGCGTGTGCGGCGAACAGGTCCTTGAGCTCCTCCCGAAACTCTCGGGGTTGGATCGTTGACTTGTTCACGTTCAATATTTTGTTGGATTTGAGCCTTCATAATGAAACGCGTAATGTCATATTCGACGGCAGCGATCATTTCTAGGAAACGCTCGTACCCTTCTGTTTGATATTCAGTCAGTGGGTTGGTTTGGGCGTAGGCTCTTAGACCTACCCCTTGGCGCAAGTGATCCATCATGTCAATGTGATCGGTCCATGCGCCATCAACTACTCGAAGAATAATTACCTTCTCGAATTCTAAAGCTTGTTCGGGACCGTAAAGAGCGTCCAATTTTTGGAGATAAATCTCATTGGCACGTTCGTACAAATCATCCACCAATTGATCGTAATTCTTATTTTCTAAATCCGTCAAGGAAATATCATCCTCGTGGAAGAGAGCCATTTGAGCAAAATCGAGGAGTGCCTCTAAATTTTTCTCTCCTTCGATCCCTGCATAGGCATCAACTTGGCGTACGATGGTACGGTGAATCATCGCTTGGATGTACGGTGTCAGCGGTTCTTCCGCATTAATGACTTCTTGACGTTGCCCGTAGATGGTGTCTCGCTGTTCTTTCATGACTTCGTCATATTCAAGAACTGTCTTACGGGTGTCGTAGTTGTTACCTTCGACACGCTTCTGAGCAGATTCAACCTGTTTGGTAAGGAATCGACTGCGAATAACCAAGTCTTCGCCATCCGCATCATCCACATCTAGATTCTCCCAGATCTGCTGGACGCGATCAGAACCAAATCGACGCATGAGGTCATCCTCCAGGGATAAGTAGAACTGTGATGCTCCAGGGTCTCCCTGTCGTCCCGCACGTCCACGTAATTGGTTGTCAATGCGGCGCGATTCGTGACGTTCAGTTCCGATAACTGCTAATCCACCTAGCTCCTTGACCCCGTATCCTAATTTGATGTCCGTTCCTCGTCCTGCCATATTCGTTGCGATTGTGACAGCCCCACGTTGACCGGCTTCCATGACGATTTCAGCTTCTTTGAAGTGATTCTTTGCATTCAGTACCTGATGAGGAACCTTTAATTCAGTTAAAATCTCCGATAAGTACATGGAAGTTTCAACTGCGACCGTTCCGACCAAGACCGGTTGTCCATTCGCATGACGCTCTTGAATATCTCGAGCAACTGCTTGGAATTTGGTTTTTAGGTTTGGATATAACAAATCAGGTGCGTCCTCACGCTGGTTGGGGCGGTTGGTTGGAATCGTTGTAACATTCATGTTATAGATCTCTCTGAACTCTTCTTCTTCTGTCTTGGCAGTACCTGTCATTCCTGACAATTTCTTGTACATTCTGAAGTAGTTCTGGAAAGTAATGGTCGCCATGGTCTTGGATTCGTTTTCTATTTGGACGTTCTCTTTGGCTTCAATGGCTTGGTGTAACCCGTCGGAATAACGACGCCCATCCATGATACGACCTGTGAAGGGGTCGACAATTTTTACTTCGCCTTCATCCACCACGTAATCAATGTCATGGAGCATGATATAATTCGCACGCAAGGCATTGTCAATGTGATGTACCAATTCTGTGTTGCCGATGTCGTATAAATTCTCCAACTGGAAAATTTCTTCTGCCTTGTCCACGCCAGGGTCTGTCAAGGCAATGGTCTTGGATTGAACATCGATGATGAGATCTTCTTCACGGTCCAGACCCTTCACGAACAAATCTGCACGGGTATAAAGGGCCGTTGATTGGCCAGCTTCCCCCGAGATGATCAATGGTGTTCGCGCCTCATCAATCAGAACAGAGTCCACCTCGTCAACGACCGCAAAGTTTAAAGGACGTTGGACCATTTCGTGCTTGTAAACCACCATGTTGTCACGCAAATAGTCAAAACCTAATTCGTTGTTCGTACTGTAGGTAATGTCACAATTGTAGGCTTCACGCTTTTGAGCAGGATTGAGGCTGTTCAGGTTTAACCCCACGGTTAATCCTAGGAAATGGTAGACCTCGCCCATTTGTTCCGCATCACGAGTGGCCAAGTATTCGTTGACCGTCACGACATGAACACCTTTTCCAGCCAATGCGTTCAAATAGACAGGCATAGTGGCTGTTAACGTCTTTCCTTCTCCGGTTCTCATTTCCGCAATGTTTCCGCCATGAATGACGATTCCCCCTTGGATTTGTACCTTATAGGGTAACAATCCGAGGACACGGTCTGCGGCTTCTCTCACAGTCGCAAAAGCCTCGACTAATAAAGAATCCAGGGATTCTCCGTTAGCAATACGCTCACGAAATTCGGTTGTTTTAGCTTGTAACGCTTCATCAGTCAAAGCCGCGTATTCATCTTCTAGAGCGACCACTCGGTCTGCTAGGCGACCAGTACGTCTTAATTCCGCACGGTCATTCTCAAATAAACTTTTTAAGAAATTTGCCATTAATATAATACTCCTCTCCTAGAAATGTGTGTGTATGATAAATTGATAGTATGTACTGAATCATCTTACCATGAATGTCCTCATTTATGAAAGCTTATCCGATCAGAATCTCCCAGAATTTCTCCGGAATATTTAAAAATAAAGTTTTTCTCACTCAATGGATCTAGGGGCACCCAATCAAGCACTCGAATTAATTTGACATGAGGAGAAAATTAGCGTAAATTAATAATTAATGACCATAAAATACATGACAACGACTTTGACAAGGAAAGTAAGTCCGAATTGAGAAACAGAGAGCTTTGGTCGGTGAGAAAAGCACTCATGCAGGAACTGAAAATGACCTTCGAGTCGGTTAGCGGATTAATAAAGCTAGCCCGTGTGAGCACACGTTACCACCGCCAGAGTATGTTCGTACTCGTTGAGGTATATTTATATACGAAAATGGGTGGTACCACGTGAATAGAATTCTCGTCCCTACAGAAATCGCAATTGCATGCTTTTCCTGTGGGGACTTTTTTTGTTGATTAATAAGGAGGAATGAAGCGATGCCCATTATTTTACCTAAAGATTTACCTGCCATCGAGACACTGAAAGAAGAAGGAATCTTTGCCATGACACCGGAACGGGCAAATATCCAAGCCATCCGCCCCTTGAAAATTATTCTTTTAAACCTCATGCCCACCAAGATTGAAACAGAAGCACAATTCACGCGCTTGCTGAGCAACACACCCTTGCAAGTACACCTGACTTTTCTCAATACCGAAAGTTATAAATCCAAAAATATTTCCCAAGCCCATCTAAGTGATTTTTATACCGTCTTCAACGACATTAAACACGAGAAATTTGATGGCTTAATCGTTACAGGCGCGCCGGTGGAGCACTTGAAATTTGAGGAGGTCGATTATTGGAAAGAAATCCAAGAAATTCTCAAATGGAGCAAGACCAACGTGTATGCCACCATGCATATTTGTTGGGGCGCGCAAGCTGCTCTCTATCACCATTACGGCATTGAAAAGATCAGCTACGACCGTAAGTTGACGGGGGTCTTCAAGCAACGCATCCAAGTCAAGCGACCAGTGGATTTATTGCGTGGTCTCGATGATGTCTTTACCCTGCCACATTCCCGTTATACCGGCGTCAATCTCCCCCAACTAACCCATTGTCAGACTCTGGAAGTCTTGGTGGACGGTGAGTGTACAGGCCCTTCCATCATCCAACGACGGGATGGCAGACAAACCTTTATGATGGGACACGCGGAATATGACCGCGACACTTTAAAAAACGAATACTTGAGAGACCTGAAAACCAACGATCAGCCTGAATTGCCGGTGGACTATTTCAAAGACAATGATCCACAACAAGAAGTGGTCGCCCAGTGGACCTCTTCGGCTCACCTTCTATTTAGCAATTGGATCAACCACGTTTACCAAGAGACCTCTTACGATTTAGAAGAATTACAACCCTTGAACACTAAATGAAAAGGACGATGACAATGAATCAAGACTTTATGAAACATTTCGAAACGCAACAGTTACATGCCGGCGAACTTCCTAATACACCCAACGCATGTACAACGCCCATTTACCAAAGTACAGCCTACGTCTTTGATGACTGTGAACACGCCGCTGATCGCTTTGCCTTAAAAGATGAAGGGTATATTTATTCACGCTTGGGTAATCCCACGGTCAGTGTCTTGGAACAGCGCTTGGCGGCTCTTGAAGGAGGTACCGGCGCCATTGCGACTGCCAGCGGAACTGCTGCCATCACCTACGCCATTTTGAACATTTGTAATTCTGGCGATCACATTGTGGCTGCAAGCACCTTGTACGGGGGTACTTACCAGCTTTTTAACAGTACCTTGCCTAAACTAGGAGTGACCACTTCCTTTGTCGGTCCTGATCAGATGGAAGACTGGGCGCCTGCTATTCAAGACAATACCAAAGCCATCTTCATTGAATCCATTGGAAACCCTGGATTAAACTTGATTGATATCGAGAAAGCAGCGGAAGTGGCTCATGCTCACGGCATTCCTTTGCTCGTGGACAGTACCTTTGCGACCCCTTACCTGCTTCAGCCCTTGAAATACGGGGCAGATGTCGTGATTCATTCCACGACAAAGTTTATTGATGGTCACGGCACTTCGCTAGGGGGAATTATCATTGAAAACAGCCGATTCGATTGGGCACAAAACAATAAATTTCCAGATTTCACAGAGCCCGACGTTCACTACAACGGCCTCATTTATAACGATTTGGAAAGCAACCCCTTTACAACTAAAATCCGTACTCAGCTCCTCAGAGATACCGGCGCTTCCATGAGTCCTTTCAATGCCTTTTTACAGATTCAAGGCTTAACAACCTTAAGTCTACGCGTGGAGCGTCATGTGGAAAACACCCGCAAGATCATTGATTTCTTACAAGATCATCCCAAAGTCAGTTGGATCGCCTATCCCAACCTTCCAGATAGTCCTTATTATGACTTGGCACAAAAATACTTCCCCCAAGGAGCTGGATCTATTCTTGCCTTTGGAACCGTTGGCGGTCGAAAAGGCGGAGAAACCTTCGCCAACCATCTGAAGATTTTCAAAAATGTTGCCAACATTGCTGATGCTAAATCTTTGGTAATTCACCCCGCCAGCACCACCCATTCCCAACTGTCCGAAGAAGAACAACTGGAAGCGGGTGTCACACCCGACCTTATCCGCCTTTCCGTTGGGTTAGAACATGCTGATGACTTGATTGGCGACCTGGCTCAAGCCTTTGATGCCATTCAATCCGATTAAAACATCAAAAAACCGGATCCTTCGATCCGGTTTTTGTGTGCATATTTTGAATTACTCTGCGCTTCCAGTCTCAATGAGACCGTACTTGCCATCATTTCGGCGGTAAACAATGTTGGTGCCCATGGTTTCGGCATCTTCATAAATGAAGAAGTCGTGTCCCAACATGTTCATTTGCAGAACAGCTTCTTCGTCGTTCATTGGC
>CALYPW010000040.1 GCA_945278685.1 uncultured Dolosicoccus sp.
CCAGCTACCCCAGTCGTGAAGACTCAGACATTTGTCTGGGTCTTTTTGGTTGTGTGTTATCGACATTTGTACCAGAATGGCAATATCGACGATTCAAGAAGGATTTAGGCCTGTAAGGAGTTTCTCTCGATTACTTATGAGCTTTTCGACTTCTAATGTTGTAATTAATCCGATTATACGCGTGTGAATTTTATGATTGTTACTTTCAATGATGATTGTTAGCACTGATAGTTTATATGACTTTATTTAACGTTTACTCTGTTATTAAATTGACTTTGTGTTCGTTTGACAGAACCTAAAGTAAACAAAACAAATATGCGAACAATCACGTCTCATCAAATTTCAATAAATGCGTGAAACGTTATTAAATAAATGTTAATTCTAGGTGTCGATCTAAAAGAGGTTTAGAAGATTTTATCTTATTATCCATCTTCGTTGAGTTTAATAACGGGCAATTGAAAAGATGTATTTATCACAGTGTGTCAATTAAAAGTCGAAAAACTTACAAATATTTTTGGCGCCAATACTGATGAAGCTTTGTCAATGATACGGAAATCCTATTAATGGATAAGTTTTTTCTACTTTAGACTTCTTGATTCACCGTGATATGCAAGACGAACTTCTTGAGATGCAGGAAAAGGTGAACAAAACCATTATTTTATTACCCATGATTTCAATGAAGATTCACCAGGCGCTTACCAGATTCTTGACAATTTCTTCTGGGAACTGGATGATATGGAAAGTGTCAGGTTAGAAATTTCTGAAGGAACGGATCCAAAAGCAACTGCTAGAAACTGGATAGAAACCCATCCAGAAAAAGTTTCCCAGTGGATCAAGTAGAAACGAGGCATTTATGAAAAATTTTTTTAGAATCTCTCAGGTGCGGACCCTGTTGATCACTTTGATCGTCACCCTAATTGCGGTTGTAGTTCTTGGGGATTTGAACATGGTTCCTCTTCACGAGGACATTCAATTGTTATTTGTCATCATGGTTATGATCCTTATCATGATTATTTATACAACCAGTGAAGACCGCGATTAAAGCTAACCAGCCGAAAGGCTGGTTTTTTGTTGAAATTTTCCTTAAAATAATTTACCAGAGAAGTACCATATAGAATCTTGCATTTTTGGGAGATGGAATTTATTCGATGAAAGCTTGCGCAGGATGACATTGTTTGTTATAATCTAATAGTTGAGAAAACAAGTAGAGACAAATTGTCCTCGCCTAATGATTTTTGAACGTTAGGCAAATAAGAATGGGTACTTCCGCAAGAGGAGGACTCTCTTAATCGAGGACGAGTTTATAGTGTTATGAACTGGTCTTTTTTTATGGGCTTTTAACTATTTGTTGATCAAACTACTTTCGGAGGTGGATTCCTATCGCTAAAAATATGATTGTGAACGAAAACATTCGTGCGCGTGAATTACGTGTGATTGGTGGAGAGGGAGAGCAACTTGGGGTGAAGACCCGAGAGGATGCTTTAACGATTGCAGATTCTTTCGGCTTAGATTTAGTATTGGTATCACCGAATGCTGAACCTCCAGTTGCAAGAATTATGGATTACGGAAAATTCCGTTACGAGCAACAAAGACGCGAGCGCGAGCAACGCCGTCAACAACGTACTAGTCAAACAAAAGAAGTGCGCTTTAGTCCAGGGATTGAAGAGCATGACTACCAAACCAAATTACGTCAATCACGTCGATTCATCGAAAGTGGAGACAAAGTACGCGCAAGTGTACGTTTCCGTGGTCGAGCAATCACGCACAAAGACCTTGGTCAAGATGTTCTTGAAGACTTAATTGACGATATGAGTGACATTGCTCAAGTCGATTCACGTCCTAGAATGGAAGGTCGTCAGATGTTCGTCATGTTAAGCCCGAAATCTGAGAAATAATATTATTTCATCAATAAATATCACTATTTAATGGAGGATATGAAAGAATGCCAAAGCAAAAAACACACAGAGGTTTAGCCAAACGTCTAAAGAGAACTAAGTCCGGTCGTTTAAAGCGTGACCGCGCATTCAGAAGCCACTTAGCGCACAACAAGACAACTAAACAAAAGCGTCAATTACGTAAGCAGTCACTTGTACACAAGTCTGACCAAAAACGTATCGAACCTTTAATCTCAAACTTAAAATAATCACACTTTAACTTTTTAGGAGGAATTTCTTCAAATGGCACGTGTAAAAACAGGCAATGTCGCACGTAATCGTCGTAAGCGTACATTAAAATTAGCAAAAGGTTATTACGGATCCAAGCATGCGCTTTACAGAACTGCAAAGCAACAAGTTATGAAGTCATATCTGTATGCTTACCGTGATCGTCGTCAAAGAAAGCGTAACTTCCGTCGACTATGGATCACTCGTATCAACGCCGCAGCGCGTATGAACGGCATGAGCTACAGCGTATTCATGAACGGCTTGAAGAAAGCTGGCATTAACATGAACCGTAAGATGTTAGCAGATTTAGCCGTTAACGATGCTGATGCATTCGCTGAAATCGCTGAACAAGCAAAGAAGGCTTTAGCATAATATCAGTTTTGTCGAAAGACATCTTTCTCCTGGGAAAGATGTTCTTTTTTGTTTAGAAAGAAGGAGGGGCTTATGAAATTTATATGGAAATACATGAAAAAACATCCAAGGCTGATTCTTTTGGACATCATTGGTGGCTCGGCCTTCGTCGTTTTGAATATTGCGTTACCAACGATTCTAGCGCGAATTATTGATGATGTCATTGTGGGTGGACGTCACCACGAACTCAATCATTGGGCTTTGGTCATCTTGGTGGTCATTGTGGCGGGAACTTTGGGGCGTATTCTGTTGACCTACGCCTCCAGTAAGATTCCGAATTTGATGGTGAGAGATATGAGAAAAGAGCTTTATCGCAAGATTCAAGATTTCTCCCATCAAGAGTACGATGAGATTGGGGTTTCTAGCTTGGTCACTCGAATGACCAACGATGCCTTTGTGCTCTTACAATTTGCCCAACAGGCACTAGGCTTAGGGATCGTGGCGCCTATGATGATGTTGGCCAGTGCGGTCATGGTCTTTAAGACCAGTACTAGCCTGGCGTGGGTCTTCTTTGCTGCCATGCCTTTATTGGTTTTGATCATTTACTACTTGGTTAAGCGCACTGAACCCCTGTCTCGCCAACAACAATCCACATTGGATAAAATCAATCAATATGCCCGTGAGAACTTGAGCGGCATGCGCGTCATCCGCGCTTTTACTCGTGAGGAATATCAAGAAGAAAAATTTGAAGATGCCAATCAAGAATATCAGAAGATTTCTAAGAATTTGTTTTATTTAATGGGAGCTACAACCCCTGGATTCTTGCATATTTTGATTTGGGTGATTGTGGCGATTTTTGCTTTTTCATTTAAACCTCTAGCCAGTGGTTCCTTACAGATTGGGAATTTGGTGGCTTTTGTGGAGTATGCCTTCCATGGTTTATTTTCACTGCAGTTATTTGCGAACTTATTCATGTTGTATCCTCGAGCGGCGGTTTCTGCCCAACGTTTACAGGAGATTCAAGACATCCCGATTTCGATCACTACCAATGAAGATGGAATCACCGAAACTACGGAACAAGGGCGTTTGGAATTTAAGAATGTGACTTTTGCCTATCCGGGTGAAACCGAAACCCCAGTCTTGGAAGACATTAGCTTTAAAGCTAATCCTGGTGAAACCATCGCTTTTATCGGAAGTACTGGAAGTGGTAAGTCAACTTTGGTACAACTGATTCCACGTTTCTATGATGTGACAGAAGGGCAAGTCTTGGTGGATGGTGTGGACGTGCGCGATTTTCAATTGAAAGCATTGCGCAACAAGATCGGCTTTATTCCCCAAAGTGCCTTGTTATTTACAGGAACCATTGAGGATAATATCCGTTATGGAAAAGTCGATGCTACCACTCAAGAAATGGATCGAGCAGTAGATGTGGCTCAGGCCCAAGAGTTTGTGAAGCGTTATGAAGAGGGCTATCAAGCCGTTCTGGCCGAAGCGGGAACCAACCTTTCAGGTGGTCAAAAGCAACGTTTGGCCATTGCCCGCGCTTTGGTTAAAGAGCCAGAATTCTTTATTTTTGACGATTCTTTTTCCGCCTTGGACTACCAAACGGATGCCATTCTTCGTGCGCGTTTGGAAGAGGTCGCCGGCGATGCGACAACGCTGATCGTTGCCCAGCGCGTTACTTCCATCATGGATGCCGATAAGATTATCGTGCTGGATAAAGGGCGTGTGGCGGGTATAGGAACTCATGATAAGTTGCTGGCCAACAACGAGCTTTATCAAGCCATTGCCTATTCGCAGCTCTCCAAAGACAATTTTCAGGAAGGAGGAGAATAAATCATGGCGAAGCTTAAGGGTTTAACGCGTTTATGGAAATACTTAAAAGTCTATCGTAAAAATTTATTCATCGGCCTCTTCCTGACAGTCATTGTTTCGATTCTGAGTACTTTGGAGCCAATCATTCTGGGTTGGGCCATTACAGAGTTGACTCAGAATGTGATGGACATGGCTCGTGGGGTGGAAGGCGCCGTCATCAATGTTGGCTATGTGACCTGGGTCTTGATGGTATATTGGATTCGCGGAATGTTCACCCAAGTTGGGATGTTTGGTGCCAACGTGTACTTCACACGGGCGGTTCAGGACACGGTTTATGATTTGCGTCAAGATGTGATCCATCGTATCAACCACTTACCCGTTAAATATTTTGACAACCACGCTTTCGGGGACATTCTTGATCGTTTGACCAGCGATATGGAGTCCGTTTCCAATGCGATGCAACAAACTTTCTCCCAACTAGTAAACGCCTTGATTATGGGACTCTTTGTACTCGTTGGGTTGTTCTATTTAGACTGGAAGATTGGATGGGTAGTCATTGGAATGATTGTGGTCTCAGCCTTCATCGGACGCTCCATTGTTAATCAGTCCCAAACTTATTTCCGAAATACGGCAGATACTTTGGGAGAAATGAACGGGTACATTCAGGAGCAATTGACCGGTTTTGACGTGGTTAAGCTCTATGGCCGAGAAGAGCAATCAGCTCAGGAATTTGAGGCTATCGTGGACCAATTGAACAAAGACGGTTTCCGTTCTGGCTTTACTACCGGATTGATGCAACCGTTGCTCACGGGAGTGACGAATCTGACTTATCTGGCCATCGCCTATATTGGTGCTAAGCAGACCATTCTTGGTGCCCTTAGTGTGGGTAACTTGCAAGCGGTGACTCAATATGTCTGGCGAATTAATCAGCCCATTCAGGTAGTAACCCAATTGGCGCCCATTCTACAATCTGCAAGTGCGGCCACCAGCCGAATCTTTGAGATTTTGGATGAGCCCATGGAGGATGCCACTGTCAATGCGGAATTGCCCGAAGCAGTGGAAGGATCTGTGACCTTTGATGAAGTCGATTTTCGTTATGTGGAAGATCGTCCTTTGATCGAAGATTTATCGATTCAGGTGGAACCAGGCGAGATGATCGCCATTGTTGGGCCGACCGGAGCAGGGAAGACGACTATTATCAACCTGCTCATGCGTTTTTACGATGTGACGGAGGGATCCATCCAATTAGAAGGTCGAGACATCCGAGATTTAGATCGCCGTGCTTACCGCGAGAACTTTGGAATGGTCTTGCAAGATGCCTGGTTGTTCTCGGGCACCATTAAGGAGAACCTTCGTTTTGGGAACTTGGAAGCAACGGACGATGACATTGTCCAAGCGGCCAAGTTGGCCAACGTGGATCATTTTATTCGCACACTTCCTGGTGGGTATGAAATGGAAATGAATGAGGAGTCCAGCAATATCTCCCTGGGTCAAAAACAGCTTCTGACCATTGCTCGGGCCCTGTTATCCGATCCAAAGATTTTGATTTTGGATGAGGCGACTTCTTCCGTGGATACTCGTTTGGAGCAATTGATTCAAAAGGCTATGAATACCTTGATGGAAGGGCGGACCAGTTTCGTCATTGCTCACCGCTTGTCTACCATTCAAGGTGCGGATCGAATCCTTGTCATGGATCAGGGACGAATCATTGAACAAGGAAACCATGAGGCACTCCTGGCTCAAGAAGGATTTTATTACAATCTTTATAACAGTCAATTCGCTCAGGAAGAATAATCCAAAATAAAATGCCGGCAGCAAGTGCTGATCGGCATTTATGGTTGGAGTATTAAAATTTGACGAAATAAAACCCACTCTTAAGAGTGGGTTTTATTTCGTCATTGAGACTTTTTGATGAGGCGCAAGCTTGAAAAGCTCTGTTGGAACTCTTCCGAAGGGAATGAATGAATCTTCGGCAACAAGATACGGGTGCTTTCCAGAATCTGTTTTTCGTTGAATGGTCCTTCGATCAGTAGTCCACTGCGATTGTTGGAGTGTTCATACATAACTAAGGAAGGGGTTTGACGAATCTTTAAATCCGCGGCGATGCGTTGATCGTCTTTATAAGCTTGACGCACATAGCTCGCTCGACGGTCTTCGTTGAAGACTTCCAGATCTAAATGAATTCGCTGAGCAAATTTTAAGATCAAGTCCTCATCGATGGGAGTTTTTGAATTTAAGTAGTGTTCTTGAAGTAAGTGCAAGAATTGACGTCCCCGCTTGCGCCCTTGCATGCTGGCAGCCTTGTAAGCAAGGATTGCCTGATACATGAGATCATAATACTCATTCCTTAATTCCAAGGATGGATGTACAAATCCTATCCGTTTCAAAAAATCAGCGACAATCTGAGGATTGTGGTAAGCAATGGTGCGTAAAGACACGTCAACGGGCAGTTGCTCAAGAAGTGTGCCTAAGACCTTCTGACAGGTTAAGCAGTGAGCGCTAATAGGATTAACAAATAAATAAAATTCAAAGACGCCATCTGCAAAGTTATCTGTTGAATACTTGGATCTCAATGTTTCCATAGAACCCCCCTTTCTCATCACTTCATGCCTTCCTTTCAATCTAAATTATATCAAAAAGCCACTGACAGTCTAAAGAAGTGCTCACGCTTGATCCGGAGTTTTCATGGCTCTGGCAAGCTTTGTTGGAGCAGTCTCATATTCGACAGCAAAGCGGTCAAGGAGTGTTTGGAACTGGGCGAGGGCTTCCTCAAGGTTATCCGTTTCTAACTCAATTTCATAGTCTGTGACTCCTTGGTAAAAGCTTTTGTCAAAAGCATATTGCCCATCGTCCACATCGGCAGTCCAGCGCTTGGTTCGCAATTGAGTGGTGGCATGAAGTTCTTCGGGGTGAATGTCGTGGTCGCTCAAGAAACCGAGAATTTCCAGTTTCTGGATGTGTTCGACAGAGAGTTGGAGAGGGGCTGGTTTGATCGGTCCGGAATTTATTTGGTTAATTTCCAAGGATTCCAATTCGTTCTTTTGTTGTTTAATGGTCCATTCGCTACTCGATTCAAAATTACGCAAACGTAAAGAAGCGTCTAATTGATGCAAACGACGATCGTCTGTGTCATAATAAGTATTATCTTGGACGAAGGGGCTTGCCAATTGACCATCAAAAACATTTAAAATTTTATAAAATATTTCTTCAGTGACGAGAACTTTTAATTCTCTTTCCATATGTGATCCCAATTAAAGCTCCTTCTTACGTGTAGTTTTGTTGCTTGAGATATGATAAAATAAACAGAGCAAATTGTCAAAGTTTTGATCATTTAAATAGATCAATTAATCGACGAGGAGGTTTGACTGTGAAGAAACTCTTAATCTATCCAAATAATAACCCACAATCCTTAGCGATTGAGGCGGAATTACGTGAGAAACTATTGGCAGTCACCTGTCAGATTGTTGACTCACCCTTTGATCGGCCTGATTACATTGTCACTATTGGTGGAGATGGAACTTTGTTGTCGGCTTTTCATGAGTTTCAAGATTGCTTGGATAAAGTGCAGTTTATCGGCATTCATACGGGACACCTTGGTTTTTACACTGATTGGCTTCCTGACGAGTTGGATGAATTGGTCAAAGGGATTGGGAATAATGATGGGAAATCTACCAGTTATCCCTTGTTGCGCGTCACCATTCGTCAGACCAATCAAGAAGAAGTCAGTTACTTGGCATTGAACGAATTGTCACTGCGCACCTTTCCGAGCACCATGGTTTGTGATATCTATGTGAAAGATCAATTCTTTGAAACGTTTCGTGGGGATGGGCTTTGTGTGGCGACCCCCACAGGTTCAACAGGTTTGAATAAATCGCTGGGTGGTGCCATCATTCACCCACGCCTGGATGCCATTCAAATGACAGAAATGGCCTCCTTGAATAACCGTGTATTTCGAAGTTTAAGTTCTCCCATGGTCATTCCGCGTGATGAGTGGTTCACTGTTCGACCGGAGGTCAACAGCCGGGAAGCTTTGCTCATGGTGGATCATTTAAAAATCGAAGGACTCATCGTGGAAGAAATACACCTGGAATTGGCAGAAGAACGTTTGCATTTTGCAAGTTTTCGCCACACTCATTTTTGGGACCGAGTGGAAGAATCTTTCATTGGGAATAAGTAATTAAAGGAAGACGATCATGAAACAATTAAGAACCATTGCAGTCGTATTAACAACAACGATTTTTCTCTCGGGTTTCCAGTTTGAGAAGGTGCCCATACATAATAGTAGCGTCTTTGATGAGGCTGTGAACTATGTCAAAAGCATCTTTTCGAAAGATACATCTGAAGAGGATGCCCGCCACGATGAACAGGTCAAAATTGATTCGTCTTTGGACTTGAAAAAATTAGATGCAGATGAGAAGAATCGTCTCTATGAAGAATTGGACGGGATTGATCGGGATACGAGCTTGAACTATACAGGCCATGATTTTGCCAGTGTTGAAATGATAGAAACAGAAGAAGATTATTATACTTTCATTCTGGAAGATCCTTCCCAAAAGAAGATTCTATACTTAGGCTATGATGATTGTGAGTATTGTCAGGCTTTCTTGCCCAAGCTTGCCAAATTGGCAGAGGATTATGGGACGACGGTTTACTATTACGATACCTCTAAACGGCAGTACGATGCTAGTTACCAGGACATTATCGACAATCTCTTCATTAAGAGTGTGCCTCATGCTTTTATCTATCAAGAGGGTAAGCCGGGAGAAACCGTCAACTATAACAGTTCCATGAAGGATATTGAGGAGTTCGTGAAACGAGTTGTTAACTAATTCCGAAGGTTTACAAGTCACTTGGATCAACCAAGACTACGATCAGATTCTAATTAAAAACTTCTTGAGGCATCAGGGTGTTTCAAGAAGTTTTTTGACGTATTTCCGTCGTGTTGAAGGACGGGTTCTTAAGAACGCTTCACCGGTCTATATGAATCAATCGCTGCATCAAGGCGATGAAATAACCCTGGTAATTCCTCCAGATGCTGGCAATGATCAACTGACGGCCAGTTGTGCGCCCATTGAAGTGATCTATGAAGACCGAGACATTTTGATTCTCAACAAACCGGCAGGTCTAGTCAGTGTGCCCTCTCATCGCAACCGCGAGGACGCCTTGGCCAACCGGATCAAAGGTTATTATTTAAGGACGAGGCACACGCAATTGAATATTCACGTGGTCACGCGCTTGGATCGGGGAACTAGCGGTCTAGTCTTAGTTGCTAAACACTCCCTCGCTCACGGTATACTCAATGAGCAAGTGGGTGCTGGGGAGGTCCAACGCATGTACCAGGCCCTTCTTGAAGGGTGTTTACCCCAAGAACATTTCATGGTGGAAGCACCCATTGGTCGACAGCCAGAGTCGGTGCTTGAGCGTCGTGTGACCGCTGACGGGCAATTTGCCAAGACCGAATATTGGTTGGAAGAATGCTACAGTGATTCGTGCTTGTGCCAAGTGAAATTGCACACGGGACGCACCCACCAAATTCGCGTTCACAGTCAGTGGTTGGGGTATCCTTTGGTAGGCGACGATTTGTATGGTCGAGGACCGCAAGCGCCGTTGATGCGACAAGGACTGCATTGTAGTTTCTTGGCTTTCGATCATCCCATTACTAAAAAGTCATTGAAATTTAAACAAGCCTTGCCGGATGATTTTATCGCTTGGTGTCAGGCACGAATTTAACGATCATGTCTCGGTGGGGGATTCCAGCATCCATGTATGGCTCTCGGTCAGCCAGTTGAAATCCAGATTTTAAATAGAAAGGGATGGCACTTTCTTGGGCACCGAGCACTAATTGGTGGTAACCTTTGTTTTTTGCATGGTGAATCATTTCCTTCATTAAGGCTAATCCGAGGTTCTGTCTACGGTGAGAAGATTTAACCGCCACTCGCTGAATGATCCCCTGATGGTTGTCAGAAGGTCTAAGGCGCGCAGTGGCTACTGGTTCTTGATTTAAATAAACAACTAAATGTTCACATTGATCGTCCAGTTGATCAATTTCAAGTTCTGGTGCGATTTTTTGTTCGTGAACAAAGACTTGCTGTCGTAGATGATGGGCGTCCTGGAGAATTGAGCCCAGGTTGCCAGATTGCCATTTAAATTCCATGGATATCTCCTTCTAAAGTTAATAGATTCGTAGTTTATTAGGTTGGGGACATTCATAGGTGTCCAACCGTTTTTTCTATTTTACCATGATTGAACATCGATATGCATCTGGGAAAAAAGCTGATCAACCACCACTGCATCACTGCATTCATATGTTTGTATTGAAATTTAATGCGAGAAAACTGTGTTTTTTGAATGATCATTTCAAGGTTCGATC
>CALYPW010000041.1 GCA_945278685.1 uncultured Dolosicoccus sp.
CCTGGTACAATATATTTTGTTTATTTACCTGTCTACTTGACAGGGGGCAGTTCAACTTGGATACAGGCCTTATTTTTATCTGTTATAATTCATTTTCTTGAAAATCAATATTCTCTGAAGGATCAGTATCTACTGTTGAATCGCCTTCTTTTGCACTTTCTTTTTCTACTTTATCGTCTAATTTTTCAAGTTGTTTTCTAGCAAAATCGCGTCCGCCTAATCCAAAAGCTAAGGCAAAGGCTACAGATAAACCACCAATGGTGAAGATGAATGCTGTATTTACGATACCACTTGCAAAGTTTAATTGGTCTAATACCATAAATAATGCAAATGCAATTAATACATATTCAGCAATTCTTCCAGCCCATTTACTGCCTGTTGATTGTTTAATAATATTTCCTAACCATTGTCCGCCAAGTAACCCTAAACCAAGGATAATAATAGCGAAAATAATATTAGGTAGATACGCAATGATTGCTGCGCCAATTATGTTTAATACGGCTAAATTCAATGCGTTTAAAGCTTCAACTAAGAAGAATAAACCAATTAAACCTGTAACAATTTGACCACCAATTTTAGCTAAATCTAAGTTCTGTGTACCTTTAGCGTCTATGTTACTTACTAAATTATTGATTCCTGTTCCTTTTAGTAAGTTCATTGTTAAATCACCAACAAATTTCGCAATCGCAAAACCAACAGCTAGTAAGATAACAGCGACTAAAACATTAGGAATTGCAGCCAAAATAGCATTTAAAACATTGACAACTGGTTCTGAAATTGAACGAAGACCTAATGTTTCTAAAGCCACAACTAAAATTGGGATTAAAATAAGTACATAGACGATGTTTGCAATCACTTTAGCGATTGTATCGTTTCTTTCTGCTGATCCACTACCAGTATGCGGAGTTGTACTATCTGAACTTGTTAATCTTGAAATCCAGCGATCTAAATTTAAAGTTAATGCAAGATTATACACTAAGTTTTTAACAAAGTTTGCAACGACAAATGCAATTATAACTAATACAGTTGCTGCAATTAAATTAGGTAAAAATCGTAATGCTGTATCTAGCATATTTTGAATTGGCGCTGCCACAGATGTTAAGCCAAATGTTTCAAAAATGCCCGGTAAGAATAATACCCAGATTAAGTAATAAAATACTTTGGACAAGACATCAATCATATTTAAGCCTTGCTCTCTGGTATTTACTGCACCCCAACCTTCTAAACGGCTATCAAAATTCGCAGCTTCGAGTCCTTTTTGAACACCTTTTCGTACGAGTGTAGCTACAACCCATGCCACAAGAATAAGTAAAATACCGACGACTAAATTAGGCAACATATGCGCGAATGAGTTCCAAGCATTTGATAAATAATCCATTTTTTCCTCTCTCCTTTATATCTTTATTTTGTTTTATATCTATTAATGATTATAAATTAGAATGAAAAAAAATCCAAGTGTTTAGCCTTGGAAACGCAAAAAACGCAGACAGGTCATTGTCTACGCTTGCTGGCAATCTATTCATTTTTTACAAAATTATAGACAAGAGAAGTGTTCACATCCACTCGCTCTTCATCACTGAATCTTATGCAGTGACGTGCAAATGACCTATAAAAAATCATGTTCAGGTCGGCTCATCGCATAAGCTTAGTTATAATAACAGATGCCCTTTAATAAAGCAATCTTTATTTCGATTTCCTTTAAATATTCTTTAAATCCTTAGTTGTAAAGTTAAGTGCAACACTACTAACATGATAGATAGTTATCTTTAGAACTTATTTTTTTAGGCTTTTCCTCCCCCTCGGGGGAGGAAAATTTTAAGTTTTCATATTCTGAAAGACTTCCTGGGCCGATCGATAGTCATTTACTTCGCGAACCCGTTGATTAATGCTTTCTGCAGCCTCTATTACTTCGTCAGCTGTGAAGTGCTCAGGGAGATACCTTTCGGTATAAACTCCCTTAAGAGCTTATTAAAGTGTTCGTTTGATCCTCTTTCCCAAACAGAATAGGCATGGCAAAAGTAGACCTTTAAATCAAGTTTCTTGTTTTTTGTATTACGGGTCATTTTTTCAAGAAGATCCATATTTTTGGTCTTCATAATTCCACGATCAATCCAATTATACAACGTTGTTGTAGAGGGAATGATCGATGGATCAAATAAATCGCGTTCAATCGCAGTATTCACCACTGCATCAGGTGACCATTTATCATTCAGCATTTTATTATCTGCCCAATCGACAAAGTCATCTGTATCCGCCCAGACTTTAATCGAATGATTGCCGATGTACAAGCAGGTGTAGTTAATACCGTTATTATTAAAGATATGTCACGCTTCGGAAGAGACTATTTGAAGGTTGGTTATTATACAGAAGTTGTCTTTCCTGAAGCTGATGTAAGATTTATTGCCCTTAATAACGGAATCGACAGCGCCAATCAGCAAGTCAGCGACTTCACACCATTTTTAAACATCATTAATGAATGATATGCAAAAGATACAAGTAAGAAAATTAGAGCAAGCTTCAAATCAAAAGGACAATCAGGAAAACCACTATGGACAACAGTGCCTTATGGGTATATGAAAAGTCCAGAAGATAATTCAAAATGGATTGTTGATGAAGATGCGGCAGAAGTTGTTCGTTTAATTTTCAAGCTATGTATTTCTGGACTTGGTCCAACGCAAATTGCAAGGGAACTAAAGAAAAGGGAAATTATCGTACCAAGTGTTCACATGAGGAGGAAAGGCATTAATATAGCAGCACGTACACCAAGCAATCCTTTTGCATGGCAAGGACGATCAGTTGCAAACATATTAGAAAGACAAGAATATCTAGGACATACGATAAACTTTAAAACCCGTAAGCAATCCTATAAAACGAATAAAAAGATATGGAATGACCCAGAAGATTGGGCAGTGTTTAAAAATACTCATGAGGCAATCATCGATGAAGAATCATGGAAAGTCGTGCAAAAGATTCGCGAAGGAAAACGGAGACCAGCAAAACTCGGACCGATGAGCGTCTTATCTGGCATGATGTTTTGTGTAGATTGCGGAGCAAAATTATATCAAGTACTGGGAAAACGAATACCAAAACATCTTGAATACTTCGTTTGTGCAACTTACCGAAAAGAAAAGGGAATGTGTACTTACATCGTATTCGGAATCAAGTCGTAGAAGAACTGCTACTTGAAGATTTGAAACGGATTACCGCATTTGCGAAAAATCATGAAGAAGAATTTACACAAGTTGTACTCAATCAATTTGAACAAGATTTATCACAAAAACAACGGAAAGGTGAAAAGGCGAGAATGAAATCACTTGATACAATTATTGAAAAACTGTATGAAGATAATGTGTTCGGTAAAATTTCTGATGATGGCTTCCGTAGAATGTCTGCAGGTTATGAGGCAGAGCAAGCTGAATTAAAAGCTAAAATGCATCAGTTACAGGCTGAGTTAAATAAATCGAGAGAAAACATCATCAACACAAAACATTTTCTACAATTAGTGAAAAAGCATACAGAAATCAGTACAACCAGTCCTGAATTAATCAGAGACTTTGTCGATAAAATTATCGTTTATCAAGTTGAGAAAGTAATTGTAAACAAGAACAACGCATTAAAATCTACTACAACTGTATAGGAGCAATAGAAATAGAACCAAATGTAAATATGCAACCTAGTTGATTGGAACGTAAGGTGGCGACTCTTGCGGGAATAGCATGAGTCTTGAGACCCCGCAGGAAGTGATCTTCTTCCGAGGAGGCTCAAGCCATGCCCGCGGAAAGCGTCCACCTGAAGTGGAAATCAACGGCGTTAGAAAGCAAGACAAAAGGCATAGCCGTGAACCTTACGACTATGCCACTTTTAAAAAGCTATTCATCACTACTAGCACCACACTAAAATGGTGCTTCTTTCTTCTCTTCAAAAAAAGATTAATTCCATGAACAAATCATCGTCCATTCGCGAATCGAGATAGGTTTCTCAATTTCAGTGTGATGGTCCTTTTGACAACTCTTTCGAAAAGTAGTGCTTTCGTACTCTTGATTTTCTGCATAATAACCATGAATCTGGTGTAAAAAATCGAAATGATGACCAAAATTAGTCATGTGATCACTCTCCTTGTTGCTGTTAGGCGTCACGCTCACTGAACAATTCAGTGGCTTTGACCGCCTGGGTCCATCCTTGGTATAACTTCTTGCGACATGCTTCTTCCATCTGCGGTTGGAAATGATCACCGCTGGCTGGCAGTGTGGCGATTTCATCCAAATCTTTCCAAAAGCCCACACTTAAACCTGCGAGGTAGGCAGCGCCTAAAGCGGTCATCTCAAGCTGGGTCACACGAAAGGCATCAATGCCAGTAATGTCCGCTTGAAACTGCAACAAATAATTATTCTTAGCGGCTCCCCCGTCCACTTTGATGAGTTGAATAGGGAGTCCCGAATCTTTCTCCATGGTGTCTGCCACGTCTTTGACCTGATAGGCCAAGGACTGAAGAGTGGCTTTGACAAGGTCGGCTCGAGAGCTTCCACGGGTTAAGCCAAAGATCGACCCTCTGGCTTTGGAATTCCAATAAGGCGCTCCCAAACCTGTGAATGCCGGAACTACGTATATGTCATCGCTGGTGGCTTCTTGCGCCAATGCTTCAGACTCTTCCGCGCAACCAATGATTTGAAGCTCATCTCTGAGCCACTGAATCGCGCTTCCGGACACAAAGATCGATCCTTCCAGGGCATAAATCACCTGATCGTCCAGAGCATAGGCAATGGTCGTCAGTAGCTGGTGCTGGGAGATTTGGGGAGTACTTCCCGTATTCATGATCATAAAAGAACCTGTTCCATAGGTATTCTTCACCATGCCGGGTTCAAATGCCCGCTGTCCGAACAAGGCCGCTTGTTGATCCCCAACAACCCCCGCAATGGGAACAGACTCTTGGTGATAGGGCAAATTTTCAGCCATGCCATAAATTTCAGAATTGGTATGGACGGTGGGCAGGAGGGCTCGGGGAATGTCCAATAAGTCCAGAATAAAATCGTCCCAATCTAATTCATGAATATTAAAGAGCATCGTTCGCTGCGCATTGGTATAATCCGTCTTGTGGACTTTTCCTTTGGTCATACGATAAATCAGCCAAGTGTCAATGGTGCCAAACAGTAATTCTCCTGCTTCGGCCCGTTCCTGAGCACCGGGTATCTGATCCAAGATCCAACGAATCTTGGTCGCAGAAAAATAAGCATCAACCACGAGGCCTGTTCGTTCTTGAATGGTCTCTAAATGGCCCTGTTCAATCAATTGATTGGCAATCTCTGCGGATTGTCGGGACTGCCACACGATGGCGTTATAAATCGGTTCGCCCGTTTTCTTGTCCCAAATAACCGTCGTCTCTCGTTGATTAGTAATGCCGATACCTGCAACTGCTTCAGGCGGAATGTCTGTGGAAATAAATACACCTGCGATGACCGATTGCACATTGCTCCAAATCTCATTGGCATCGTGCTCCACCCAGCCTTCTTGAGGGAATATCTGACGAAACTCTTTTTGATGACTCCCGACAATGGTCCCTTGTTGATCAACAAGAATGGCCCGTGAACTTGTGGTTCCTTGATCAATGGATAAAATGTATTGGTCGACTGTCCTCATCCTCCCTTCTTGTGGGTATGTGTCTTTCAATTCTACCTTTTAGTAAGCGCTTTATCCAGTTTTTCTGAATAAATTGCATAATTATTTATTTTTTTGAAGGTCTGTGTTAAGTTTAGAGTGAAGATCAGAACTAAAGAAAGGGGGATGATTATGAATACCTGGCAACAAGCCAAACAGACCCTGGTCGATTTCTTTCAGGAACATCATAGCGATCTCGCCTTGCGGGCACTTATTATTCTCGGTCAAGTCTTTCTTTTGACCTTGGTGCTCCAGATCTCCAAAAGAATCACGTCCTATTTTTTCCGTGAAAAATTCCCGGAAATTTACGGAAAAAAGTTTGGTGATCGCTACAAGACACAACGGGCTGACACCTTGAGTCGCCTGGCCAACAATGCCATCATTTATATGATTTACTTCATGTATTTCTATACCTTGTTAACCTTGCTTGGATTCCCCATTGGGACCTTGCTTGCTGGAGCTGGTATCGCCGGAGTAGCTCTGGGTCTTGGTGTCAAAGACTTTATCATTGATATTATCAACGGGTTCTTTATTATATTTGAACGTCAAATTGAAGTTGGCGACTTTGCGGAAGTGGGTGGCGTTTATGGACGGGTGTCTAGCGTTGGCATTCGCTCTACCGTTTTGGTCAGTGCCGATGGAGTGACCTATTATGTGCCTAATCGACATATTTCTGTGGTCCACAATTACAGCCAAGTGAGGCACCGTGCTCTCATCGACTTGCCGTATAGTACAGACTTTCCCATCATTGATTATCGCCACTGTGTAGAATCGGCCACAGAAGAGTTGATCCAAACTCTGGGAGATCGCCTCACTCGGGAACCTGAGATTTTTGGCTTAGTTGAAACAACCAAAAACACCTACCAATTTCGCGTGGCCTACTTTATGCCTATGGAAGAACAACCGCGTTTAACCGCGCAGATTTTTGACTTTTATTTTACCCGTCTGCAGGAAGAAGGGTTCAGTGATTCATTCGAATGAAATATCTCAACCCCGAAAGACGGCGAGTGCGCAAGAGCTTAATTTTGATCGTCTCTTGTGGTCATTGCAAAAGCAACCTGGTACGTTACCAGAAGGTGGGCCGTGGCAATCTTTTACGGATGTACATTGACCGCATCATCGAATCCGAAATGCCCATTCATTCCAAGACTCAGGATTTGGTCTGCCCCAACTGCCACCAGGAAATCGCTAACCGCATTCACGTGCGTCAACGAGGAGTTGATGCCTTTCGCATGCACCGAGCCACTTATAACATTCGTCAAGAATTAACAAACAACCTCAAATATCACAAACACAAAAGCCCCTCCTAGCTCTTTCTTTGTTGCTGAAAGAGCTAGAAGGGGCTTTTGTGTTTGTGAGTTAATTCGCTCGCTAGCGACGGCGTGAAACCTTCAATACCACGGACTGGCCAGGTAGAGGCTAAGAGGTGATTGAACGGAACAAGCCACGCAACTTGTGCTGGGAGAATCGAGCAAGGGATCAGTCAGGCTGGCAAGAGCTAGATAAAGCGTTGCCCACAAAGCCAAGCCCTGAGTGACGTCTACTTGGAAGAATCCTTTCAACACCCCAATATCACCTGCAAGAATTGCAAAATTTTTCAACCATCGATGCATTCTTTATGCATCATCGCCGATAATTTTGACCTCTCGTTCTAAGCGTACGCCATCTTTCTCCCAGACAGCGTCTTGGATATGCTTGATCAGGGCAATGTAGTCCGCGCCGGTCGCCTTGTCCACATTGATAATAAAGCCTGCATGCTTCTTAGAAACTTTCGCACCACCAATTTGGTAACCTTGAAGACCCGCATCTTGGATCAACTTTCCTGCAAAATAGCCTTCAGGACGCTTGAAGACGCTACCACAGGAAGGAAATTCTAAGGGCTGACGGTCTTGACGCATTTTGGTGAGTTCGTCCATTTTGTTTTGAATGGCGGTAATATCTCCCGGCTCCAGGCGAAACTTGGCATTGACAATGACATCGCCAGTCTCCTGGAAGACACTTTGACGGTAGCCAAAGTTACACGCATCGTTGGTGTAAGTCTTGAATTCACCGTCACCAGTGATGACGTCTACAGATTCGATCACGTCTTGGATTTCTCCACCGTAAGCCCCCGCATTCATAAAAATGGCGCCTCCCACGCTTCCAGGAATTCCACAGGCAAATTCTAAACCGGTCAGATGTTCGTCTCGGGCTTTTTGACAGGTCTCGATCAAAGAGGCGCCACTGGCGACTTCTACGACGGACCCTTTCACCGTGATGTCTGTTAAGCTTGTAAGCATCAAGACCAGACCACGAATGCCACCGTCTTTGACGATCAAATTACTGGCGTTTCCGAGAATGGTCAAAGGTGTTTGCGTTTCTTTCAACCAAACCAACAAATCTTGGACTTCTTGAGAGTTTTTGGGGAAGGCCAGCACATCGGCCGGACCACCAGTATTTGTATAGGTATAGTTGGATAAAGGCGTGTTTAAGTGAATATCGATGTGTGGGTACTGATCAACCAGTGCGTTGTAATTCATGATTCGTCATCCTTATTATTCATTAATTTCTGATATTCCTTACTTTATCAAATTTACAAGCAGATAGACAGGGCGAAGTTCTTAGTCCACTTCCAACTCCATCATCAAGGAGTTAAAATAAGAGTCTCCAACTTTCAAACGTTTGTTTAAATGGCCCACTGTCTTGAAACCGAATCTTTCATACAAGGCAATGGCTCGCTGATTTTGATCGACGACTTCTAAGGTGATCATTTCCAAACCACTGTTCTGGGCGAATTCCAACAGGGATTGAAGTATGATGGTCCCGATGCCATAGCCCCAATACTCCTCCACCATGCCAATGCCAAGTTCTGCGATGTGCTTTTGACGGTTGCCTGGGAACTCGGCCAAGTTGGCCAAACCTATGATTTGATCGTCAACTTCTGCCACTAGCATGATGCTATTGGGCGATTGCCGATAGGCTTGGATGAGTTCGCATTGTTTTTGTGGCGTATAGGTGTCTCTGCCTTCGTCCAAAGTCAGAAACTCTGTCTCTTCTCGGATCTGCTCAATGGCAGCGATGACGGCTCGAGCATCGGTAACTTCTGCTACTCGCACGCGCAAATCAATGGATTCTGTTTCATACTCGCAGTCCAACAAATGACTTTTGTCTTGATTTTTCATGGCTGACACTCCTCCAATTGATCAATGATTGCTTCATAGCGAGCCTTTTGAGGACCGTGGGCGGTGATGGTTATTTCGCGATGATGAAGATTCTCTTGAGGACGAAAGACAATCTGAAGATAAGTTTCTGGCAGGTAATCTCCTAAAAACTCAGCCCATTCGACCAATACCAAGGAATCATCCGTCAAATAACTGTCCAAATCGATGGAGTCTGCCCCTCCCTCTTCGAGCCGGTAGGCATCAATGTGAATCAGTTGTTGATGATTCTCTAAGGGATACTCCTTGACGATGGTATAGGTCGGGCTCTTAATGGCGCGGCGAATGCCCAAAGATTGTCCCAAATGTTGGGTGAAAGTCGTCTTGCCACTTCCTAAAGGACCCTCCAAAAGAATGGTCATTCCCGGATGAATCAAGGATGAGAGGGCTCGAGCAAGCACTCCAGTCTCCTCGGAACTCGCGGTCATTATTTTCAAAGTTCTGGCTCCTTTCTCATAAGGATATTCTAATTTACTTAGGTTCAGCTAACATTATAACTAAGAGCTTGCACACATGCGAATCATTTGACTTTTAGGGTCTTTGTTGATAAATTTATCATGGAAGATTTGCACTTAATATAGGGGGAGGAACTCATTATATGAAAAAATATATTAAACTATCCGCAACTGCTGCACTCGGACTATTCCTAGTGGCTTGTGGCAACACTTCAGAAGAACCTGCTGAGTCTACACAAGAATCCGTTGAAACAGTCTCCATGGTTGAAACCAGTAGCGAATCTGTCGATATCTCTCAAGAAGAAATGTCTTCAGATCTATCATTACCAACAGGGTCAGTCAACCGTGACGAGCGTACGGACGACCGCAAAGAAGATTCCGTTACTTTCAAATTCTTTTACAACGGCGAAGAAGAAAAATCTATGAAAGTATCCGTGGATTATGAAAAAGGCATGACTGTATACGAAGCCATGCACGAAGCTCAAAAAGAAGCCCAGAAAGGCCAAGGACGACGCACAGATGATTCTTCAAATGAAGAGTCCAGCGATGACTTGGGCATTCGTTCGCTTGGAGCTGACGAGTCTTCCGACGGCTTAGGTCTTGATGAAGACACAGAGATCAACGATCCAGATGCCTTCCACTTCTACATGGATGAAGAAGGCGTCGTTTGGTCCATCTATGACATTGACAACGATTGGGAAACAGGCGACAGCTGGGTTTACCTTGTAAACGGTGAATTCGCTGAGCGTGGCGTCCAAAGTCAAAAATTAAAAGCTGGCGATGTCGTTGAATGGCATTACGGAGATCCTGACTTGATCATGCAAGAACACATGACAGAGTTAACTTCTGAAGAAGATTTCTTTGGTGAGGACGAGTCTTACCTAGATGAGATCAATACATACGAAGAAGAATATCCTGAAGACGATGCCGATCAAGACACCGACACAGAAGTATATCAATAATTAAACCTGCGACCTTCTTTGAAAGGTCACTTTGACCACAATCAGTCCAGGAATCAACCACCGATTGAATTCGGTGGTTTTTTTGTATTTTTAAGCAAACAAAAACTCCCTCTCTTGCAATCGCAAGAAAGAGAGCTCTGTAAACGTGGATTAATGCTCGTTCAATGCTTGGGTGGCGGTAATTAAGGCAACTCTGTAGACATCTTCTTCGACGGCTCCGCGGGATAGGTCTGAAATCGGCTTGTTCAACCCTTGTAGAACAGGACCGATAGCTTCGTATCCACCCAAACGTTGCGCAATCTTATACCCAATGTTTCCGGATTGTAAATCTGGGAAGATATAAACGGTTGCTTGTCCGGCAACGGGT
>CALYPW010000042.1 GCA_945278685.1 uncultured Dolosicoccus sp.
GTTTAACAGGAGGGATTGTGCACCGGTAGGTACTCAGCTATTCACCGCTTACGATATGAGTGCAACTACGGTTGTTAAAACAATGGCCATGAGAATAACTGGTGCGACAGAACCCGTATTTGATAAGGAGTATCCCCGATGGAAGAACCGATCATGATAGAGAAGTTAAAAGCGGCAGATTGAACGGAAGTGGCAATTGCCGTTTCTTTAAAAAAATTGGGGTCATTCCTGATTCTTTTTTCTAAAAGAAAGAAAAAAGACCGATCGTTTGGAGAACTCAAATGATCAGTCTTAATGAATAAGAGCTGTGAATTAGAAGTTTGAATATTGTCTACGATATTCTGTCGGTGTACAATGGTTATTCTCTTTGAACGTCATCGAGAAGTGTGATGGTGAGTGGAAACCGACCTGCTCAGAAATGCTGGAAATTGTGATGTTAGTCTGGGTCAACATTTTTTCAGCTTCTCGCAAGCGCACGTGGATGAGGTAGTCAATGGGTGACAAACCTGTTTGTAACTTGAACAAACGGATCAGATAATACTTGTTGATGTCAACCATGTCTGCCAATTGATCCAAGGTAATTCTTTCGGCATAATTGTCGCGAATATAATCTTGGATAATTTGGATTTCTTCGTGCTTTACTTGAACCCGAGAATCTTTGATTTCTAACTCATTGTGACGGAGAACGTGGATCATTAAGTTCTCAAACAATTTTTGTTGCAGACTATCCGTGGCACGGAAACGATTTTCTTCTTCAAAGATAATCATATCGATGTATTTTTTGAACACCTGGCTCTTGTCTGAAACAACGTAAACTCCTTTATTGAAGCTCGCATTGGTTTGAGATGAAGAGAAAAGAACTCCTGACAAAGCAATTTCCACCCTATGCACTTTACGAATGGCACTGACTTCAATGCTTTGATCTTTGTTTAAGAGAATCAAGTCCCATTTTTTAATTTGGAATGTTTCATCTTCAAAGGTACAATGCATTGCTCCCTGGTTAAGGTAAATTAAAGTGAGGTCATCAGGAGAATGAATTGTTATAGTCTCATCCTTCGCAATTTCTTTCTTTGAAACACCTTTTACAGTAATAGACGTAGAATTTATATTGGATAAATACACATAGCTTCACTCCCATCTGATTAGACTATGACATCCGTAGAACTATTTATTGAGATAAAACGATGAACCTTTCGGTAAAATAGTGATTCTTGTCGTTGGCTTCATTATCAATGAAAAACTTGCGAAAAACAACTTTTATCGCTTATAAATTAATGACTCATAAAACTTAGAGACCTTCGGATAATATTAAATAATAAAAAAGCTTCTTTCTTATAAAAGAAGCCTTAAAATTTTATGCTAAAAATTGGGCAGAAGCTTTGTCTAAAAGTACGACAACGTCGGGATGATTTTGCAGGACACTGGCTGGAACCATAGGATCCACCGGACCTTCAATCAATTTTTGGACGGCGCGAGCTTTTTCTTCTCCGAAAGCCATCAGGATAATTTTTTTAGAATCCATAATGGATTTAATTCCCATTGTTAAAGCTTTTGTCGGGACCTCGTCAATGGAGTCAAATAGACGTGCATTGGCCTCAATGGTGGATTGGTCAAGATCAATGAATTGTGTGCGCCCATTAAAGTCTGCAGGGGGCTCATTGAAACCAATATGGCCATTGTTCCCGATTCCTAAGATTTGTAAATCAATAGGATTTTCTTCAATGATTTTGTCGTAACGAGCGAGCTCAGCATCAATGTCTTGAGCCTCTCCATCGGGAATATAGACATTTTTAAAAGGTTTGTGACTAATGAGATGCTTTTTCATGAAATAGGCATAGCTTTGTGAGTCTTGCTTAGTCAGACCGTAGTACTCATCCAAGTTGATGGATGACGCTTGGGAGAAGTCCAAGTCAGATGCCACAATTAATTCGTAAAGTTTTTCAGGAGTTGAACCAGTGGCAAGGCCAAAGGTTGTGCTGCCGTTTTCTAGTGATTCACGAACAAGTTCAAAAGCTTTTTGAGAAGCTTCTGCTGGTGTGTCAAAAACGAGGGTACGCATTATAATTTCCTCCAATTTATTAAAACATAATTTTTATGATGCAGACAGTATACCATATTCCAAAGTTACAAAGCGCGATTGCTGATAAAACTAAAGAAACTTAGAGTCTCAAAGTAATCTTCTGTAGAATGGAAGATGACAACAGAAATATACTAATTAAAAATCGTGCATTTGTAAAGCTCTATCTACTCATTTTGATCAATCAGGAGGCAGCAATGATTAAAGCTATTATATTCGACAAAGACGGAACCTTGTTAGATGCGGGGATTGCTTGGGATGAACCATCTATTCGTTTGACCGATCAGCTTCTGGCGGAAAGTCAATTATCTGAAGAAGATAGTCAGAAGATTCGCCAGCATGCAGGGATTATTAATGGGCGGGTGTGCCCCAATACCCTTTTTTCGGCAGGCAGTCTAAGAGAACAGGCGGATTTTTTCGCTTCCGTATTAAAACTTGATGCAGGACGGCTGGAAGAACGTATTGAGCACCATTTCCTCCAAGCCATTCGCGAGAATCCTCAGGTTCTGCAGGTCATCCCAGGAGTTCGTGAAGCTTTGGATGCCCTGTCAAAAAAATATGTGTTGGCCATGGTAACAAACGATCATCGGTCCTTAACGGAGCTCTGCCTTGAAGTGACAGGCTTAAAAGATTATTTTGAATTCGTCGGATGTGCCGATGAATTCGGTGAAAAGCCTCAGCCAAGGGCTCTTGAAGCTTTGCAGGAAGACACGGGAATCTTGCTCAAGCAGATGGTATACGTCGGAGATTCAACCGTCGATATGGTCTATGGAGGTCATACTGCTGCCAGCATCGGCTACGCACCTAACCGACATCAAGCAGACCATCTAAAGCAAGCAACTTGTATATTCAGCGATTTTAATAAGCTACCCGCACTTATACAGGCGCTGGATTCCAAGGACAAATCTTGAATCTCGTGGCTCTTCTTGATACTATTACTTCAATAAATAAAGTCTATTAAAAAATATCCACCGAAGATAAGGAGTATTCTTCATGAAAAGAATCATCAATCATTTACTAGTGGCAGGACTTTCCCTGGCAATCCTTCAACCGGTCAATCCGGCGACCGCCAACAACCTATCACCCATTCGTCGAGTGGACGAACCAGCACAAGAAAACACCTCCCCTCAACAAGAGGAAGCAGCACAAAGTACCGAGCGAACAGAAGAAAACAAGGAGCAAGACCATCCGCAAGAAGATATTTTTGGCGACTTCTCGGATTTGAATTTAGATCCGGCTAATCCGCGTTCCCTGATTCAAGCCCTGAAGCAGGAGGTCGCTCATTCAACCATTAATACGCAGTACATCAATGGCAGTGAAGATGCTGACGATCCACAAGTCAATATCTATACCCTTTTAAATGATGGTAATAACCATTATCTGACTCACTCAAAGCCGGGCTATCTGACCAAAAGTACGCTGATTGGTGTCGAAGATGGAAAAGTTACTCAAGGGTATTTACCAGCGGCGGATTATTTAGCGAAAGGGTCTGCTGAATTATTGAATCAGGAGCCAGACCGCTTTGAAGGAACAGCAGTACAAGATTTTTATACTTACGCGCAAAACCACGTAGAAGAACTCGAAGCAACATTTATTGAAGATGTCCATTTGGAACATGATCAAGACAATCTGAATTTCATCACCAATTTAAATCAAGCTTTTCTAGAAACAGTGGATCGATGGTTAGCCAATGAGGCAGTATCGCCGGCAAACTTGGAAGAATTAGTTGACGAAGAAAGTGACGTGGAAATCCATGAAAATGTGGTTGGGTATGTTCTCGAAGGAGAAACCGGTGACTCCTTCCACAAACTGCTCCAAGAGCAACTCCAATCCCATCCAAACTTAGAAGGTGTGAGCCAATTGCTTGCTTCAGGAACAGAAGGCATGGTTATCCTCGATTTCGAAAATGGAGAATTGGCGGTCGCCTTAGGTCCAGAAAAAGGCCGACTGGACCACTACTCGCGTTTAGAGTCTTACCAATTGTTGTTTCCTAAGGAAGAAGAAGTTCTTAATCGTGATCAGTTCCAAGAACGAGTAGGCATCAATATCTTCCAAGAATTGTCCAAGTTAGGAATCGCTTTGGATGAATAGAAACACCCTTTTACAACCTTGGACGAATCAACGTCCGCATAGTTGGTGGCAATCCTTGTTAGTGATTGCCATTTTCTTTTGGTTGATGATTCAAGCAAATGCTTGGGCCGTTTTGCGAAGTTATGACCAGTTAGGTTTAACGGAAGGGTCTATCAACTACATGGAATTACTGGCGCACAACCAATGGCTGGCCTTGATCCTTCAATTACTTCTAATCGTTGGTTTGTTATTCGGCTTACATCGTTTAAATTTGAAAGTTTTTACCAAACGCTGGTTTAACCGAAAAGACCTTATCATCTTATTACGAACTTTTGCCTATGTGTTCGTGGCACGAATGATTTACAGTTCAATCGTGATGGTCTACTTTCCAGATTACCAAGCACCTGACAACCAGCAGGCCATTGAGGGAATGTTCGGGCATTTTCATTGGTTTTATTTATTTGTGACCATTGTCATTGCTGCTCCCTTGTATGAAGAAATTTTATTACGCGGGTTAATCATGAAATACATTTTTGGGAAATATCCTGTGTTGGGTGCCTTAGCAGCCTCGATTGCATTCACGCTCATGCATTCTCCTCAAGGCTTTTTAGATTTCATGACCTATTACCTCCTATCGGCCGGTCTGACTTTTGTTTATTGGCGAACAAGAAAACTTGAATATGCGATTTTGTGGCATTTATTTAATAATGCCTCCGGATATTGTGTATTGTTGCTTTTGGATAGGTTCGGTCAATACCTTCTAATACCTGTTTAAGAAGAAACTCAGTGCTCTTCCTTTTTATTGTCAAAAGATTCTATTTATAGGCTTGTGTTTGTTATAATGTAATCGATGGCGTTAATACGACATGAAGGGAGAAATTTACTATGTCAAAAAAAGATCAAAGTATTGGATGGACTGAAGAAGTTTTTGAGCAAGAAAGTGATGATAAACTCGCAACTCAAAACATGGAAAATACCAACACTGCTGGCTGTTGCGATACTTCATTTCATGTAATTACTTCAGAAGATGAATTCCAAGAATTATTGGAAGGTTTACAAACCGAAGGTAAATTCTAAGATTCTATTCAGAGCTGACAATTAACGAGTAGCAGTACCATGAAAGAGGAGTAATTTATATAAATGTTTAACGAACAAGATATTGTAGCAGTCAACACGTTGCGCGCTTTGAGTGTGGACCAAGTCGAAAAAGCAAATTCAGGGCACCCAGGTCTACCATTAGGGGCTGCCCCAATGGCTTACGCTTTATGGGCCAAGCATTTAAAAGCTAACCCAAAACAATCCGACTGGATCGATCGTGACCGTTTTGTCTTATCGGCGGGCCACGGGTCCGCCTTGTTGTATGCTCTCTTGCATGCAGCTGGTTATGATGTAACAATGGAAGATTTAAAAGGATTCCGTCAAATGAATAGTCGCACACCAGGACATCCTGAATACGGATGGACAGATGGTGTTGAGGCAACCACTGGACCTTTGGGACAGGGTGTGGCTCAAGCGGTCGGAATGGCCATGGCTGAAAAACACTTAGCCGCCACCTACAATACGCACGATTATTCTGTGATTGACCATTATACCTATGCTCTGGTAGGGGATGGAGATTTAATGGAAGGAATTTCCTACGAGGCAATGTCTTATGCAGGAAAGATGGCTTTGGACAAATTAATTATTCTCTATGATAGCAATGATATCTCCCTCGATGGTGACTTAGATATGTCTTTCACGGAAGATATCGAAGGGCGCTTTAAGTCTCAGAATTGGCACTACTTGCGCGTAGAAGACGGTAACGACCTCAACGCCATTTCAAATGCCATTGAAGAAGCAAAAGCTGAGACTGGAAAGCCAACCATGATCGAAATCAAAACAGTTATTGGTTACGGATCACCGGGTCAAGGAACTTCCAGCGTCCACGGTGCGCCTCTTGGACAAGACGCATGGACCCAAACTAAAGAGTACTATGGTTATGATGCGGAAGCCTTTACAGTGCCTGAAGAATCAGCTGCTCTTTTCCAAGAGAAGATGACAGAACGTGGTGCGACTCTCTATGACGAGTGGATGGCTATGTATGAGAAGTACCAAGCGGATCATCCGGAGAAGGCAAAAGCTCTAGAATCAGCTTTCGCTGGGGAACTGCCTGAAGATTATGATGCGGACTTAACCTATGTGGATACGAATGCTGACACAATTGCGAGCCGTGTAGCAAGCAACAAAGCAATCCAAGCATTAAGTAAAAACATTCCGTTCTTATGGGGTGGTTCCGCAGACTTATCAAGCTCCAACAATACTATGATTAACGATGCAGAAGATTTCATGCCTGATAACTATGCGGGACGCAACATCTGGTTTGGTGTGCGAGAGTTCGCGATGGCGGGCATGATGAATGGAATCATGCTTCATGGAGGATCTAAAGTTTACGGCGGAACTTTCTTCGTCTTTACAGATTACCTCAAAGGAGCGGTTCGTCTATCGGCATTGTCGCACTTGCCTGTTACTTATGTCATGACCCATGACTCAGTGGCAGTTGGGGAAGATGGTCCGACGCATGAGCCGATTTCTCAATTGGCAGCCTTTAGGGCCTTACCCAACTTGAACACGATTCGTCCTGCAGACGAAAATGAGACCTATGCTGCTTGGAAAGTTGCGATGAAATCCACCGATCGCCCAACCATGCTGGTTCTTTCACGTCAGGGATTACCTGTTCTTGAAGCCACCCAAACTCTTGCAGAAGAAGGGGTCGAAAAAGGTGCCTATGTGCTCTCGCCGTCGCAAGCAGATACTCCAGAAGGAATTCTGATTGCAACAGGTTCAGAGGTGGCATTGGCTGTTGAAACACAGGCGAAACTCAAAGAAGATGGTATCGATGTGTCCGTAGTTTCCATGCCTGCGATGAATCGCTTCGAAGAGCAGTCTAAAGACTACAAGGAATCAGTCCTCCCATCAGCCGTTCGAAATCGCATGTCTCTTGAGATGGCTTCGACTTTTGGTTGGGAGCGTTATGTCGGTTTAGACGGAGTGGCTTTCGGGATTGATCGTTTCGGTAAGTCTGGTCCTGGGGACCAAGTCATTGAAAGTTTCGGCTTTACTGCAGATAACGTTTCAAAGATTTACAAGGATGCTTTCAATTAATTTAACACACAGTTTTGAGAAAAATGGACTAGTTATTCAATTAGTTCATTTTTCTTCTTTTAGAGGATTTTTAAAGAAAGGATGACGGTCATGGGATTAAAAGAGAATACCAAGAACATTCGTGAGAAAGCATCGATCAGTCGCGTTACCGATGGTCGGGTGACTTTGGGTCGTGCATTGCTGATTGTAATTTTATTCTTATTGCAATTAATTTGGTTTATTTTATTTTTGACAAAATTATCCCACTATTCAGCTGCAGCTAAGACCGTTTTGAGAATTATTTCTTTGATCATGGTTTTGTTTGTAGTCAATCGCAATGAGACCCCTTCTTATCGGATTTCCTGGCTAATTATTATTCTCGCTTTTCCAATTTTTGGAGGGTTATTTTATCTTTTGTTTGGTCATAAACGGCCAGTTAAGAATCTGGCCCAACAGTTAAACGCCGTTGAAGAACACCATGAAGACACGATGAATTTAATTCCAAATACTCAGAAATTCTTATCCGATCAAGATGAACGCCTGGGTTCTTTGTCCAAATACATAAATAATCAAGGAAATATGCCACTGTATCCAGGAGGAAAAGCTGACTATTATCCAGTAGGTGAGGACATGTTGGCAGACTATTTTGAAGATTTGCGTCAGGCCAAAGAGTTTATTTTCTTGGAATATTACATTATCAAGCCTGGAAAATTCAGCGACCAAGTCTTCGAAATATTGGCAGATAAAGTCCGTGAGGGCGTGGAAGTTCGTGTGATTTATGATGACTTTGGCAGTTTGATGGACTTGTCCGCAGATTTCGTTGATCATTTGGAGGGACTTGGCATTCAAGCCATTAAATTTAACCCATTTACTCCCTTCTTCACTTTAACGGCTAATACCCGGGATCATCGCAAGATGACAATTATCGATGGCGACATTGCTTATACAGGAGGCCTTAATCTTGCGGATGAGTATGTGAACTACATCGAAAGGTTCGGCTATTGGAAAGACAATGTCGTGAGGTTCGAGGGAGGATCTGTGTGGAACTATACGGTTCTATTCTTAAATATGTGGAACGGTTGTTGTCCTCAAGACAAGAATTATAATCAATACAAACCTTACGATGCGCTCACTCAAGAAAAAGATTATCTAGAAGACCTTCAAGGACAAACACCACCCTGCGGGTATATTCAACCCTATGGGGATACTCCTCTAGACTCAGAACCTCTAGGAGAAAGTGCCTATCGGGACATCGTTAACAACGCTGTTGATTATGTGTACATTTACACTCCCTACTTAGTGATTTCCTATGAAATGCAAACGACCATCGAACTTGCAGCAAAACGGGGGGTAGACGTGCGAATTATCGTTCCAGGGATTCCGGACAAGAAGTTTGTTTACCGATTAACACAGACTTATTATTATAACCTGTTACAAAGTGGGGTGCGTGTGTTTGAGTTTACGCCAGGATTCATTCATGCTAAGACTTTTGTCAGTGATGATCGTATTGCGAATGTCGGTTCGATTAACTTGGATTATCGCTCCCTGTACCTGAATTTTGAGAACAGTGTCATGTTCTATTACCATCCAGTAATAGAAGATGTGCTGGCCGATTTTAAAAATACCCTAGTCCAATCCAAAGAGATCACTTTGGACCAAGTGAAAGAGACGTATTGGTCAAAGTTGACCAGTGGATTATTGCGCGTACTGGCGCCTTTACTCTAGCGCTCTAAAGGAATTCTTGGCATTATAGCTAGGTATCAATAAATTAATACGGGAGGATCCATTGTGTTTTCAAAGTTTTCAACCACCGCAAAAAATTGGAAAATTGTTCTGATTCTTGTTTTATGTCTCTTTGTCTCATCGGCAATTGCACTAGGTATTTACAACTATAAAGACAGCTCCAAAATTCAGGCGGTTGAAAAGGAAATTCATGCGTTATATGCGGATGAAAAGGATGTGTACATCCGAGAGGACATCTCTCAAGACACCTTGGATCAAGTGGAAGCAGACATTGGAAAAGTGTTTTTTATGAAGCGTTGGAAATTACAAAAAGATTTCCAGTCCGCCAAAGAAAAATATGAAGCTGCTAAACTCTTGAATCAAATTTTCGACTCTAAACTTGCTTTGAAAGAGCGGAAAGACAGTGATTCGGTCTTGAGTTTCAGAGAAGATTTAACCTACGAGAAACTCGCCGACATTCAAGAAAAAATTAATTTTTCAAGACAAGATGAATTCACAGATCGTGTTTATGCGACTTTGAACGAATCAGCGACCGACTGGAATCAGATCATCCACACAGAAGATGAGGTGCTGGCTTTTAAGAAGTCCAAAAAATCAGATCTTAGCCCTCAGGAGTATCTAACAGAATTTTTCCAATTGGAAGAAGAAGTGGGCCGCACTCAGCGTCATCCGCAAAGTGTTCATGCCCAAGAGGCCTTAAAAGAAGTAGCCATTGAAATGGGCGACACCTTGCAACTGGACGATGAAGATTATAATTTTGATGAGGAATTGATGGATAAAATCTCCAACAGTCCTTATCTAAATGACGGAAAGAAAGGGGATGAGCGTAAGTTGGTCGCTCTAACTTTCGATGATGGGCCGAACCCAGACATTACTCCTGATATCTTAGATGTCTTGGATAAGTACGACGTAAAAGGTACTTTCTATCTTTTGGGCTCCTTGGTGGAAGTGTATCCAGAACTTGTCAAAGAAACTTTGGATGCCGGCCACGAACTTGGTAACCATTCCTTTACCCATGCCAACTTCGAAGAGTTAACGGATGAAGAGATTCTAGAGGAAATTAATTCTACTCAAAAAGCCATCAAGAAAGCGACTGATGGCTATGAACCGAAGACTTATCGACTGCCTTACGGGGCGGGAGGTAAGCGTGCTGTTGATTTAATTGAAGGCATGACTTCCATTATTTGGAACGTCGACTCTGAAGATTGGGTATCTGACAGCGCACAGGAAATTCTAACTCGCGTCAATGAAAATCTGCAGGATAAATCCATACTGCTCTTCCATGATTCGCATGAGCATTTGGTCCCGGTTTTAGAAAGTTTAATACCGGCTCTACAAGCAGAGGGTTATGAATTCGTGACACCAGAGGAAATCAATTATCCTTACTACTATTATTAAAAAACAAAACGGCCACCTTTGGGTGCACTGATATGCTCCCCCTTAAGTAGACACTTTAAAAAGTAAAACTACTTAAGGGGGAT
>CALYPW010000043.1 GCA_945278685.1 uncultured Dolosicoccus sp.
GGAAATAACTAGAGTAGCATTTGGCAGGTAATCTGACTTAAGGATACATCCTTTTTTCTTTATAAGGGCTATTTAGTCTCCCTGTTTCTTTTAATTTCATTTTTTCACTTACTTTTACATTTTCACATAACAAAACTCGATTCCACATTGGGAACCGAGTCATTATTGATATAATAATGTTCCGTTTTCCATCACTCGTGGAAATAACTAGAGTAGCATTTGGCAGGTAATCTGACTTAAGGATACATCCTTTTACAGTGGCGGGACCGTGTAGGAATTACACCTAACTTCCCCTTTTAATCAAAACATATTGAACCAAATCTAGTATTTAATTATATAAAGTATATTCTTTATTCTAGAGTAGTCAATCTTAGGCCTAACCTATTTTTTTAACAATCTAAACAAGTTTTAGAATAAGGTATTACCTCCAGTCTTTCTTCACTTATCATCTTATCACAATTAGAACAGTAGCCATAATTTCCATTTTTAATATGCTAAATTTTAAATTCATCGAAGTCAAAGACCAACCGTGTGTTAGGGAAGACTGCTCGAGCTTCCGCTTCTAACTGCTTGGCCATCTTACCGAGGTAGCGCGCACTAATATGGGTCAGATACAGTTGCTTGACACCTTGGGCTTTTGCTACCTGAGCAGCTTGAACGTTGGTGGAATGGAAATAATCGTGGGCCATTTTGGTTTCCTTTTTGGAAAAGGTGCTTTCATGAACCAAGACATTAGCATCTTTGGCCAAAGTCGCGATATTGGCGCACTTGCGCGTGTCTCCCAAGACCGTCACAATTCGTCCTGGACGGTCCTCTCCTACAAAATCTTCTCCACAAAGCACGGTTCCGTCTTCCAGTTCAACAGTTTCTTTGTTCTTCAACTTCCCAAAAATTGGACCATTGGGAATCTGATAAGTCGTTAGCTTGTCCATCTGCAACTCACCCACCGCATCCGGCTCTTCCACTCGGTAACCGAATGAAAGAATGCCATGATCTAAGGGGAGATAGCGAATGATCCAACCGTTGCTCTTTTCAATGACGCCTCCCTTGGGGTCTAATTCCACAATGTTTAAGGGGTAGGACAAACGTGAACGCGATACCCGCAAGGAGGTATGGATAAAATCTTTGATTCCTTTGGGGCCATAGATCGTTAATGGGTCATTCTCCCCTCCTTGGAAAGAACGACTACTTAAAAAACCTGGAAGTCCAAACATATGATCGCCATGTAAATGGGTAATAAAAATATTGGTGATTTTACGCGGGCGAATGGTTGTTTCCAGGATTTGTTGTTGGGTCCCTTCCCCACAATCAAACATCCAAACTTCGTTGATTTCATCGAGTAACTTTAAAACTAAAGAAGAAACGTTTCTACTTTTAGCGGGCACTCCTGCGCCTGTTCCTAAAAATTGAATGTGCATGTATATGATTCACCTTTACTAACTATATTTATCGCTGGCGATAAATTTCTTCTGCAATGAATTTGGCTAATTCGAGAGCCCCTTCTTTATTGGGGTGAATTTTATCTTCATAGAACCACTCGCCGTGACCGGTTGAATGTGCTTGCCAATCAATCAGTTTCACGTAGCCATACTGATCGGAAGCTTTCTGAAGACGACTGTTGACATCACTGTTCCACGGACGATCCAGATTCAAGTTTACGAAGAAAATCTCATGATCGTCACCGATGGATGTGATGAAATCATTCAATTGTCCCTGACTAAAGGTTCCGTTGGATCCTAAAAGTACCACCACGGTGGGGTTAAGAAGCCCTTGGTTGTTAAGGGAATGAATGACGTCTGTACTTTCATAGAGTTGGCGGCCAATATCCCCATCCACCCCCGAATTAGGAAAGATCGTTTGGATCTGCTCCATACTGGAAATTAAAATGGAATCTCCAATAAACGTCGCTTCCAAGGCATTGGCATGCAAGGACACCTGCTGATCTAAGCCCTCAATGTAATTGATCGGCGCTCGACCGCTTTCTGATTGAGTCTCTTCTTGACTAGAATCCTTGGCAATTTGTTGGTTGTGCTCAATGACTTCTTGAAGTTCTTTGGCCACATTGCCACGACTCTCAGGCGCTGCAATGATAGCAACTCCTCCCACCACTGCAAAAATCATATAGGCAATGGTTCCAATTTTGATCCCTCGTAATTCCTGAGGATGATCCATGAGGTACTTCCACTGATAACGCGCTTTGCGAAGGTTGAAATCCTGACCAATGGGCAGGCTCCACTTTTTCTTCTCAAAGATTAAATAACTGGCCTCCCCAATCCCGGCAATTAGTAGAAACTGAACGATGATGTGCAGAGCCAAATGCTTGTTTAAAAATGGAAACAAGACCGGCGTTAACATGTAGATAGGATAAAACCATAAGTAATAAGAGTAGCTGCGCTGGCCAATTTTGACCAAGGGCTTCCAACTTAATAATTGATTCCACCAGTTATGAGGGTAAATCGTGAACAAGACGAAAATCATGCTGGCCAACGTAAAGAGCAACATGCCGTATTTATAGGCAAAGGGCTGAGTACCATACATGAACTTTGCCATCAACAGCATCGAGATCATGGCAACCGTGCTCAAGAGGTTTAAGGCAATTTCGCTGCCGAGTTTCAAACGTTTGCTGTTGGTCAAATTCTTCGGAAGAAACAGCCCCGTCGCTCCTCCCAAGGTAAAAGCAAACATCCGTGTCAGAACATCGTAGTAAACTCTGGAAGGATCCCCATTGCCACGAATGTACCAATAAGCCATTAAGGCCGCTGACACGATGGAAGTAATGAGGAACATGTTAATGGCGATATCCGCTCGGCGGTGCCAACGGTAAAAGAGTCGCATCAACAACGGGGTTAACAAGACGAGCTGCGCATACAAGGATACATACCATAGGTGGGTATAAATACTTAGATTGGCCGCTTGTTCGAAATAAGATTGTTGATTAAAAATCTGGTAATAGTTGTTCACGAAGAATAAACCCGAAAGACCCATCTGCGTTAAATTGAAGAAGAGATCTCTCCCAAACACCATGACAATGGCCGCTGTTATGAGAACCATGGCCAAGAGCGGGAAAAACAATCGGCTCAAGCGTCGTTTATAAAAGGGACCCGCTTTGATTTGTTTACCCTCTAAGTCCGCCAGGTAGAAATGCCGAATATTGAAAAACCCTGCAAGAAACAAAAAGAGATTAACGGCTAAATAACCGCCCGGTAACGCGTACTGAAACATGTAATAGATGATAATGGCAAGAATACTCAAGCCTTTCAATCCATCAAGGAATGGAATATTTTTTGATGTTTGCTTATTCATGCCCATCATTCATCCTGAAACTCAAATTGGAAATTCGAAAGTTCCACAACGTCTCCGTGGACGGCTCCTTGGGCTCGAAGGGCCTCTTCAATACCCATGTGACGCATTTGACGGACAAATCGTTGGATACTTTCTTCATGATCCATGTTGGTCATAGCATAGAGACGTTCAATCTCATGACCAGAAATCTTAAAGTAGCCAGGTTCCAGCTCTTCGATCATAAATGGTGGAGCTTCTTCCTCCAGGGTATAATGAACGGCCTCTTCTTCTGGATCTGTCAAAGGCACAAAGTCGGTGGCTTGAACCGTTTCATAAACTGTCCAAAGCATGTCCTGAACACCATGATTCATCCAAGCACTGATCTCAAACAGAGGAGGCTCTTCTTGGCCTCTTTTCAGATAGTAGGCGGTAAACTTTTCTTTGAATACTTTGAGATTCTCCTCAAAGTGGGGACCATCCAATTTATTGGCCACTAAAATCATGGGGCGGTCCAATAAGCGTTCATTATACGCTTCCAGCTCCTCTTGGATGTCCAAGAAATCTTGGAAGGGATCCCGTCCATGAGCGGCATCCATGTCAATGACGTGTACTAAAACCTTGGTGCGTTCAATATGGCGCAGGAAATCAATTCCCAAGCCCACACCTTGAGCCGCTCCTTCAATCAATCCTGGCATGTCGGCAGCTACGAAACTCTTATCAATGCCTAGCTCGACGACACCTAAATTGGGCGCCAAGGTTGTGAATTGATAATCTGCAATGCGTGGAGTAGCGTTAGAAATCACGGATAAAAGGGTTGATTTCCCAACACTGGGGTAACCAATCAAGCCCACATCGGCGACCATTTTTAATTCCAGACTAATTTCCAGCTCTTCGCCTGGTTCGCCATTTTCAGCGATGGAAGGTGCTGGATTTCGGTGAGTGGCAAAGCGGGTATTTCCTCGTCCGCCCCGTCCACCATGGGCCACAATCACCTCTTGACCTTGCTGGGTTAAATCAGCAATTAATTGATGATTGTCGCTGCGGCGAATGACTGTTCCGGGCGGAACTTCTACAATGAGATCCTCTGCACCTGCTCCATATTTATTCTTAGGCATACCGTCTTCACCCTTGTCCGCACGGAATAAGCGGTTGTAGCGAAAGTCCATCAAGGTATGCAGACCCTCTTCTACTCGGAAGATGACATCTCCACCTTTTCCTCCGTCACCACCTGCTGGTCCACCGTCGGGCACATATTTTTCTCTTCGAAAGGCGACCATCCCGTCGCCACCCTTGCCTGCTTTGACGGTGACTGTTGCTTGGTCTAAAAATGATGACATAATTTACTCCTTTCTGTGTGTTGTTTAAATGTTTTCGGGTATTAAATGCGTGCACTTAATTCTCTTGGATCAAACACTTGAAGAATTGCTTGGGTCAACGTTGCCATGGTGCTCATACGCTGTGTGCGAATGGCCGGCTGATCATTGTTCACCATGTTTTCTTCAAAGTATTTCGTGATCTTCGGAACAAGAGCGATATAGTCAGTTAATTGTTCGCTGAGAACTTTGTGGGTGTCCAAGGCGCGAATAGCTGTGACTAAGGCTGCCTCTGAATCCGTTTGAGCATCAACCTGGGACAAGTCGATCACATCTTCAACGTCTACGCCCAGATTCACCACCCGCGTTAGCCCTTCAACCATGGCACTATACTCTTCCCCATGATGATCTTTCAAGGATTGCAGAAAATGAGCCGTTTGAATGTTCTGGTAAGGATTGACGTGATTTGATTTCAGGACAGACTGTCCGATCTTGTGGTCAATGCCTGCCACATCAAGGTACTGTTGGATACGGGCATTCATAAAGACCAATAGCTTCTCCAGAGTCTCTGAGTCTTTGGCCAAGGTGGCGAAAAGGTCTTCTAAATAGATGGACCACTCTTCGTGATGGGCAATTTCAACAATTCCCATGGCTTGTCGTCTTAAGGCAAATGGGTCAGCAGATCCGGTTGGAATGATTCCAACGTTGAAGTACTGAACCAAGGCATCGACGCGGTCCACAAAGGCCAATAAGGCACCTGCCAGTGTGTCCGGTAATTCGCCACCGGTGGTGTTTGGTAAATACTGGGTACCGATCGCCCGAGCGACGCTTGCTTCCAGATCAAACTTTTGAGCATAGATTTGTCCCAACGGGCCTTGCAATTCGGTAAACTCTCCAACCGTTAAGGTCATTAACGCAAACTTATAGATCTCTGCTGCTTCCTTGGCGATTCGCAATTCTTCGGATGGAATATCCTTCCCTTGGATATTAGCCACAAGACTGTCCAATAGACGTTTGACACGTACTTGCTTATCGGCCAAGGTTCCCAATTCATAATGTTCTTGAACAGCGCTTAAACGCTCCAAATAATGTTCAAGAGGTTTGTCCAAGTCTTCACGGTAGAAGAATAAGGCATCTTCTAAACGTGCCCGTAGAACTTTTTCATTTCCTTGGATCACATTTTCCAAAGCATGGCGATTACCATTTCGAATCGAAATAAAATGAGGGGCCAATTGATCATTCTCATCCAAGACGTGGAAATACCGCTGGTGGTCTTCCATGGCCGTGATCAAGATGATGGCTGGAACTTCCAAGTATTCCTCTTCAAAATCCCCAGCAAATGCGGTGGGCCACTCGACCAAATCACGCACTTCTGCCAGTAATTCCTCATTAATAGGTACATGCCAATGATTTTCTTGGGCAATTTCTTGAATTTGTTCGCGAATGACCTCGGCACGTTGAGCAGGATCCACATAGACAAAGTTTCTTTTCAGTCTTTCCACGTAGTCTCCCGCATGGTCCAAAGTCACTTCTCCGCCAAGGAAGCGATGTCCCCAGGTCTTGTTACTGGCGTCAATGCCTAAATAACTAAAGGGCACCACTTTGTCATCCAGAAGAGAAACCAGCCAATGAATGGGACGAATGAAGGATTTTTCCTGGCTTCCCCAAGACATGGAGATAGGGAAAGTCATGGAGTCAATCACTGTTCCCATTTCTTTTAAAATCTCTTCCACTGGCTGTCCTTCCACGTGCTTTTGGATGAAGATATAATCTTCACCGTTGTAGTCTTCCACTACAATGTCTTCCACGTTGGCTCCTTGTCCGCGCGCAAAACCAGTGGCAGCTGGAGACCAATCGCCGTCTTCAGTTTGGGCGACTTTCAGTGAGGGGCCGCGCATTTTTTCGGTTAGGTCGGCTTGATGGGAGTCAATTCCCTCAACCAATACTGCTAAGCGTCGAGGGGTTGAATAGCTTTTGCTGGATTCAAAATTGATGCGACGGTCGGTTAGGAAGTCTTCCACACGCTCCTGTAACTGCTTGGCAATCTCTATCAAGAATCGAGCAGGAACTTCTTCAAGACCAATTTCTAATAAGTATTGCTTCATCGACTATTCTCCATTCTCTTCTTGAGAAGTTTCTTTTAATAGGGGAAAGCCCAACTTCTCACGTTCATCCACAAATTGTTGAGCGACTTTTCGAGCTAAATGACGAATTCTTGCAAGGTAGCCAGCTCTGTCTGATACAGAGATAATCCTTCGCGCATCCATCAGATTGAAGGTATGGCTGCTCTTTAAGACGTAGTCATAGGCAGGATGTACCAAGCCTTTATCGATCAAAGTTTTGGCTTCTGCTTCATAATCATTGAAAAGTTTCATCAATAATTTTGCATCGCTCTCGTCAAAGGCGTACACAGAGTGCTCACGTTCTGGCTGCTTGAAGATATCGCCGTACTTGACACCTTGGACCCAGTCGATGTCATACACATTGTTCACATCCAGAATATACATGGCAATTCTTTCCAAACCATAAGTCAGTTCGCTGGTGACTGGGTGAACCCGTTGTCCACCCACTTGTTGGAAATACGTAAATTGGGTGATTTCCATGCCATCCAACCACACTTCCCATCCCAAGCCCGCACATCCCAATGAAGGGTTTTCCCAGTTGTCTTCGACAAAACGAATGTCGTGCTCCAGAGGGTCGATGCCAATAGCTTCCAAACTTTCCAGGTAGATGTCTTGTATGTTTAAGGGGGAAGGCTTCATGACGACTTGGAACTGATGGTGCTGGAAGAGACGGTTAGGATTCTCCCCGTATCTTCCGTCATCCGGACGTCTGGAAGGTTCGACGTAGGCAGCATTCCATGGCTCAGGACCTACCGCACGTAAAAAGGTATAAGGGCTCATCGTTCCTGCACCCTTCTCATTGTCATAACTTTGTAAAATTAAACACCCTTGATTTGCCCAAAACTCTTGCAGTGTCATAATGATGTCTTGCATTGATTGAATCTTCATCTACATTGTCTCCTTTTTCCGATGGTTGTCATAAAATTCCACAAGAAAATCCCCATGATTATTCTTGTTAAGAAATAATCATAGGGACGATTAATTCGCGGTTCCACCCTACTTCTAGGACGTGCCTAGCACTTTCAATGATAAGGTCAAAAGCGCCTTCGGTTTTGTTCTAGCTTTCACTCTCCTAGAATCGCTCGGCTACCTTCTTTTTGAATGCTTTTGATATGCACTAATATTACGGCAAATGGCTCGGAAAGTCAATTTCAAGGCCCATTAATCTTTATTTTCTGGTGATTTCTTCCAAGAAATGCCAGCAATGGACACTTCCATTTTGGCAAGCTGATCCAAATAATGGCGACTTTTGAGGCGGATGCCTACAAATTCTTGGTAAATTTCATCCATCAGCCGGCGAACTTCTTCCAATGTTTCTGGTTTCAATTGAATGGATTCGATCTGTTCGATTGAAACTTGGGCCAAAAGATTGACCACATGCATGGCTCTAGGATGAATCCGCAAACGGAATTCATCCTGTGAAAAATGACGGGAACATAAAAGCCCCATCTTGCGAATACTCATGTCATAGGGTTCCAGGGTGGATTGACAGATGACGCAACTTCCCCAATACAAGCCGGTTCCAAAAGCCGGCAACAAGTGAATTTCCAGAAAAGCGGTCACAATTTCCGGTTGAACGCCAGATTCCAGGGCTTGTAAACATCGTGTCAAAAGCTCATACACCGCTGGATTGGGCAGGTTATCCTCCAAAGACGCATCCACCAACTGGGAGAAATACACGCCGAAAGCTTGTCGAACAATATCTAACTGGACCTGATGAAAGAAGGTGCGGGTTATCCCTTCGTTCAGGAAGGACAATCCTTCATCATTGATAATTCCCACGTAGTCATTTTCTGTTAATGGCAATAATTGTGACTTAAGCAGATTGTTGGGACGATTTAAACCGCGCACGAAGAACATCTTGGTGCCATATTCCTGGGTAAAAATCTTCACTAAACCATCGTTTTCTCGATGAGGACGCACGAACAGCACTATTCCAGTAAAACGAGCATGCATGCCTTCACCTCTCAAACCTTAGGGGCAGGTCCTAAGAATAATCACGTTGATCGTAGCCATAACTTTCTAAATGACGCTGGTTACTGCGCCAATTCTTCTCGACTCTCACCCAAATGTCTAAGCTTGCTTGGTTTCCTAAGAGACGACGGATATCTCGCTGGGCCAATTGACGAATTCGTTTAATCATGGATCCTTGCTTACCGATGATAATCCCCTTTTGACTCTTATGTTCAACGATAATCACCGCATCAATTTCCAAAATTCCTTCATCGTTTTCGGACATGTTTTCGATTTGAACGGCCACAGAATGTGGAATCTCTTCCCGAGTCAAGTGAAGAATTTTTTCACGAATTAATTCTGCGACAAGGAAGCGCTCAGGATGGTCAATGACTTGGTCCTTTGGATAATACTGAGGACCTTCCGGAATTTCTTTTTTGATCATGTCTAACAATTCCTGGGTGTTTATCCCTTCCAGGGCACTGAGTGGAAAAACATGGGCGAAATCCATTTCAGAAACATAACCATCAATAATGGGTAATAAATCGTCAGGTTCCACTAGATCAATCTTGTTAATCACTAGAATCACTGGAGACTGGGAATGCTTCAAGCGATTCATGATGAAACGGTCACCCGGTCCCATCTTTTCATTGGCATTAACCACAAATAAAATCAGGTCTACATCGTCCAGACTGCTGTAGGCAGCCTTTAACATATAGTTTCCTAAACCGTGTTTTGGTTTGTGAATGCCCGGTGTGTCCATAAAAATAATTTGGTGGTTATCATCGCTGTAAACAGCCTGAATGGTATTTCGAGTGGTCTGAGGCTTGTCAGACATGATGGCGATCTTTTGGCCAATGAATTTATTGATTAGCGTGGATTTTCCAACGTTTGGTCGTCCCACAATAGTGACAAAACCGGAATGAAAAGGTGCTGGTTGTTTGGATTCGCTCATGAATGCATCTTCCTTAATGTATTAAATTTAATAGATAGGGAACGAAAATAATTGTTCCCACTGCGACACTGATGATCACGATGATCAAGACGGCTCCGGCAGCAACATCCTTGGCAATCTTGGCCAACTCGTGATAACTGCCACCCGTTGAAAGATCTACGGCTGCTTCAATGGAAGTATTCAATAATTCCGCGGTCAGCACACCGCCGACACACAGAATCAAGAAGAGCCATTCGGTCACCGTAACCTTGAATAAAAAAGCCGCCAAAAAAACCAAGACCATGCTCAAGAATTGAATGCGGATGTGACGCTCATGAATGTAAGCGGTTTGAATGCCTCGCCAGGCGAATTGCAGGGGATTTGGCTTTTCTTTGGCAATTATTTTTTGATTACTTTCTTTCCAATCCATAATCCGTCAACACCTTTTCCTGAAGTGCATACATAACTTCTTCATCTTCTGGTGTTTCATGGTCATAGCCGTTGAGATGCAAGAAACCATGAACAACCAGGAAACCTAATTCTCGTTCAAAAGAATGGTTATATTCTTCGGCTTGCTGTTCAATGTGTGGATAGGAGATCAACAAGTCTCCTAAATAATTATTGAGGGCCTGATATTCTTCGTCATCCATCAAATCCGCAAATTCTTCCATCAAATCCGCCGTGGGATCAAGGGGGAAGCTTAACACATCGGTGGAGGCATCAATGTGACGAAAATCTCGATTAATGGCTTGGATGTCTTCTTCACTCACAATG
>CALYPW010000044.1 GCA_945278685.1 uncultured Dolosicoccus sp.
CGGTGGTGTGAGAGGTCGACTAGTCAAATAATGGCTAGTCTCCTACTCGATTTGATTGAAAGGAAGCCCCTATGAAAGACAAACGTGAACTTTTTGAAGTTTTATTGAAACAAATTCAACTGGAAGACTCGGATCTTGTGGAACACTTGTCCCAAGTATCGATTCAGAATGTGGAAATCTACAGTCAAAGCAAAGAGTGGCACTTCTACCTTCAAGCCCCTCACCGCATCCACCCCGATGTGTATTACTTGTTCCAAGATCAATTGGTGCATCAATTCTCAAAGATCGCCAAAGTGGAAGTCTGGTGGGAGTTTGAGGAAGGCAATCTCCAAGGAGAAGCCTTGGAAACGTATTGGCAAGCTGTAGCCAAGGTCTTGCAGTGGGAGAATCCTTTCCTCAAGATGGTTTTGGAACAATCGGAACAAGCGGTGGAAGCACCCACGCTAACCCTTGGAGTCACCACAAAGCGCCACGTGGATTTATTGAAGAGCAGTTATCAATCCGTCATTCTCAAACGTTTGGTACAAGCCCAGTTGCCTTTGACCGAAATTGCTTATTATGTGGATGAGGCACTCAAGGAAGCAGCCACGGACCAGGTCCACCAACGGTTGACCCAACAAGACGAGGATTCCTTGATGGAAGCCTTGGAGCAACAGGAACGATTGGACAAGCAATCCCGGCAGGTCAAAGCCGGCGATCCTAAAAAGTTGATCGGTCCGGACATTCCCAACAAAGCTGTCACCGCCATCAAGGACTTGCCGGATAATCAGGTTCGTCAGGTCATTGAAGGCTATATCTTTGACGTGGACCGAATTGATTTTCGAACCGGTAATTCCCTGTTCGTCCTCAAAGTGACGGACTACACCAGTTCGGTGGCCATCAAAGTCTTTACCGGACGAAATATCAAGCATGAACAAATGGAACAATTTAAGAAGGGTCAATGGATCAAAGCCGAAGGGGACATGATTGTTGACAACTATACGTCGGAATTGGATTTTAGACCACGAAGCATCCGCCAAGTGACGGTTCCGGATCGGGAAGATACGGCGCTTGAAGGTGAAAAGCGTGTGGAGCTTCACTTGCATACCAACATGAGTCAGCTCAACGCCACCAATTCAGCTGCAGACATGATTGCTCAAGCAGCCAAATGGGGACATCCAGCCGTTGCCATTACCGACCATGGAAACGTTCAGGCCTTTCCGGAAGCATACGCTGCCAGCAAGCAACACGGCATCAGGGTGCTTTATGGAATGGAGGCCAATGTGGTCAACGACGGCGAGCCCATTGCTTATAATTTGCAAGACATGGAATTGGACCAGGCCACCTTCACTGTCTTTGACGTGGAGACCACGGGTCTTTCTGCCGTTTATGACAACATCATTGAAATCGGTGCTGTCAAAATGCGTGAAGGGGAAATTATCGATCAATATTCTGAATTTATTAACCCCGGGCATCCTTTATCCGCATTTACCACTGAACTGACCGGGATTACGGACCAGATGGTGGCTGATGCCAAACCGGAAGAAGAAGTTCTCAAAGGCTTTCAAGAATTCTGTAAGGGAACGTTACTGGTCGCCCACAATGCGGGCTTTGACCGTGGATTCATCAATGCGGGTTATGCCAAGTACGACTTGGGAGAAATTCAAGAAGGAATCATTGATACCTTGGAACTGTCTCGATTGGTCAACTCCCAATTGCGGGCTCATCGTCTGGACACCTTGGCTAGGCGCTACGGCGTGGTGTTGGATAACCACCACCGAGCCATTTATGATGCGGAAGCCACGGCCTATGTGGCCTTGAAGCTTCTCGAACAAGCCGAGGATCAGTTCCAGATGACCAATCACCAAGCATTGAACGATCAAGTCGGTAAGGGGGATGCCTACAAGAACGCCCGTCCTTACCACGTCACCCTCTACGCTAAGAATCAACAAGGGCTGAAGGACCTTTTCCGCCTAGTTTCTTTATCCAACATTGACTATTTCTTCCGAGTGCCAAGAATTCCGCGCACCATTTTGAACGAATACCAAGAGAATCTTCTCTTTGGAACGGCCTGTTCCAATGGGGAAATCTTTACCGCGATGATGCAAGAAGGTTACGACGAAGCAACCAAATTGGTGGATTTCTACGATTTCATTGAAATTCATCCACCCAGCGTCTACCAAGATTTGATAGACTCAGAGACACTCAATTCCCGGGAGCATTTGGACGACATCTTGAATCAAATGATTCGCCTGGGCGAAGAGCACAATATTCCGGTAGTTGCGACGGGGAATGTGCATTACATGGACGAGAAAGACGCGGTTTACCGCGAAATTCTGCTGCGCTCCATCCGCGCCAATGCCAACCGCACCTTGCATTTTCCCAAGGTTCATTTCCGAACCACGGATGAAATGTTGCAGGACTTCGCCTACCTGGGTGAAGAAAAGGCCTATGAATTGGTGGTCACCAACAGTCAAAAGATTGCCGATGCCATCGATGACGTGGAAGTGATTAAACCAAGCCTTTATACGCCAAAAATTGAAGGATCGGACCAAGAGATTCGTGAAACTACCTATCAAAAAGCGCGAGAACTCTATGGACAGAACCTGCCCACCTTGGTGGAAGAACGCATTGAGAAAGAATTGGACAGTATCATCTCCAACGGTTTCGCCGTCATTTACCAGATTTCTCAAAAGCTGGTGGAGCGAAGCATGGAAGACGGTTATTTGGTTGGATCTCGAGGATCCGTCGGGTCCAGCTTGGTGGCGACTTTTACGGGAATCACCGAGGTTAACCCCTTGGTCCCTCACTATTATTGTAAGAATTGCCAATACAATGAATTCTTTACCAAAGGTGAGTTCGGCTCTGGCTATGACTTGCCGGACAAGGCCTGTCCAGAGTGTGGCACGGACTTGTCCAAGGAAGGTCAGGACATTCCTTTTGAGACCTTCTTAGGTTTCGAAGGGGACAAGGTTCCGGACATTGATTTGAACTTTTCTGGAGTTTATCAACCCCGTGCCCACGCCTTTACCAAGGAAATTTTCGGAGAAGACTATGTCTACCGTGCGGGAACTATTTCTACCGTCGCCGAAAGAACTGCCTTCGGTTATGTCCGTGGCTATGTGGAACACTTGCAGGAACAATTGCCCCAAGCTGAAATGGAACGCTTGGCCAAAGGCATTGAAGGTGTGAAGCGAACGTCAGGGCAACATCCAGGGGGAATCATTGTCGTACCCAGTGACATGGAAGTTTACGACTTTACACCGATTCAGTACCCTGCCGACGATGTGGATGCCGAGTGGAAAACGACCCACTTCGACTTTCACTCCATTGAAGATAACCTCTTGAAGCTAGATATTCTAGGACACGATGATCCGACCATGATTCGCATGTTGCAAGATTTATCGGGCATTGACCCAAAGTCTATCTCTCCAGTGGACCCAGACGTGATGTCTCTGTTTACAGGAACGAAAGTTCTAGGCGTTGAACCGGAGGCCATCTTTTCTGAGACGGGTACCCTAGGGGTGCCCGAGTTTGGAACGGAGTTTGTCCGCAGCATGTTATCGGAAGCCCGTCCCAAGACCTTTGCGGAATTGCTGCAGATCTCGGGACTTTCCCACGGAACAAACGTGTGGCTGGGAAACGCTCAAGACCTGATTAATCACAAGGTGGTTGGACTTTCAGAGGTGGTTGGTTTGCGAGACGACATCATGGTCTACCTCATGCAAAAAGGCCTCAAGGATTCATTGGCTTTCAACATCATGGAAAGTGTTCGTCGTGGTCGGGGCTTGAGCGAGGAGTGGGAAGCCGAAATGCGTGCCCACAACGTGCCGGAGTGGTACATTGATTCCTGTTTGAAGATCAAGTACATGTTCCCAAAAGCCCACGCGGTGGCCTACGTCTTGATGGCCTTGCGAGTGGCCTACTTCAAAGTCCATCACCCCTTGTATTATTATGCCGCTTACTTCTCAGTGCGTGCGACAGACTTCGACATTGCCGCCATGCACCAAGGAAAAGAAATGACCAAGCGCCGCATCCGAGAGCTCATGGACAAAGGCTACGAAGCATCGGCCACTGACCGCAACTTGCAGACAGTCTTGGAAATTGCCAATGAAATGATGGAACGTGGCTACTCCTTCCAGATGGTGGACATCGAGAAATCCCAAGCCCATGACTTTATCATCGAAGGCGACACCTTGATCCCGCCGTTTCGCTCAGTACCAGGTTTGGGGGGGAGCGTGGCCAATCGCATCGTGGAAGCTCGGGAGGAGAACCCCTTCTTATCCAAAGAAGACTTACAAAAGCGCGGCGGTGCCTCCAAGTCCATCATTGAATACTTGACGGAACATGGGACTATTGCCCATTTACCCGACGAAGACCAGCTCAGCCTCTTCTAGGAAGGGAAGAATACCATGCGCTTACCTTTAACCACCTTGTGTTACCTTGAAAAAGACGACCATTACCTCATGTTGCACCGCATCAAAAAAGAAGAAGACCTGAGTCGGGGCAAATGGCTAGGTCTGGGCGGACACTTGGAAGAAGGGGAGAGTCCCGATGAGTGCGTGGTACGGGAAGTCTACGAAGAATCAGGACTGACGCTGCATTCCTATACCTATCGTGGCATCGTCACCTTTACCCACAATCGTTTGGGAACGGAGTATATGAGTATTTTTACCAGCGATGATTTCTCTGGAGAACTCCAAGAGGATTGCCACGAAGGTTACTTGGCCTGGCAATCCAAGGCCGACTTGGATCAGTTGCCCATGTGGGAAGGCGATTACCTCTTCTTCGAACTGTTGGAACGCCGCTTGCCGTTTTTTTCCTTGAAGATTATCTATCAAGACGATGACTTACAAAGTGCCTACTTGGGACAGGAAAAGATTTATTGCAAGGATGATCCTGAGGTCTTGGCCACCTTTCGCAGTCGACGATGAATGTGCCGATCTTGCTTGATACCTCCTGCTGATCGACTTGGGCAGGAGGTTTTTTGCTTCGAAAGAAAGGAAGGAAGAAATGTTAATCAGTGTTCTGGTAATGGTGGCAAGTGGTTGGATTCTCGGCGCTTTCTGTCGCCGTTACCGATTGCCGGCCTTGGTGGGTTATTTGCTGGCAGGAATTTTGTGTGGTCCTTCTGTGGGGAATTGGGTCTCGGCAGATTTATTGAAGGTATCCGACCAGTTGCGCCAAATGGCCTTGGTCATTATTTTGACTCGGGCCGGTCTAAGTTTGGATTTTCGCTCCTTAAAAAAGGTGGGACGTTCCGCTTTTTACTTGTGTTTTCTACCGGCCAGTTTTGAAATCGTGGGTGCCTTGCTCTTAGGGGGTTGGTTGCTGGGGCTTTCCTTGCCCCAATCGCTTCTATTGGGAACCATTCTCGCGGCCGTTTCACCGGCCGTTGTCGTTCCACGCATGGTGCGGCTCATTGAAGAAGGTTACGGAAGCAAAGAGAGAATTCCTCAAATGATCTTGGCGGGAGCTTCTGTGGATGATGTCTATGTATTGGTGCTCTTTTCTTCCTTCTTGACCTTCAATCTTCAAGGAAGTTTTGAACCCTTGGCCTTGCTTCAAATTCCTGTGGCGATTTTGCTGGGGCTTGTGGTTGGTGGAACGGTCGGGAAGGTGACCGTCCGATTATTAGATCTTCTGGTCAAGTTCCGAGGGCTGCGGGTGCTTCTAGTCTTCCTAGTGTCCTACGGGGTATTGACCCTGGAAGATGCCTTGAGTGTTTCTTATTCGGGACTTCTGGCCATCATTATCTTCAACATGGTGATTTATCAAGAACGTCCGCCAGTTGCCCAGAAATTGTCCCGAAGTTTCAACCAGTGGTGGAAGGGCGCGGAATTGGTCCTCTTTTTTCTGGTGGGAGCCAGCGTCAATGTTCGTTTTGCAGGAAAAGCCGGTCTTCTTTCGGTAATTTTTATTGCTGGTTTGTTGATCTTTCGTTCTGTGGGTGTGTTTCTTTCCCTGATGGGCAGCCCCTTGTCCAAGTCCCAGCGACACTTTGTCGTCATGGCTTACCTTCCCAAGGCCACGGTGCAGGCGGCCATCGGTGGATTGCCCTTGGCGCTAGGGGTTGCCCAGGGAGAATGGATGCTGACTGTGTCGGTGTGGGCCATTTTAACGACCGCACCTTTCGGAGCGCTTCTCATCGATTATTTCGCCCCTCGGTTATTGACCAAAGATTCTTTCAAAATAAAAGATCCTAAGTACTAGCTTTCAGGTGCCAGGATCTTTAAAATGGACCATAACGATGAATCGATAAATAGGAGGGGATTCATATGTCACAAATGTTAGCGTTTTCGATTGTTGCTTTTATTTTATTTGTGGGAGAAGCCGTCTCGACAGCGACCAAGGCTTGGGTGCCTTCTGTCTTTGTCTCCGCGGTCTTATTTTTAATTGGATACTGGACCTTCTTTCCATCCAACATTGTAGAGTTGGCGGGAATGCCAGTGACCGTGGCGCATCTATGTATGTATCTACTCATTGCCAATATGGGAACCATGATATCCATCAAGGAACTGAAGAGTCAATGGCGCACCATCGTCATTGCGGTGGTGGGAATTATCGGGATTGTCGCCTCCCTCTTGACCTTGGGTGTCTTCCTTTTTGATTGGCAGACCATGATTACCGCCATTCCACCTTTAGTGGGTGGTATTGTCTCAGCGCTTATCATGAAAGACGCAGCCTTGGCCAATGGGTATGAAACCTTGGCGGTCTTGGCCATTGCTATTTATGTCATGCAAGGATTCGCAGGATATCCCCTGACTTCCCTCATGCTCAAACGTGAATCCCGAGAAGTGTTGGAAAAGATCCGCGCCGGTACGTGGAAGCCTGCCCAATTGGCCCAGGAATCAGCCGGTGAAGTGAAAGATCCTGCCCAGGATCCTAACAACTTGGATGCCCTACCCAAACTCTTCAACAAAATTCCTGACCGCTTTAACGGCCATTATTTCAAGTTATTCCGTTTGGGTGTCACAGCACTGGGTGCCTATCTCACCTCCAAAACCTTGGCGCCTATCGTAGACATCAACGTCTTTGTCCTCTGTCTGGTTTTTGGAGTGATCGGGGCTTCGGTCGGTTGGTTGGAAAGAGAACCTCTCCAAAAAGCCAACAGTTTCGGTTTGTGTGTCTTGGTCTTAATGGCCTTCGTCTTCGACGGTTTGAAGGACGCCACGCCGGCCATGTTGATCGAACTGGCTTGGCCACTTTTCGCCATCATTGTGATCGGAGTGACGGGTATGTACATCACCTCTTGGATTTGTGCCAAACTCTTGAAAATATCCCCGAGATTGGCTTTTTCCGTGTCGCTGACGGCCCTTTACGGTTTTCCGGCAGATTATATCATTACCAAAGAAGTCATTGATTCTGTGACCGATGATCCCCAAGAGCGTGAACATCTCATGTCTTACCTGATGCCACCGATGCTCATTGGCGGATTCATCACAGTAACAATCACCTCCGTCGTATTGGCGGGAATATTCACAGGATTGTACTAAAATAGAAAAAACAGGAGGAACCCTCATGTCCGTATTAGATAAAATTCACGAAATTGTTCAACGAGAAGAAGCAGCCATGATCGATTTTCGCCGGGAGCTTCATATGCACCCCGAATTATCCATGGAAGAATTTGAAACCACCAAACGTGTGGCCAGAGAATTGGATAAATTAGGATTGGAATATCGCCTCATGGAGCCTACGGGCATTGTCTTAGACATTGAAGGTGCCCATCCAGGTAAAACCGTCCTCTTGCGTGCCGACATGGACGCCTTGCCCATTTATGAAATGGATCGGGACCTGCCATATCGTTCCCAAGAAGACGGCCAGATGCATGCGTTTGGCCATGATGCCCACACCTCCATGCTGTTAACGGCCGTCAAAGCCTTGTTGGAAATCAAGGAAGACTTGCACGGCACGGTGCGTATTCTTTTCCAACCTTCGGAAGAAAATGCCCAAGGGGCGCAGTTAATGGTCGAACAAGGAGCTGTTGAAGGAGTGGACAACGCCTTCGGGATTCACATTTGGACGGACACACCGTCCCACGTGATTCAATGCCCTGTCGGGGAAATGATGGCAGCAGCCGATATCCTGCAAGTACGTTTCACGGGTCAAGGCGGGCACGGTTCCCGTCCCGATGAGGCCATTGATGCGGCGGTGATGGCTAGTCAGTTTGTCGTTGGCTTACAATCCGTGGTTTCCCGTGAGATCAGCCCCTTGGAATCAGCCGTTGTGACCATCGGAACCATGGAAGTGGGGGATCGCTTCAACGTCATCGCCCAAGAAGCCTTCTTGGACGGCACCGTTCGAACCTTCAACAATGAGGTTCGTGAGCATACCGAAGAAGCCATTCGTCGCTATGCCCAAGCAGTCGCCGACCAGTTCCGTGGAACTGTGGAAGTGATCTACGAATATGGCACGGAGCCCGTCATCAACGAAGCCAACAGTGTGCATCATGTCCACGAAGTGGTTCGTCACCTCTACGGAGAAGAAGGCATTGCTGCACCTGGAAAGACCACTGGTGGCGAGGATTTCTCTTACCTTTACCTGGCCAACGATATTCCTGGTGCCTTCGCCTTTATAGGAACTCGAAACACAGAGGCCGGTAGTGACTATGAGCATCACCACGGACTTTTCAACGTGGACGAGGCAACCTTGAAAGACGGCGCTTATTTATACGCAGGGTACGCCTACGAATACTTGAAGAACAACGCTTAAGACCCAAGCACTCCTGTCCTTTAGGAGTGCTTTTTCAAAAACTGCCACCGATGCCAAGCGATTAATACTTGAAGCTGTTTTTGATCTATGGTATGATGACTGTCGAAGTAGGGAGCAAAGGAGTGAGCGGCGACGCTCGCTTTTTTCGTGCTTATTCAAAAAAGAGATTAGAAAAAAGATTAGAAAAAAGATTAGATTTAAAGAGGTGATTAAATGAGTTCTATTGCTGAGCGACTACGACCTGTAATTGAACCAATTGTTGAAGCAGAAGGCGCAAGCCTGGTAGACATGGAATATGTCAAAGAAGGACCCGATTGGTTCTTCCGCGTCTATGCCGATACACCTGAAGGGATCACGCTGGACGACTGTGCCCAGATCAGTGAGAAAGTCAGTGACAAACTGGACAGTTTACAACCTGACCCATTTCCTGAAGCTTATTACTTGGAAGTTTCCTCTCCAGGAGCGGAACGTCCACTGCGCAGTGAGGCAGACATTGAAGGAGCGGTTGGAAAATACGTATATTTCTCCTATTACGCTCACCAACACGGACAAAAAGATCACTACGGTACCTTGACAAAGGTGACGGATGTTCACTATGTTTTAGAAATTCGTAACAAAACCCGCACCTCACAAATAGAAATTGACAAAAACGCCGTTGCTCAAGCGCGTTTAGCGATTGAATTTTAAAAGTTAAGGAGTCAAACAAGCAGATGAGTAAAGAATTAGTCCAAGCCATGAAAGCCTTAGAAGAAGAAAAGGATATTTCAAGCTCGGTCATCAAAGAAGCATTGGAGACAGCTTTGGTCCTTGCTTATAAGAAGAATTACGACGAAGCGTCCAATGTGGAAGTGAATTTTGACGAACAAACGGGAGAAATCAACGTTTATTCCGTCAAGGAAGTTGTCGAAGAATGTACCAACCCCACTTTAGAAATCAGCTTGGCCGATGCCCACGCCATTAACCAAGCCTACGAAGTCGGTGACCAGATCAAATCAGAGGTGACACCGGCAGATTTCGGTCGAATCGCGACACAAACCGCCAAGCATGTGATCATGCAGCGTATTCGTGAAGCCGAAAGAGAAATTATTTACAACGAATATAGCCAATATGAAGATGAAATCATGGTCGGAACCGTGGAACGCCAAGACCAACGTTTTGTTTTCGTGAACCTGGGACGTGCCGAAGCCATCATGCCGGAGCACGAGCAGATTCCAACGGAAGAATTTGAAATGGATGAACGCATCAAGGTGTATGTCGTCAGCGTTGAGAAATCGACCCGTGGCCCACAAATCACTGTTAGCCGTGCCCATGTCAATTTCTTGAAACGTCTCTTCGAACAAGAAATTCCTGAAATTTATGATGGAACTGTTGAAATCATGAGCATTGCTCGTGAAGCTGGTGAACGTGCCAAGGTGGCCGTCTACTCCCGTGATCCCAACATTGATCCGGTAGGAACAGCCGTTGGTCATGGTTGCCAA
>CALYPW010000045.1 GCA_945278685.1 uncultured Dolosicoccus sp.
AGAAGCAGAAGCACTCTAAAGAAGGAAGGTGCAGCCGATGCTAGAAGTAAAAAACATCAGCAAATCTTTCAAAACCTTGCAAGCACTCAACAATGTATCCTTTGACGTCGATTCGGGAAGAATTCTTGGACTGATTGGACCCAATGGTTCTGGAAAAACCACCTTGTTTTGGATTGTTTTAAATTTCTTATCCAGCGATGGAGAAGGGAAAGTTCTTTGGAAGAATCAAGCGGTTGCTCATCAACTTCACGATGTGATTGGCTATTTGCCCGAAGAACAAGGACTTTATGTGAATTTAACCATCGAACAGCAAGTCCTTTATTTTGCGCAGTTGCGAGGGATGAATCGCAAAGACATACTTTTAAAGCTGGATGAGTGGATGGGACGATTAAAGGTCAAAGGAAAAGTCAAGGACAAGATTAAGACTCTATCCAAAGGAAACCAGCAGAAGGTCAATTAATTGCGACCCTGATTCACGAGCCGGAATTAATTTTTTTTGGACGAGCCCAGCAGTAGATAGGATCCGGTGAATGTGGATTATCTTCGCCAAGGCACCCTTTATTTAAAAGATCAGGGCAGCAGCATCATTTTTTCCAGCATAACATGGCCAATGTGGAAAAGATTTGCGACGATCTTGTGATGATTGTCGATGGCCAACAAGTTCTGTACGGGTCGGTCGAATATGTTCGTCAAAGTTTTGGGCGCACCCATTTACGTCTTGATGTCCCGGACTGCACGGTTGAAGAGTTAGAAGTTTTGCCGGGCCTCAAAAATGTTCGTCTAGGAAAACACGAAGGGTTCCATCTTCTGTTGGAAGACGAATTCTATGGGAAATTAATCTTCCAGCAGGTAACCCAAGGCAATTACATCCCTACCTTCGACCAACACACTCCCAGCCTGGATGATATTTTCAAAATGAAAGTTGTTGAATCCCATGAATAAATTATGGATTGTCGCCAAAGAAACTTACCGGAGAAATGTGTTAAGTTGAAGCTATCTTTTCATGTTGTTTTTTCCCTTGCTCATGGGAGCTATCATGGGTACTATCAGTTATTTCATAGAAAGAGATGTTCAATCGAACCAGGAAGCCCCCCATTGGTCTCATTGCTCCTGCAGATGTCAAGCAAACTATCAAAGAGGCTCATTTGTCCCACGACCTGCATTACTATGAAAATGAGTCAGAAGCCATGGATTCATTGGCACGAGAAGGCATTGAAGGTTACTTGGTTGTTGAAGAAGGACAGGAGTCTGTTGCGAGTTTTTACCGCTTAAAAGAAAGTAAAAATATCCAATTGGATCATATTCAAGAAGTCTTGGATCAACACGGTCACATCCAACGGTATGCGGAAGTTGCACAGGTCGATCCGGATCTGTTAAAGGACGTCCAAGTCTCTCCTGTTAACATTGCCAGTGTTGATTTAGTCCGAGATGAACAGGGGAATCTGGTTCAGGAGACAACAGATAACGGACGTGAATTTTTCCGATTGGCCATTGCGATGATCACTACGATCGGTGGATTCATATTTGTTTCTCATTATTGCAGTCTCATCGTCCAAGAGGTTGCCAGTGAGAAGGGCATGCGAATCATGGAAATTCTACTGTCCAGCATGTCTGCCCGGACACATTTCCTCGGCAAGATTGTTGGGATTCTCTTGGCCATTTTCACCCAGGTGATTGTGTATCTGGTAATCGTCGCCGTCTTCAATCAATTGTTACCCCTTGATTCTTTATTATCTTCCGTTATTGGACAGTCTTTGAACTGGACGGATTTGTTGAGTGACAGTCGGGGATTAATCATAGGAGTTCTTATTTTCTTCGGCACTGGGATCTTTACTTACACGAGTTTAGCTGCGTTGCTAGGATCATTGGTGACCCGTGTGGAAGACCTTCAGAAATCGCTGACACCCTTGGTACTTTTCAGCTTGTTCAGTTTCTATATTGGATTATTCAGCTTGCAAAATGCGAACAGTTCCCTGGTGGGAATTGCTTCGTTTGTCCCGGGAGTGAGTCCTTTTGTCATGGCTTATCGAATGGCTGATGAAACGGTGTCTTTACCCCATGTCCTGATCTCGATGGATTTGGGAGCAAATCGCTCTGGTGGTGATTTTTGGATTCTCCTTGTCGCTTTATCAAAGCTCTGTCCTTGCTTATAATGATCAAGGGGTTTGGGCGAATTTGAAACAGAGTTTTACCCTTTTGAACAAAAAACGTCGGTAAATTGACACAATGCTTGTTTCTTTGAAAGAGGCTTTTATAATTAATAGGAATAGACAAAGGAGAGATCCACCCATGAAAAAATGGCAATTGTGGTTAGGAGCGACCAGTGCGTTTCTTTTGGTCGCATGTAGCAACCGCCCTGCTGACGACGGAGGCAATAAATTGCAGCAAGGACAACAGGTACAAACAACAGAAGACCGATATGCTGGTTATGACGAGGCTGACGTTAACTTCCTAGAGAAGGTCAATGATGGTTATCTGGAAGCTAAAACGGCGACCCAACAATCAACTTATACTTATACCAAAGACGGTCAAGAATATCGTCAAACCAAAACCACCCAAGAAGCTTACGAAGAAGGACGATTGGAGAAACATTTGATCGATGCGACTTACCAGGTCGATGACGATGTCGCGACTTTCAAAACCTACATGGAAGCAGAGGGTGAGAAAGAAACTTATCACGAAAAGTATCTGAATGATCCTTGGCGTGAAGGTTATATGGGACACGGCTCTTTGCTTTATATTCACTGGGTTAAATTGGCCATCGAAGGCGAGAAACCGGATCTGTGGGAATTCGTCGAAAAGGACCATCAACAGGTAGAATTAACTCGTGCCATCACCGAAGAATCCAATTTAAAGATGTTATTCTCCGTCTTAGATTTCCCTTTCATCGTCTCTGATCAAGAAGACATTAGCGCCCAATTAACTGTGACAGTGAATCAAGAAACAGGAGCCATTGAAGGTTCTGAGTTGATGGTTACAATGGGAGAGGGCGATCAAGAAATTACTGCGACGGTTCTTTCCGTAGTTGAAACTTTATCGCAAGCACCGACCTTCACCATTGATTTGAAAGAAGGAGCGACACCCGTCCAAGGAGACAGCGACTTGGAGAAATTCCAAACAGGTAACCCAGTGAATGCTATTAACTTTTATGAGAGTCAAGTGAGTCGAATGCGTGGCGATCAACAAAGTGCGGATTTCTACATGGTTCATACAGAACAAGGAAATTTACAAATGGCGGTTGATGCGCCAATCATCGATGAGGAGCTTGGCGATTTCGCCCTTTGGAAAGAGGGGACAAGGTATGCCTTGGATAAGGATGGCAAAGTTACCCAAGAGTCTCTTACGGCTCAAGACAATTACGCTTTCTTCGTCCAACGCTTTATTGAACAGTTTGATGGCCTAGAAAAGTTGGACACATCTGAAGAAGAGGAAGCGAATACCCTGCGGCTGATTTACCGAGAAGTTTTTGACCTCGATGAGTTTGCTGCCTTTGCGGATGCTACTGGTAAATACAATGTCTCAGAACTTGAACGAGAAGAAGCCTTCTATGTAATTGATTATGTGGTGGATGCTCAGACAATGAAGCTTCAAGAAGTCAATCTTTGGAGCATGGAAGAATCCGATGGCGAAGAAATTTCAGTCTTCGATACTTTGGCGTTTTCTTCCCAGAATCAGAACGATCCGAACCTGATGATTCAGAACGTCGATGCTAAATTGTTAAAGAAATAGCCCATGAGGACACTCGGCATTTGCCGAGTGTTCTTTGTTCACGTATGGTAAAATGTGAATGAAACCAACACAAAGGTAAAGGAGGAAAGCCATGAAGAACCTACCCATCGGTTATATTGATTCAGGCTATGGTGGGCTCAGTGTGGTGCGCCAGAGTTTGCGGCAGTTGCCCAACGAATCGATTATTTATTTTGGGGACAATGCCAGAAATCCCTATGGAACGAGACATCTTGAAGAAGTTAAAGCTTTTATCTGGCAAATGACCGATTTTCTTTTGGACAAAGGCATCAAAATGTTAGTCATTGCTTGTAATACTGGAACAGCTGCTGCTTTGGATGAAATCCGACAAGGCGTTGATATCCCAGTGATTGGCGTCATCCATCCAGGTAGCCGTGCCGCCATCAAAGAAACAAAGAACCATCGCATTGGCATCATTGGTACCGAAGGCACCATTCAAAGCGGTTTGTACGAAAGCGTTTTATTGAAGGATACAAATCAATTGCAAGTAACCAGCCTTGCCTGTCCAAGTTTTGTTCAAATGGTGGAAGATAACTTGATGGATGACGATGCCATTCAAGCCCCCATTGATCAAAAATTACAAATTTTTAAAGACCGTCAAGTGGATACTTTGATATTGGGGTGTACCCATTACCCACTCTTGTCCGAGCGTATCCAGGCATCTGTCGGTCAAGGAGTGAAGTTAGTAGATTCTGGGGTTGAAACTGTCAACGAAATCACCTTTTTGTTGGACTACTTCCAGCTAAGCAAGAACGCCCAGGATGCTCAAGAGCACCCACCGACCCAGGTCTATTATACGACAGGTCATGTGGCTCCTTTCAAAGAAGTGGCCCAGAAGTGGTTGGCGTCAAAGAATTTAGATGTGCGACACGTGGATTTAGAGGAGGTCAACGATCGATGAAAATATTAATCGCCAGTGGAAATCAAGGAAAAATCAAAGAGTTTGAACAATTATTAGTTCCCCAGGGTTTTGACATTGTCACTTTGGCGGATTTTCCCGAATTGGCAGAAGTGGAAGAAACAGGAACAACTTTCGAAGAGAATGCTCTTTTAAAGGCACAAGAAATCGCCGATCAAGTCCACCTCATCACAATCTCTGATGATTCGGGTTTAATTGTTCCTGCTTTGAATGATGAGCCTGGTATTTATTCTGCGCGTTACAGTGGACCGGATGCCACGGATGCTAAGAACATTCAAAAAGTTCTTAACAAATTAGGCGCAGATGAGGATTTGGATCGTTCTGCCTATTTTAAAAGTGTCATTGTGGTTGCATATCCAGACGTTCCGCCTTTGGTGGTTGAAGGACGTGTCAACGGACATATCACCCACGAAGTTCACGGCACCCATGGGTTTGGCTACGATCCGATTTTTCATTACGAACCTGCAGACAAAACATTTGCTCAGATGTCCCTGGAAGATAAAAACAAGGTCAGTCACCGAGCCAATGCACTCAAAGAATTGGAAGTTCGATTGTCTGACTGGTTAAAGGAGAATGATCCCTATGAAGATATTACTCATGAGTGATAACCACTCCCAAGTAGCAAAAATGTATGACTTAATCGATCAATACAAAGGAAAAGTCGATTACATTCTTCATGCTGGAGATTCCGAATTAAAAGTGTCCGATGATCTTTGGAAGGATTTTGACGGTGTGGTTGCTGGAAACATGGATTTCTTTGAACCTTACAAGGATGAGTTGACTCTTTCAACCTCTGAAGGTATCATTTATCTCTTCCACGGTCACCGACACAATGTTAAATTCGATTTACGAACTGCCCAGATCCGTGGAGAAGAAGTTGGCGCATCCATGGTGCTTTTCGGTCATACCCACTGTTTACTGGCAGAAGTACACGATGGCGTCTTATTCGTAAACCCAGGAAGCCTCTCCTTTCCACGATGTGGAAATCCAGAGAAAACTTATGCAATAATTGAAGTGACTAAAGACCACTTCAAGGTTGATTTTTACGATGATAAAGACGTCCATTTAACAAAATATTCTAAAGTGTTTGATCGACAATTTTCGTAATATTTAATCTCTATTATTAGCCTCAGCTTCTGGTATGTGCTATGATGGCTATAATAAGTAAGAAAGGGGCATGGCTTATGTCATTAGGAGGAATCGCAGCAATGATTGCTGCCATTGCGTTTGCAGTGCTGATTGTGTTTGCAAGTATGAACTTAATTAAATTACTACCGATCTTAAAGGATCTGCAACACACCATTCAACGCGTAAATACGACCATTGATGTTGTGACCAAAGATGTCGATAATTTATCCATTGAAGTCGAAGGTCTTCTCAACAAAACCAATACATTGGTAGATGATGTCAACGACAAACTTGCAGCAACCAATCCCTTGTTCACCGCCATTGGCGATCTAGGAGAATCTGTAAGCGAAGTCAATGATTCAACCAAGCAACTGGCGACAAACTTGCTGCATAATGCCGGGAAAGGTAAACGTTCAAGCAAACTTGGTAAACTCACACGAACCGCACGAATTTTTAATAATTTGACGGGATTCGCCAGTGGTTCAGCATCTAAATTTGAAGAAGATGCAACAGTTTCAGTAGAAGCCGAAGTTCCTCCATCAGATGCCAGTTCAACAGTCATCGTCAAGAAGACTCAAACGGCAAAAGATCGTCAATTGGAAGAATTCGAGAAAGAATTGAACAAACTTGCAGAGCAAAATTCATCTCCAACTGCTGGAGAAGTTATCAAAAAGTAATTGGCATACAAGAAAGGAAGTAATAAAATGAGTAGAAACAATAACAGCTTCTTTCTAGGAGCATTATTTGGAGGAGCAGTTGCTGGAGTTGCCGCCTTGCTTTTCGCCCCTAAGTCCGGAAGAGAGTTAAGAGATGACATCGGTCAAGAAATGGATGAACTGATTGATTTGGCCTATGATTATACGGATTATGCCGTCGAACATGGTTCTCGCATTGTGGATGTGGCCTCAGAAGCTGGAAAAGACATCAAGATTAACCTGCAAAACACCGCGGATCATTTAAAAGATCAATTTGTAGACTTAAGTCATGATGCCTCAGAGCGTTGGGATGAGTTGAAAGAAGATACTTCAAAAATCGCAGACATTGCTTCCGAAGGCGTATCAGAAGTGATGAATGCTTCAAAAGAAGCAGCTAGCAACTTAAGCGAAAAAGGCGCTAAAATGGCTGAAGATGTCAAAGAAGGTGCCCAAATGGTGGCAGATCAAGTCAAAGAGGATACCAAAGAGATTTCTGAAGAAGTTAAAGACTCCGCAGAAATCATCAAAGATGACGCAAAATCAGCTGCCGAAGATGTCAAAGAATCTGCTGAAGAGACCGTTGATAAACAAAAGAACAAATAAATCATCAACTTTACACACCTCTTCGGGGTGTGTTTTTGTTTGCAAGCAGAGATGATGAAGTTAATCCCCCAATGTAAATTTATTGAAAGAATAATTTGTTTTCAATTAAAGACCATCAATACGCTTTTTAATGGAAAGTAAACGTTTGCATAACCGACCTGATTATGTTAAATTTACATGTAGTAAAAGAGAGAAAGTGAGGGATCGATTGATGAGCAAAGAGACAATTACGATTTATGACGTCGCTCGTGAAGCCGGCGTTTCCATGGCAACCGTCTCCAGAGTCGTTAATGGAAATCCAAATGTAAAAGCCAGTACACGTAAGAAAGTATCTGAAGTGATTGACCGTTTAAATTATCGTCCCAATGCTGTTGCGAGGGGACTCGCAAGCAAGAAAACAACAACGGTGGGAGTGATTATTCCAAGTGTCACCAATTTGTTCTTTTCATCTTTGGCATTAGGAATTGATGATATTGCTTCTATGTATAAATATGATATTTTACTAGCGAATTCCGATAACAATGAAGATAAAGAGTTACAAGTTTTTAAGACTTTATTGTCCAAGCAAGTGGACGGCATCATCTTCATGGGTAACGATATTAGTGACAAAATGAAAAAAGAAATTTCAAGAACCAACACTCCCGTAGTGTGTGCAGGAACAGTTTCATCTGATTTCGACGCTCCTTCGGTCAATATAGATTTAGTGTTAGCATACAAAGAAGCCACAGAATATTTGTTAAGGGATAATCAGCGGGTATCTTTAGTTACTGGTCCAGCGGAGTATGATATGAATAAGGAGTTCAGGCTCAAAGGATATCAACAGGCTCATGAAGCAGCTGGTAGAAATATTCATCAAGATTTAATCATTCAGGATAAATTTACTTATGAAGATGGCGAGAAAATTGTGGCCCAATTAATCGCCGGAAAAGCGGATTCAGTCGTTGTGTCGGATGATGAAATTGCCATTTCCATTCTGAATGCCATGAAAGATCGAGATATTTCTATTCCTGAAGATTTTGAGATCATTACGGGAACTAATTCCATGTTGACCCAGTACGTGCGTCCAGAATTGTCATCCATTCAAATTCCTTTGTATGACATTGGTGCTGTTTCCATGCGTTTATTAACGAAGATTATGGCTAAAGAAGAGGTCGACGAGAAACAAGTCGTCTTGATTCATAAATTTATCTACCGAGAATCCACACGGGAGGACTAGATGATCATGAGAAAAAAATACCTGAAACTCAAAACTTATTTTGCTTTATTCTTACTGGTCATTCAAGGTTATCATTTAATAAAAACCTTGCATGATTTGAATCAAGAAGAGCACAAGCACAAACGCTTAAGTAGAAAAAATCATTAAAATAAGAAGAATGAATGAGCCACGCATGAATGTTTCATGCGTGGCTTTTGTTTAAGCATTATTCTTAATTCTTAATCGAATCACTGATGGAACACAAAACCCCTCTAGCACCATTGCTCTAGAGTTGATCGGAGTTTATTTTTTCGATCGTCAAAATTTCTTAAAAATAAACAACTGATAACACCAGTAAGAATTGCAGTAAGTTGATTAACAATTATATTGGCAGGGATGACAATCCCTCGTTTTCCATTGATCGCGAACGTTGTTAAAAGCCAATGGATCCGTTGATAAGGTGACGACAATTTAGCTATTTATATAATGTTATTCCCACAAACCGAGCGAATAATATATGACTTTTTCAATTCAAACATAAGATAAAGAAGATTGTCACGAATAATGCTTTGGAATTATTAGCAGTTGAGGGAATGTATAAATCAAGCATTTTTAGGAGCTAATCCAAGTAAAAACAATAGCTTCAACCTAATTTCCAATCAAAACCTCTGTTTAACTATCTCATATCTCAATTCAAAATTACATTTAGACATACTAACCCCCCGAAATCCGTGTCCGGATTTCGGGGGATCACATCAAGATTAGGTTCAGGAGGATATTTTAATTTTTCATACATTTATTCAGGTGCTTGCGGAACGCTTGGATCCGCAGCGTGGGGCTGTTCGGTAGTTGGTGGTGTTGCTAGCTGTTCATCTTGTTGGCCGGGAGTTTCACGGTTGCTTTCCTGTGAGCTCTGTTGACGACTGCGTTGAGATTCTTGTTGTCGTCGTCTCTCTTCTTGCATACGGCCAATAAGTTCTTGCCAGAAACGATTGGTTTCTTCTTCAGAAGCTCCAACCATGAAATCATAGGTCAACTTCGGCGCATTTTTTGAACGTTTAAAGAGTTCTCTTTTTAGTGGACCGGACAGAGTTAATTGATGACCATTGTACGTCATGTTACCCGGAAGAGTTCCAGTAGGTTCCAGAACATCCACTTCAACCACAGATTCTGGTTGCGAGAACTTCATATCTGTTCCAAAGTTTTTTGGATGGGCATTGTAGAGTTCATTAATCACTCGTGCAAAGTAAAGTTGACTACGTTCACTTTCTAACCCATAGCCGTCGTTGACATCAATGGCATAATTTTCATATTTACTGTCATAACCGATCCATGAGCCAATGGTGATTTGAGGGGTGGAGGCCAGTATCCAAACGTCTTTGGAATCCTCACTGATTCCCGTCTTGGCGATCCAGTCGCCTTCCATTTCCATATAACCACGGGCAATTCGTCCTGTTCCTTCGACCATGGTGTCTCTGAGCATGTCAACCATGATATAGTTTGAGTCCTCTGAGAAGACCTCAACAGGTTCTGCTTGATGCTCGTAGACTACTTCGCCTTGAGAATCGACAATTTTTTCGATGGTATAACCATCTAAATATTGCCCATTATTGGCAAAAGTCGTAAAGGCGCGTGTTTCCTCAAAGACAGTGGGACCAGTAGTTACACCCCCGAGGGAAAAGGCCAGGTTATCCACATCTTCCTGGGAATACGAGGCTTGGGTGTTAAAGCCCATGCGAGACAGGTATTCAAGAATGTCCACGCCTTGATTTTGCATTTCTTCATAAATTCGAATCGCCGGC
>CALYPW010000046.1 GCA_945278685.1 uncultured Dolosicoccus sp.
CACACGCAGGTACATACGGACAGGATCACTCACATTGGCGCGACGAGCAGCTGCCGATTGAGGCGCTTCAGCAACTTCTTGTACCTCGTCTTTCTCATCGTCTTCTTGGTCTTTCGCTCGAACCATTTGTTGTCGCGTAGGACCCCCATCGTCACCCACAACGGAAATTCCTTGATCTTCAATGGTTTGAATCAATCGATCCATGCCATCTGAATCTAATTCATAGGGACTGGCGATCTTTTGTGTTAATTCGTCGTAGTGAATCTCACCAATAACTTGTTGCTCTTTAATTAATTGCGTGATGGCTTGATCCAGCGTTAATTGGAGTTCCTGTGAATCTTTTTTTGAAGTATTTTTTGCTTTATCTGTAACTTCTTCTGCCATAAATTAAAATACCTCCTAATAATCCGCTTTTAATTGGCGGGTTAGTGTCATAATTTTTGTAATGGTCGCATTGACCTCATTATACCGTTGTTGACGTTCGTAGTCACTTAACTTCTCTTTCAAAAGATTGATTTCTTGCTTCAAAAATTCCCGGTCAATAACTTTCAGACAATCGACCAATACCTGCTCTTCGTAATCCAGAACTTCAAAATCCCAAATCAAGGAAGTGACAAAAGCATTCAAACTTGGGTCGTCCATTTCATTGACAATGTCCGTCAAGGGCATGGGATTTCCGCGCTCATAATAATATTCCTGCAATCGAAAGAAAAAATCTTGTGACTGGGGATGAAACATGTAAGGCGGGTTTTCCAGCTGTTCGATAAACTCCCAAGCTTCGTTGTGATACATCAAACAAACGAAAATTTGTCGTTCTGCTTGCAAAGCAGCCGGACAATATTCCATGGAGTCTTGAGGGACATAGTCCGAAATTTCAGAAGCAGTATCGAAAACCGGCGCTTCTTCCGGTGGTGTTTGCAGAGGGATCGACCCATGATCCAACACGGCATGTTCTTTTTCATACATGGCAACTGCCAATTGTTCCTCTAGAAGTTTCTCATCCACCTGGTACTCATTGACCAAGTCCTTGATGAGAATTGTCCGCTCAATGGGAGACTGAACGTCCGCAATGACATGAATCAGCCGTTCAATATAATCGGCCAATCCCTGACTGGTATCCAAAGAATATTCTTTCTTCAGAAATTCTCGGTAAAATTCATATTCCGTCTCGGCAGTGTCAATCAGTCCTTGGAAAGAAGCAGCTCCCTGCTCTCGAATCCAATCGTCTGGGTCCAGTTGCCCAGGGATATAAATAGTCTTAAATACCGTGTCCTGAAATTTTTTGCCCAACTCGAAACCACGGATCGTTGCTTTTTGACCTGCGCGGTCCCCGTCAAAAACAAAGACAATTTCTTTAGCAATGCGGGTCAATTGCTGCAAATGTTTCCGAGACAGGCTGGTTCCCATGGTCGCCACACTATTCGCGAAGCCTGCTTGGCTGAGCGCAATCACATCCATGAACCCTTCCGTCACCAAGACACGGTTATGTTGTCGACCGGCCAGTCGGGCCTGATCCAAGTTGAATAACAAATCATTCTTTTCAAAAATTGGCGTCTCTGGTGAGTTCAGATACTTGGCTTGGTGTTCGAAGTTGTAGATTCTTCCGGAGAAAGCCACCACTTGCCCACGGGCGTTGCGCAAGGGAAAGATTATGCGGCCATGAAAACGATCCACCAGTTCTTCTCGTTGATTTAAATAAAAAATGCCACTTTCAACCAATTGCTGAGCACTAAAGCCTTTGCCCAACAGGTACTGGCTCAATACCTCCGATTTGTTTGGGGAAAGTCCTACCTGATAAGTCTCCAAGGTTTCTTGGGACAAATTTCGATCAGAAAGATAGGTCAACGCCTCTTCCCCATTGGTGGTTTTGGTTAAATAATAATGATAAAAATCGCTGGCTTCTTGATGGATGCGGTACAATTCTTGGTACCGATCCTGGCGTTGATTCTGTCCTTCAAAATAACGGGAATCCACGGGTACATGAGAAAATTCAGCCACTTGTTTGACCGCTTCAACAAAGCCAATCCCTTCAATTTCTTGAAGAAAACCAAACACATTTCCACCGCGATTACAACTGAAACATTTAAAGATTTGTTTTTCTGTATGGACAGAAAAGGACGGGTTCCGGTCCTCATGAAAAGGGCAACTGCCAATATAATTGGAACCACTTTTGGAGAGGGAGACGTATTGACTAATGACATCCACAATGTCCGTTTGTTGACGGATTTCTTGGATGACTTCTTCTGGTATAAAAGCCATGTGTCTTTTCTCCTCCCTTAGGTCTTAAATGTCCAATTGGGATTGAATAACGTCCCAAATTTCTTGGCGACCTTCCCCTGTTTCCGATGAAAAAGGAAACAAGGCGTCAGTCGTTTCTAAACCAAGATCTCTTTTATAAATGTTCAAGTGTTTCTGACGTTGGCTTTTCTTGATCTTATCCACTTTGGTAAGGACAATGGCGAACGGAATTTCCAATGTTTCAGCAAATTCCATCATGGAAATGTCCAAATCCGTCGGTGGATGTCGAAAATCCATCAGTAAGAAAAGAACTGCCAAATTTTCCCGGGTTTCCAAATAAGTATCAATCATTTCTGCCCATTCATGGCGGTCCGATTTAGACACTTGGGCATAACCATAGCCAGGAACATCGACGATGCGAAACTTTCCATCGATGTCGTAGAAATTAAGTGTTTGGGTCTTTCCAGGTCGACTGGATGTACGGGCCAAATTTCGACGATTAATCATTTTATTAATGAATGAAGATTTACCAACGTTGGAACGACCAGCTAAAGCAATTTCTGGGACATTGTCCTGTGGATAATGTTCAGGTTCAACGCCACTGAATAGAAATTTAGGATCCTTGACATGCATGTTATTTAACTCCTACTTAATTTCTTTGCCTGTTTCATCGAGATAGACAGGTCGAGTCTTTTCGAGGACATTCTCCTCGGTGATGACCACTTTTTTGACATCTTTACGACTCGGAATGTCGAACATGACGTCCAACATGACCTCTTCAATAATGGCGCGTAACCCACGGGCACCGGTATCTCTTTCGATGGCTTGATGGGCGATGGCTTGAAGTGCCTCCTTTTCGAACTCTAATTCTACTTCTTCAAAAGACAACAACTTTTGGTACTGTTTCACCAAAGAGTTCTTTGGCTCCGTCAAGATCGCTACTAAGTCTTCTTTGTCCAGTTTATCCAGCGTCGCAATGATGGGTAAACGTCCGATAAACTCTGGAATTAAACCGTAAGATTGCAAATCTTCAGGAATAATTTCATCCAACACTCTGGCGTCGTCGTCCAATTGTTTGGAGGCATTTCCGAAACCGATGACTCGACTTCCCAAGCGTTCTTTGATCGTGTCTTCAATACCCGCAAAGGCACCTCCCACAATAAAGAGAATATCGGTGGTATCGACGGTTAACATTTCTTGCCCTGGATGCTTGCGACCACCTTGTGGCGGGACATTGGCTTCCGTGCCTTCGAGGATTTTTAGAAGGGCTTGTTGGACCCCTTCCCCGCTCACATCACGGGTAATTGAGGTACTCTCACTTTTTCGAGCGATTTTGTCAATTTCATCAATATAAATGATTCCTTTTTGGGCCAATTCAATGTTATAGTCCGCTGCTTGAACCAGCTTTAAAATGACATTTTCAACGTCATCCCCCACATATCCGGCTTCAGTGACGCTGGTCGCATCCGCAATGGCAAAAGGAACGTTCAATAAACGTGCCAAGCTCTGAGCCAAAAAGGTCTTTCCAGATCCGGTTGGACCGATCAGACAAATATTACTCTTCTCTAATTCCACTTCTTGATCTTCATGGGCAGGCTGATGAATACGTTTGTAATGATTATAGACGGCGACTGCCAAGGCTTTCTTGGCATGGTCTTGTCCGATCACATATTCATCCAAAGTGTCCGTGATTTCTTGGGGAATCAAAATATCGATGACGGCATGGCCGTCAGAGTTCTTATGATTTTTGATATCCTCTTCAATAATGGCCACACAAAGGGAGACACATTCATTACAAATGAACACATCTGGTCCAGCAATGATCTTATCCACTTCCTCTTGGGACTTGCCACAAAAAGAACAATAGTAATTCATGCCTTCTCCATCAAAATCTGTCATATAATACTACCTCCTCAATCATTCTTACTTCTCACTAATGTTAAAAAGGGACGCATGGTGCCTCATTTAATTGGCGTTTGCCTCCCTTTTTAATCGCTTAAAAGATGTATTGTTTATTTTTCTACTGCTGAGTCAATGATGGTATTCATTGATTTCTTTAATTCGATGTCTGACTTTAGCATGTCGTTGGTCACCAAGTGGCGAACTTGATCCTCGTCCATGGCGTATTGTTCAGCAAGTGTTGCTACTTCTTCTTCTACGTCTGCATCGGTAACTTCAGTGTTTTCAGCTTTCGCGATGGCTTCAAGTACTAAGTTAGTCTTGGTACGCAATTCTGCTTCATCTTCAAATTGGCCATGAAGGTCTTCACGAGTTGTTTGAGTTAACTGGTAGTAGAGCTCCTCGTTCAATCCTTGACGTTGTAAGTTGTTCAAGAACTGCTCCATTTGACGGTTGATCTCTTCTTCGATCATTTCTTCTGGTAAGTCAACGATCTCAGCGTTTTCTACTGCTTGACGCAAGGCTTGGTCTTCAAAAGCTTCTTTGGCTTCTTCATGCTTGCTTGTTTCCAACTGCTTGCGGATTTTGGCTTTCAATTCATCCAGCGTATCCACTTCATCGTCAGCGTCCATGGCGAAATCATCATCCAACTCGAGAAGCTCTTTGGTCTTTACTTCGTGGATCTTCACTTTGAATACAGCATCTTGACCAGCAAGTGCATCTTCATGGTATTCCTCTGGGAAAGTGACGTTGACGTCTAACTCTTCACCAGGCTCTTTACCGATTAACTGCTCTTCGAATCCTGGAATAAAGCTTCCGGAACCTAATTCTAAGGAGTGGTTCTGGGCGGTTCCGCCTTCAAAAGCTTCACCGTCTAGAAGTCCTTCGAAATCCATAACGACTGTGTCGCCTTCTTCTGCTGGAGCATCTTTTAAAGCTAATTCGCCAAATTGTTGACGTAGCTCTTCGATGGCTGCATCTACTTCTTCTTCCGTCACTTCTGTTGATTCTTTTTCAACTTCAAGACCTTTGTAGTCTCCAAGTTTTACTTCTGGCTTTAGGACAACCTCAGCTGTAAGTACCCAGGGTTGACCTTTTCCCATTGATTCAACATTGATTTCTGGTTGAACAACGACTTCTAAGCCAGCTTCTTTAACAGCTCCTTCATAAGCATCTGGTAAAGTCATGTTCAGCGCTTCTTCGTACAATGCCTCTTCACCATAGGTGTTGTTAAACACTTGACGAGGAACATGTCCTTTACGGAATCCTGGTACTTGAACGTCTTTACGAACGCGTTTGAACACAGAATCTAAAGCCTTCTCGATAGAATCTTTAGGAATTTCGAATGTTAACGTTCCTTTATTAGTAGATGTTTTTTCAAATTTTGCTGTCATTATGATTTATACCCTCCAATAGTTGTTACATACCCCATTATATTACTACAAAAGTGAACCTTTGTAAATGAAGATGTTTATGGTTTCATTTTCCCTTTGAGGTTTTTTCATAAAAAAGAAATAACTGCAAATATTCATGCTATATCCATCCAGTCGATCCATGTGTGACATTGTTGCAAAAAAGTTAACCGTTTGATTTTAGAGGGAAACATTTGTTTGGTATAATTAGTCCAAAGGAGTGAAGATATGTTCGATTACCCTGCCGGGCATCGCCGGGCAAGTCACAAGACTTCCACTGCAAACATCCAGCGATCTTCTCCAAAGAAAAAAGCCGCCACCCGTTATGGCAGCCGAGGCATTTCCTTGGAAGAAAGGATTAACAACAGCAATCAGTATTACTTGGCGCAAAATATCGCCGTCATTCATAAAAAACCAACGCCGGTCCAAGTGGTGAAGGTGGATTACCCACGGCGAAGCGCCGCAAAAATTGTCGAAGCCTATTATCGCCACGCATCAACCACCGATTACAACGGTGTTTATCAGGGAAAATATATCGACTTTGAGGTTAAGGAAACAAAAAACAAGACCAGTTTTCCTCTGGCTAATATTCCGGAGCATCAGATTGCACACATGCAAAACTGTTACAACCAAGGTGGTTACGTTTTCTTGATTATTTCCTTCAGTAGCCACGACAAAGTGTTTCTACTGCCTTTCGCTCAGTTGCGAAAACATTTGGATCATCACCAACAACAAAGTTTAACCTACGAGTTCATTGAAGAAAATGGTTTCGAATGTCCCCAGGTAATCTTTCCCATGATCGATTACCTCGAAGCTTTGGAAAATTACATCGACACACAAATGATGGGTGGGTGTTCGCGATGAATCAGCAAAAAATCATCACAATCATTAAAAACATGACCACGTTCTTGATTGCAATCTTTTTCCTTGGGATTTTGGTAGGTGGTGGCCTTTTTGCCTATTACGCCGTCCATGCGCCAGAAATCTCTGAAGAGGATTTAATCGGACAAAGGCCCAGCAAGATTTATGACCGCCAAGGACAGCTGGTCATTGAGCTCGGTGGTGAAACACAGGACCTGATGACGGAAGAGGAAATTCCGGCAGTCTTGCGCGACGCCGTTTTGGCCATCGAAGATGCAAGATTCTACAAACATAATGGGATCGATCCTGTCAGAATTGGTGGTGCTCTCATCGAAAACATTCGCCAAGGGGATATTGCCCAAGGAGGAAGTACCATTACCCAACAATTGGTCAAACTCTCCGTGTTTTCTACAGACTTTTCGGATCAAACCTTGGAAAGAAAAGCTCAAGAAGCTTGGTTGTCTCTTCAATTGGAACAAGAATTGTCCAAGGATGAGATTTTAACCCTTTATCTCAACAAGCTCTACTATTCCAATAACACTTACGGAGCAAAAACAGCGGCCAGAAAATTCTTTGACAAATCTTTGGATCAACTCTCAATTTCTGAGGCTACCCTTTTAGCAGGAATTCCCCAAGCGCCCAGTCTTTATGACCCCTATAACTATTCAACCGATGCCCTTGAAAGACGCGATTTGGTACTGTCCATCATGTTGAATCGCGGCATGATCTCCCAAGAAGAATACGATCAAGCCCAGCAAACATCCATGGAAGAGATGCTGGTGCCCTTGAAAGATTCGGAAGATCAACTCTATCTGGATGCCTACCTGGACCTCATTAACGATGAAGTTCAAGAGGTTCTGGACCTTGACATCTACACCGGTGGCTTGGAAATCCATACCCTTCTGGATGATGATGCCCAGAAAGAATTATATGAGCTTGTGAACCATTCGCCATCCCTTGCTTTCCCCAATGACCAAGTACAAACAGCAGTGGCCGTCATCGATAACGAGAAGGGAGAATTGATGGCTGTGGTCGGTGGCCGCAAGCAAGAAGTTCAAGGAGCGTTAAACCGTGCAAAACTCACCAACCGATCCATTGCCTCAACCATTAAGCCTCTCAGTGATTATGGTCCTGCCTTTGAATATTTGGACTACTCAACGGGAGAAACTCTTCAGGACGAACCCTACAGCTATTCCGATGGGCACCCCATTGAAAACTACGACTACGGCTTCAAGGGCAGCATGACACTGCGCGAAGCCCTGGTGGATTCTCGTAACATTCCCGCTCTTAAAACTTTCCAAGAAGTGGGTGCCGATCGTGCCAATCAATTCTTGAAGAAATTAGGCATTCATATTACGAATGACAACCAACAAAAACTTGTGGAAGCCAACGCCATTGGAGGCGAAGCTTCCCCTATTCAACTGGCAGCCGCATACTCCGCCATTGCAAATCTTGGAAACTACCAGGAACCAAAGATCATCGACCATGTGCTCACAGCTTCGGGCAAGCGCGAGGACTTTTCCTACAAGCAAGAAACCGCCATGAAGGAGTCAACGGCCTACATGCTTATTGATGTCTTAAAAGATATTCCTGGCAATTTTGCCCTTGCAGCGGATGTTTCAAACATTTTCCACGCTGGAAAAACAGGGACCACCAATTATACTCACCAACAGTTGGAAGACTTCGGGCTCTACGATGGCGAATTCGCAGCACCCGACGGTTGGTACGCAGGATTTAGCCCGCAATACACCATCAGTGCTTGGGTGGGATACGATAATCCATACGAAGGAAAAAATTATTTAACGCTGGAGGATACCCGACTTCCTCAAACAATCTATGCAGAAATGATGGAATATCTGATGATTGACCAAGAGATTTACGACTGGAAACGACCTGAAAATGTCGTCGAAGTTCAGATTGAAAAGTATACCGTTCCCAATCTCTTGCCCGGTCCACGCACCCCTGAAGACATGAAATCTTGGGAACTCTTTGTAGCCGGCACCCAACCCACTGAACAATCCCTGGTATACGGACGACAATTAGAACCGCCAAGCACCCTCACCGCAGAATACGACGAAACGAACAAAAACTTGGTCGTCAAATGGAGCGGCAATCTTGAGGGCGGGCAATACGAGCTTTTAGTCAATGATCAATGGGCCTATCAAGGAACGGAGACGTCTTACACCATCAGCAATCCTCAAGAAGGCGTTGTTTCTTTCGCTTTACGAATTGTTGACGGCAACAGTTCCTCGGATTATATCTATTTAGAGGTGACCATTACCCACAAAGAATCCAGCAGTGAATCTGATGAATCATCCAGCAGTGAGTCTGATGAATCATCCAGCAAGGATGAATCTCTTTCCCTGGATGAGGACGATGAAGCACGCTTGGAACGTCTCTTGGAAGAACATTTAAACCGGTAATAAACGAAAAATCCCTCTTCCAGGCCGGCCATTGACCGGAAGAGGGATTTTTGTGGTTCTATATTCAATGGGGTGGATGAAGAAATTTTATCTTCATCCACCCCATATTTTCTTTTTTAAAAACATCGATGTCCTTTATATTAAAAGTTCTGAGGAACAGGAGGAAGTGTACGTTCGTTGTCACTTGTCGGATGAAATCGAGCAATGCTGTATACGTTGTAATGAATCTTTTACTGCTGAAACAGACGGAGTTTCTAAACATCGCATTATTTCTAAAAACACCAAGCAACGGATCGCCCACTGAGCGACTGATCCCCTATCTGAAAAGAAAATCGCTGAGCGAACGAATGTCTCACCTCCTACGGGGAGACGAGTAGTGAGTGACTTTTCGTCTGTCGTTCGCCACCCCTTACAAATGGCCCTATTGAAAGGATTCATCACAAAGTAACCGTCCTTAAGCGAGTCGCACATGGCTTTCGTAACAACACACACTTCAAAAACTTAATACTTCCTATATCAAGACGGTATGTTTCAGGAAATAGTAAAAACGCTAAGCAACCTTCTGCTGCTTAGCGTCTAGTAAAATATCTCATCCACCTTATTTGACAAAGAGCCTTAGTTTTTAACTCTAATTCTTGAAGGTCGCATCAAAGCATTCACTGCTTTGAGCTTTTTTTATTGGAAGGTTATTTTAGAATGACTTCATAAAGATAAGGGTACAATTTGCCCGTCACGTAGAAACGGTCTCCCTCAATATGGGCAATTCCATTTAAACTGTCGATTTGGGCGATTTGTTCATCAGTTAACGTTTCTTCGACAATTGGACGCATGTCATATCGGTCGATGACTTCAGCTTTTTCAAGATCGATTTTATAGATGTAGTCGTCGTATAAGCGATTGGCATAAAGCGCGCCATCCACCCATTCTAACTCGTTAAGCTTACTGAACTTCTTACCCTCACGCCTTATTTCAATCACGTCTAACTGTTCAAATGTTTCAGGATCATGTTTGTATAGTTTATTGGTCCCATCCGAACGCCATAAGCATTGATTCACTTTATCATAGCAAAGACCCCACCCTTCGGTCTCAATCGGCACTTCTTCAAGCACTTCAAAAGTTTCAGGGTCACGTTTTAAAGCAATTTTCTCACGCCAAGTCATTTGCCATAAATATTGATCGGTATGGGTCAATCCTTCTCCGAAAT
>CALYPW010000047.1 GCA_945278685.1 uncultured Dolosicoccus sp.
ATGACGGAGAGGAGAACAATCACCATCACCGACACTCCCGCCAAGAGAGCCGTGTTGGGCAGTGCATAAGCCAGAATTTCCGTCACTGGTCGCTTCATACGAATGGACATGCCTAAGTTGCCTTGCAGGGCTTGAGATAGCCAAGCACCGTAACGGTGCCAGACCGGCTGATCCAAGTTAAAAGCTTCCGTGATCCGGTCCAACTCCGCCTGGGTCAAGAGTTGCGCATTGGTACCTCCGTAATAAGCCGCCGCATTGTTACCCGGCGCTAAATCCAAAAGCACAAAGGTTACAAAACTAATGACAAATACGATCGCCACACCCGTGAATAGACGGCGAAGGATGGTTTGTAAGTTCATAACTTCTCTCCTTTCAGTTTCATTTATTATAACAATCATCACAAATTGTTGGTGTATTAAATTTTAAACATGTTGCCCCAGCAAAAAACTGGACAAGCAGGCTTGTCCAGTTGAGTATTTTTAGTCGTAAGTGAGACCGTAACCATAAACATAGCGGTTGTCCGCGCCGTCTTGGTAGGCGTATGGAATGTCCATATGTTTTTCCTTATCGTAGCCCGGCACATCGTTAGGAGACGCACAGATACCTTGCTCATTCACCGCGATGCTGGCTTGGTTTGCCGGCAAGGTAATGGGCAGTTTGGCGGTTGGGGCATACTCGCCCAAGTGGACCGACAGAATGGCTTCCAAATAAGTCGCGAAGCTGACTGTCAACCCGTCCGCCAACGGTTCAATGTTCTCCAAGATAAATGGCAAGTCTAGGTGAACATCCACGATTAGCTCTTCCACTTGGTCACGGATCTTTTGGACATAGTCCAAGTTAATGTGAGTGTCCTTGTGGATTTTTAAATCCAAATAATCATCTGTGGCTTCAAAGTAAGAACCGGAGACTGGACGCATGAGCAAGATGGCCTGGTCGGCTTCCTCATAGCTATCCACAAAGTTGACTTGTGGGAAGGATTGTCGCACGTTGGCTTGTAATAATTCGTTGTAGGCCGCCACCGAGCTTGGTAATCCTTTTTGTTCGAATTGTTTGACCTCTTCCTCGGTGTATTCCTTGGTTAGAAGTTCCACGTACACCTTCTTGTCGCCGATTTGAAGCGGCAAGGCTTGGTGTGCGTTCTTGAGCAGGACCACAGATTCTTGGTGGGCTTTGAAGGCTGTTTCACGGCGCTCGGCTACTACTTCTTGATCTATCGGCGTGATGTCCACGTAGGGGTTTTCAAAAAGACCCAATTGAAAATGTTCAGTCAAGTTCTCCACCAGGCGCTTGTTGACAGTCGCCTCATCGACAACCCCTTGTTCAATGGCTTGTTGGAAGATCTCCACATCGTTGGTTCCAGAAACCAAGGCTGACCCCGCCGTTAACATGCGAGCCACGCGTTCATCACGGGCCAAGTCTTCAGCACCCCAGGCCATGGAATCTAGGACTCTGGTATCCGTATTGATATAGCCCTTGAACCCCATGCGGTCTACCAGTAGGTCTTGGAGGAATTCCTTATTGTAGGCAAAGGCGATTTCCTCTTGGAAGTCTCCGTCAAAAGGTGGCTGTGGTGTGTGGGATTTGTCATTACTTGGAATGGCATAGTAAGGCATGATGGAGCTTGCGCCCGCATCAATGGCCGTTTGGAACGGTGGCAGGTGATAGTCCTGCAAGCTGTTGGCCGTTGGGTACACGTTGTACTGTCCTTCCACGTAATGGGGGTCGAAACCATTTTCCCGAGCACCTCCTCCTGGGAAATGCTTGATGGTTAAGGCGATGCTGTTCTCGTCCAGGGATTCTCCTTGATAAAGAGGAATGACTTCTTGGATAATCTCGGAAATTTGTGGGTGATATTCTCCGAAAGTCCCGTAGGTTCTCAACCAGCGCGGATCCGTTGCTGTATCCACCATGTACATGTACCCTTTACGGATGTTACTGGCCAGGAATTCTTGATGCCCGATGGTGGCCCACTCTTTGATTCGCTCCATCTGGTGACCAGCCGCCAAGCCCAAGGTTCCAGGAAACTCGGTAAAGTGGCTGTCAGTAGCTGTGGAGTTGTAGATGGCCTTGTCGTTCTCGTTTCGGGAGTTGGAAGTCTCAATGACCAGAATTCCTAGACGGGATTCTTCCGCAATCTTCTGCAAGGTGTTGACCCACTGGGCGATCTCTTCAATCTTGGCATTCTCACGCACCAGAAAGTGGCGCATGTGCATGTCCTGAATCATTTTGGTCGTTGGGTATTTGGTCATGCCGGTAAAGGGGCCTTCTGTGTATTCCTCTTCAACCTCAAGAATAATGCCGTCATGGCTGGTCGCTTCGCCTTCTTTGGCAGAAATTCCCATGGGCAAATCAAAAATTGGGAAAATCCCCGCCTTTTCTTCGGGAGTCATGAGAGAAACCAGGTTCTCTGCACGCTCTTGAGGACTTAGGCGCCAATCCTCATAAGGATCAAGTTTCCCATTACCATTGAGGTCCTTGAATTCGAGCCCGTCAACGGTAATGAAATCTACGTGTCTGGATTGTCACTTTTTCTGTTTCATATGTATGTCCTCTCTTCATCTAAATCTTGGAAAATACGCTAGTTATTTAATTATACAGGAAACCGCTTCCATCTAGTAAAAAGAATCAAGAAGATTTTGGAAAAATTGGGGTGTGGATTAGAAAGGCGACGATCTTTTTAAGCTATTGACGTTTAGTGAAAAAAGAAAAGCCAAAGCGCGCAGGGCACTTTGGCTTGATCAACTAATTATTCGCGGGTCCAGGTTTCGACGTTCCAGAGGAAGCCGGCACCATGGTGCCCCAAGGCTCGTTGGGACATGCCTTCTAGGTCTTTGTCCAAGCCGTACAAGCCGTCTTTGTAGGCGGCGAAAATATACGGTTGGTCATCGGCCATGATGGCTTGAATTTCTTGGTAGATCTCTCGACGCTTGTCGTCATTCGTTTCACGACGACCTTCTTCTAACAAGCGGTCCACTTCTTCGTTGGCATAGGCGTTATAGTTCTGTCCACCTTCCAGAGAATCTTCCTGGGAGTGGAAGACTGAGTAAAGGGCCGTATCCGCATCGTAAGGACTTCCCCAAGCATAGAGGAAAGCATCGTGGTCTTCGATCTCAAGGGTGCTCCAGTCCTCAGCGACTACTTCCATATCTGCACCAACCTTGGCGAATTCTTCGCGCAAGTAATTGGCAATATCTACACGCACAGTATCCGTCACCGGTACTATGGCGTCAAAGGCTAACTTCTCACCGTCTTTATAACGGAAACCGTCTTTCTCGTCCAGTTTCCAACCCGCTTCTTCCAACATCTTGCCCGCTTTTTCTAGGTCATAATCATAGGGTTTGATGTCTTCGTTGACGTAACGGTTGTACTGGAGAGGTCCCGCTGCAGGACTACCATGCCCGTCAAAAATTCCTTCAACCAGCGCCTCGCGGTCCACAGCATGGGCCAAGGCTTGACGCATAGTCTTGTCTTGAAAAATTTCCGAACGGAAATTGTACATCAGTCCGAAGTATTCCGACGATTGGACGGGGAAAACTTTCAAGTGATCGTTTTTCTCAACTTCTGACACTTGACCAGGATCTAGGAAAGCCACATCAATTTCACCGGCTTGCATTTGCAAGATACGGGCATTGGCATCTTCCACGATCTTGAAGAGAACCTTTTCGATCTTGGCAGGCTCCTCGTAGTAGTCTTCAAAGGCTTCCATTTCCACGAAGTTCCCTTCTTCATGGGTCACAAACTTGTAAGGACCAGCGCCAAAAGGCGCTTGGTTGAAGTCTGCTTCAGTCATTTTTTGATCTTTGAAGGCGTGGGCCGGTAAGATCGGAACCGTCAACTTGTCCATTAAAGGCGTGAAAGGCTCGGATAAAGACAGAACGACCTTTCCATCCACCTCTTCAATCTTCTTTACCAGTTCAAAATCTTTCTTTAAATGAGAGGCATTGGCATCATCCAGAATGCTCTCAATGGTAAAGACCACGTCGGAAGCTTTCAACTTCTCACCATCATGGAAAAGCACATCGTCCCTCAAAGAAATGGTATAAACCAACTGGTCCTCGGACACATCTACCTCACTGGCAATGTCCATTTGGGGTTTGTTGTTCTCATCGAACTTCATCAACCCTCTAAAAATAAAGGAATGCAACTCAGTCGACCCTAGAATTGGGTTCATAGTGTTTAAATTGTAATCAGTCGCATAGACCAGGGGCTGGTCTTCCTGGGCTTGAACCGCCACGGAACTCGCCACTCCAGCTAATACACTGACTCCAAGAATCAGTGTTAACAGCCATCCTTGAAATTTTCGAAACATCTATCAATCGCCTCTTTCTTTATATAATTCTACAACGATATTTTGCACCTTTCACAATAACAGAAGAGCGCTTTAACGGCAAATCATCAAAAAGTCGGAAACCTTTCCAAAGACGATAGCTACCGCTTTTATCATCGATGTTCTTTAATAAACACATGAATAAAACGCTCCGGAAAAGGGGTATTTATTTAGATCGTGAAAGGCCCTGTGTTATGATATAGAAAAGAATTCATACATTAAAAAAGGAGCGAGGGAACATGTCGCACAAACAATCATCCACGACTCAGGAACACTCGGCGTTTTGGCATAGGTTCCTCAACAATCAAACCGTTATCAATCTCTTAATCGTCCTGCTGGTCATGTTAATCATCGTGACCTTCACCAAAATTTCCCACCTCTTCGATCCCGTGCGAGCAATTGTAGGCTTGCTAGCTCTGCCCGTCATAGGTGCAGGAATCTTATATTACCTGTTCAAACCCTTGGTGAGTCGCTTGAAAAATCTGGGCATGGACAAACGTCTGGCCGTCTGGCTCATCTTCATTGTCGCTATCGTCTTCATTGTTTTGGGAATCAACAGCCTGATTCCGATTCTTCAAGACCAATGGAAAAGTCTGATTCATAATCTGCCCCGTTACCAGCGACAAATCAACCGTTTCCTCGATACCCTTCCGGGCAACAATGTGGACATTGGCTTTTGGAACAAGATCGAAAACGCCCTCATGTCCTTTGATCTACCCCACAAACTCAATGAGTTGGGGGCATCCACCTTCAGTGGACTCGGAAACGTCCTAGGCACCGTCAGTAAGGTCGTGGCGGGACTCTTGACTCTGCCTATTCTCTTGTATTACTTGTTAACGGAAGATTATATGATGTTTGAAAACATCCTTCACGTTGTCCCAACCAAGCATCAAGAAACGGTGAAGCGAATCTTGTGCAAATCCAACTCACAAGTTTCCCGCTACATCCGCGGACAAGTGATCGTTGCCATTGTGGTGGCCATCCTTTTCGCTGTAGGATATTCCATCATTGGTTTGGAGTACGGCTTGTTGCTGGCGGTCATTTCCGGCCTCTTCAACGTTGTCCCCTACTTGGGATCCATCGTGTCCGTCGTCCCCGCTTTGATCGTTGCCTCCTTGACCTCCCCCAGCATGGTATTGAAAGCCATCCTGGTCATAGCCATCGAGCAAACCATTGAAGGACGTTTCGTCTCGCCACAAATTCTGGGAACCAATCTCAAAATTCACCCCATGACAATCCTGGTGGTCTTATTAATCTCCGGACGCCTCTTCGGAGTGAGTGGTGTGATCATCGGAGTACCGACCTACGCAGTCTTGCGTGTCATCGTCACCGAACTCTATCACGTCCACCGCGAACATTCTCATCTTTACGATCCAGAATAATCAATCATCACCCACTGGTTTGTTGGCCACAACGAACCAGTGTTTATTTGCACAAAATAGCCTCCCAGATATCCGTTAGGACTGGGAGGCTTGATGTTTTTAAAGCGATTCAACGGATGATTTATTCTAAGTGAGCTTCACGGCATCTGACAAGACTCATTCCTGCCAGAGTTTATAATCCGATGATACCGTAAAGAGCGAGATTGGAGGCTTCTCCTGTCTTTGACAAGTCATCTTCTTGAACTTCTACCGCCTTTCCCATTTTTTGAACCAGAACCTTTTCTTCCACAGACTCTTTCTTTGTTGCCTTTTGAGACTCAGAATTTGTTTCTGGTTTTGGCGATGACTTCTCTTGCGGATCAGCTGCTGATTGAACTTTTTGAAGTGTACTGGAATTGGATCGATGGGTATTCCATCATGGTAGCGTACATGGCTTTCTAGGGATTCGAATACCTTGTAACAGTTATTACATTCACCATCTTTACCATAATGAGTTTCACTTAAGCCTTGTGAACAGTCGGTTCATTATATATGCCGTCATGAGGACCATTGAAATTAAGCTTGTAAGGAACGGGTTCTCCAACTTCCATCTCAATGAGCCGTAGCCTATACCTTTAATCAGAGGGACAAAAGTTTTATTCCCCTTCAGGTCTTCAGGCTTCAACGCAAAAGCGAAAGATTCTTGATGATCATAATGAAGATTCTCCTGGGCATTCACCTGGACAACTTCCATACATAACGATGAGTATAGCTCAAAATGATTGACGATATCATGGAGAAAATCCATCATGTCGCTTTCGGTGGAGATATAACCTTTCACGAACTCCTCATACGTTTTCTGTAACCCCACGTCCGTTTTAGTCTAATTCATTAGGTCGAGTGTTTCGAGTTTTACTCGCCTATGATGAGGTCGGGGACGCATCAGACTTGCCATCTGGCTCAAAACTACATCGGGCCAGTATTCGAGCTCGTACTCGTAACTGAACTCGAAAATAAAATCGCCCCACCACAAACAAAAAATCCGAACTTGTCCACTCACTCGCTGAGCAGAAAGGTTCGGATTTTCTCGTATATTTATTGAGTGGACAAGGCAAAAACCGTCTCAGTCAACACTCGGCGGGTAAAGAAAGTATCGGGCTCCTTTTCCTGAGAGACCCGGTTGCCTTAGGCATCCATCTGGTCCTCAATCTGCTCTTGCAGGAGATTCTTTCCTGTTTGCTTCATTGCTTGACCTCCTCTAATTTATGCAAAGTAACCTACCAGCTCGCCCTTCTCATCGTGAGAAATCTACTCAAGGACAAATAGCGGATCAGGGATTGTTTGAAGAGCATATGTCGGTAGTACGCTCTGACTTTACCTCTGAACAGATTGTTTCCCATTACATTCTTAACATTGCGCCTTATATCAGCCCAGATATGAATCCTCATGCCCTGCTTTCCGCTGAGCAAGTAATTGATCTATTTTTAAATGGTATTAGAAAGTAGAAAAGAAACGCCATAGTTGTTTAAATAGCTCTCTTTTACTGACCTTGACCGCTGAAATACAAATACGGGTTCTACAGTTTTTGATGTTGGTGAGAAATCACCAGCACTAAAAACTATAGAACAAAAAAACAACCTCACACTAAAAAGCATAAGGTCGTTCTGATTGATAGTACATGACTAAAAGTAGGGAACAGGACCTGGTTTACAAGTCCTATCGACTGTATTACAAATTATTTTATTGTTTAGGTGTATAAATTAAATGTTCATTTAAGAAAGCAGTAAAGCCTAATTCACTTAATTCGCGACCATAACCTGAGTTTTTAACGCCACCGAATGGCAATTCTGGCAGTGAGGTCCAACCAGAGTTCATAAAGGACATCCCTGTCTCCACTTTTTCGGCAACTTTGCGAGCGTGGTCTAAATCCTCACCGTAAACTGAACCACCAAGTCCATAGCTAGAATCGTTAGCTAACTCTACCGCCTCATCTTCATCTTTAACTTTATAAACGATAGCTACGGGACCAAAGATTTCTTGGTTAAAGATTGGGTTGTCTTTTGTAATATCAGTCAATATCGTTTGCATTACAAAGTTACCTGGATGGTCAATCGGCTCGTTACCATAAACCACTTTTGCTCCATTATCAACTGCTAATTGAATTTGTTCTAAGACCTCTTGCTTCGCTTTTGCTGATGATAGTGGGGCTAAGGTTGTTTCTGGATCCATTGGGTCTCCCCATTTAACTCCTTTGAAGCTTTCTACTAATATCTCCAAGAATGCATCGTAATTTTTCTCTGTCACGATGAAACGTTTAGAAGAAGTACACACTTGCCCGGCATTATTCAAACGTAAGCCTGGTAGTAATTCTCTTAGGCCATCTAAGTTTGCATCATCCAAGACGATAAACGCATCATTACCACCAAGTTCTAAGGTTGATTTCTTCAAGTTACGCCCGGCAATCTCAGCAATCGTTGATCCCCCACGTTCAGAACCTGTTAGACAAACACCTGAAACACGTGGATCAGCAATCACTTTAGCAACTTGATCATAGTCAGCGAATAAGTTCTTGTAGGCTCCTTCTTGCCCGCCAGCTTCTTTTACTAAATCTTCAAAGGCTTGAGCAGATCCTGGACAGATGGAAGCATGCTTAAGAACCATTGGGTTACCTGCTACATAGTTTGGTGCGAATACGCGCATAATTTGGTAGTAAGGGAAGTTCCATGGCTCCACTGCCATAATCACCCCTGTTGCTTGGCGCACGACATAAGCGTCTCCTGTATCTGTTTCAAAAGGAATTGGTTTCAGGAATTCGTCAGCCTTATCAGCATAGTATTCTGCAATGGAGGCAGATAATTCGACTTCACCTTTCGCTTCTTCGAATAATTTCCCCATGTCTTTTGTCATAATTTCAGCGTATTTATCGATATCACGACGTAAAATTTCAGCTACTTTATATAAGACCGCTTTTCTATCTTCTAATTGCCCCTCTTTGCGCCATTGTTTGTATAACCTGTGGCCATTCTCTAGATGTTTCTCAATCTCTTGATCCGAAATATTTTCGTATGTCTTCAAAACCTCGTTAGTAAAGGGATACTTTGTTTCATATGCCATAAAATAACTCCTCCTTAGAATGATATATATTTTCATTATAACACAAATGATAGCGCTTACCATAATTTGGCTCATAACTCACTATGATAATTTATAATCACCTATAAATTTATATAATTCATTGCTGGAATGATGACTTCATCAGACTCTTGGAGTTCATCTAGACTATCAATATTATCAGACAAAATATTCATTGGGCTAATAAACGTTTCAGTCTCTGCGGTGAGTTCTGAGCCACTATCGGCATTAAATTGCTTCAAAGCTGCATAATGTTGGAAAGCTGCTAGATCAACTTCTTCTTCAAGTAACGCTCGATTCGCATTCATAGGATCACTTAAATCAACTAACTCTATTTGTATCTCATCACCTAAATTCTCTTGAACGACTTCCCATATACCATAGGTTGAATCGCCAATGACCGCAATTTTAATAATCTCACTAGCATAGACAGAGTTGTGCCCTGATAATAAACTACCTACAAATACGATACCAACTATTAAATATTGAACAATTTTCTTCATCCTTTTTCCTCCTTTTTTATACAAAAAATCCCCAACTTGCTCTCACAAGTCAGGGACGTATTAACGCGGTACCACCCAAATTTATAATCGTTTTACAACGATTATCTCAATAGCCATACAAAATGGCCCATAATAACGGAATGACCGCCTGCATAGCTTACACTATACAAGTACTCCAAGTTCATATTCGTATACTTCCATCAACCTTGTTACACCAACCCAAGGCTCTCTTAATAATATAAGTAGCTACTCTTCTCTTCTACGTAATCTCATTTGTTTTTAATCAATATTAACATAATCTTACTTTTTGTCTATGTCTTCCTTTTACTAATCAATAGTTATGTCATTAATAAATGATTATGTCTTAGTCATTAACAAATGATTATGTCCCGAGTATAGGTTCTTCTTATCTGTATAGATAGGAGTGACTGGATTGGGAGTCATATTAAATATGTTTGAAGAAGAAAAGTATAAAGTCATCAAACCTGTTTCTAATAACCAAATGACAAAAGAACGTGCAGAATTAAAGCTCGATTCTCAA
>CALYPW010000048.1 GCA_945278685.1 uncultured Dolosicoccus sp.
GCAACACCAATCCAGGCATGGGTGGCGATAAGAGCACCAAAAGAAGTTGCTACAATTTTACCCCCACTGAAGCCTGCAAAGACAGGGTAAGCATGGCCAATGACAGCCCCAATGGCTGCTCCAGCAATGAGCCACTCCAGTTCGGGATGGGAAGGCAAGACCAAGAAACGCACACACATAACAGGAAGGAAACCTTTAATGCCATCCAAGATGGTGACGATTAAGGCTGCTTTGAGTCCGAAGTGTCTCCCCACGTTGGTGGCACCGATATTTCCACTCCCCAGAGAACGGATGTCCTGGTGGTGAACCAGGCGGGTATACCAGAGTCCAGAAGGAATCGACCCAATGAGATAAGAAATGATTAATATAATAATGGCTAAGTACATGATAACCTCCTGAGTTATACATTAATCCCCATGATACCATTTACCTCTTCTCAAGAGAATATCTATTCTTAGGAAATATTTCTAACCGAAAGATGATCGATCGTTGCCGTCTTTAGAAAGAATGCTTCTTTCGGATTCCGCTTGCAAGATCTCGGGTTGATGAAGTATGATAAAAGAGTTCATGTTAAAAATACATATACAGAGGTGGAAGTTATGGCTCAAGACGAACATTTATTAAATAATTACGATGATGAGTCCATTCATATCCTAGAAGGTCTGGATGCTGTTCGCAAACGTCCAGGGATGTACATCGGATCCACAGATCAAGACGGTCTGCACCATTTAGTCTATGAAATTGTTGACAACTCCGTGGATGAGGCTTTGTCAGGATTTGCGGATGAAATCGATGTGACCATTTATGAAGATGGCAGTGTACAAGTCACAGACAATGGACGGGGAATGCCAACAGGACTTCATGAAAGTGGTGTTCCAACCATTCAAGTCATTTTAACTGTTCTGCATGCCGGGGGAAAGTTTGGTCAGGGCGGTTATAAATCCGCAGGAGGACTCCACGGAGTAGGAGCGGCGGTTGTGAATGCCTTGTCCAAGTGGTTGGTGGTTCAAGTTGACCGCGACGGAACTCGTTACACCATGAAATTTGAAGATGGTGGCAGCAAGTCTTCCAAATTATTCACAAGTAAAGCGCCTTCCAAGACAGCGCGAGGAACCTCTATTCATTTTCTACCGGATCCAGAAATGTTCGGATCAGCCACCATCAACTCACAAACGTTGATCGAGCGTTTCCGAGAATCTGCTTTTCTATTGAGTGGTTTGACCATGCACGTCTGCGATAAGCGCAGTGGCAGTCAAGAGTCCTTCTGTTACGAGGAAGGCTTGGTTGACTTCATTGAGTACCTGAATGAAGAAAAATCAACCATGGGAGATATTGCGCATTTCACGGGGGAAGTCGATGGCTTTGAAATCGATTTTGCGATGCAATACAACGACGGTTACTCTGAGACCATACTTTCCTTTGCTAACAACGTTCGCACATCCAATGGGGGAAACCATGAGATCGGCATGCGTACGGGACTGACCAAGTCCTTTAATGCCTATGCTCGCCAAGTGGGTCTCTTGAAAGACAAAGACAAAAACTTGGAGGGAAGCGATGTGCGTGAAGGTCTTTCGGCCATTATTTCCCTGCGAATCCCTGAAGAATACTTGCAGTTTGAAGGTCAAACCAAAGAACGCTTAGGAACCCCCAAGGCCCGCTCCTTGGTCGACAACTTTGTGACGGATCAGGTCACGGCTTATTTAAATGAGAATGGAAATTTCAGTCAAGAAATTATCCGTAAAGCCATTAAAGCGCGCAAAACTCGCGAAGCTGCCCGTCGCGCCAGAGATGCCTCACGTAGTGGTGCTCGTCGTGCCCAGCAAGAACGCTTACTTTCCGGGAAACTGACTCGGGCACAATCCCGTGACGCCAGCAAGAACGAACTTTATTTAGTGGAGGGGGATTCCGCGGGAGGATCCGCCAAGTTAGGACGAGACCCGCATTTCCAAGCCATTCTTCCTCTGCGTGGGAAAGTCATCAACACTGAGCGAGCATCCATGGAGGACATTCTAAAGAATGAAGAGATCAATACGATGATCTATACTATTGGTGCTGGAGTGGGACCTGAATTCGATGTCGAAGATGCTAACTACGACAAAGTGATTATCATGACGGACGCGGACACGGACGGTGCCCACATCCAAGTCTTGCTTTTAACCTTCTTCTATCGTTACATGAAGCCTTTGCTGGAGGCAGGAAAGGTCTACTTAGCCATGCCACCGCTTTACAAGATCTCCAAAGGAACGGGGCGTAATGAAGTCATTGAGTATGCATGGACCGATGAAGATCTGGATGAAAAAATCGAAAAGGTAGGTAAGGGCTATCAACTTCAACGCTATAAGGGTCTCGGGGAAATGAACGCCACCCAGCTTTGGGACACCACGATGAACCCTGAAACCCGTCTGCTCATTCGAGTGATGGTGGATGATCTCGGCCAAGCAGAAAAACGTGTGTCTGTTCTCATGGGTAACCGCGTGGCTCCAAGACGTAAATGGATCGAGGAGAACGTCAGCTTTACCATGGACGAAGAAGAAACTTTATTAAACGATCACGAATAGAAGGAGTGAATTATTTTGCCTGCAAATGAACATGTACAAGAACTCGCCTTTGCGGAAGTCATCGGCGATCGCTTCGGAAGATATTCAAAATACATTATTCAAGACCGTGCGTTACCAGACATTCGTGATGGATTGAAACCTGTCCAACGACGCATCCTTTTTGCCATGGCCGTGGATAACAACACAGCCAAAAACCCCTATCGGAAGTCTGCCCGTTCCGTTGGAAACGTCATTGGTAACTATCACCCTCACGGAGACTTATCGGTTTATGACGCCATGGTTCGCATGAGCCAAGATTGGAAGCTCCGCGAGCCTCTCATTGATATGCACGGGAACAACGGAAGTATGGACGGAGACCCAGCTGCAGCCATGCGTTATACTGAAGCTCGCTTGTCACCGATAGCGGAAGAATTGTTGGCAGATCTCGAAGAGGACACCGTTGACTATATCTATAACTTCGACGATACCATGCAAGAGCCGACAGTTTTGCCGGCCAAGTTCCCCAATCTTTTAGTGAATGGCGCCACGGGAATTTCTGCAGGATATGCCACTGAAATTCCGCCTCACAACTTAGGAGAAGTGATTGATGCGACCGTCTTTATGTTGCGTCGCAAACGTTTCACAATTCCGGACTTGGCAAAGATTGTCAAAGGACCTGATTTTCCAACCGGTGGTATTATTCAAGGAGCCAACGACATTACCCGTGCCTACCAAAAGGGAAGAGGTCGCGTCGTTGTGCGCGCCAAGATTGAAATTGAAAACTTACGAGGTGGTCGTCAGCAAATCGTTGCTACCGAACTGCCTTACGAAGTGAACAAGGCTCGCTTAATTCAGCAATTGGACGAAATCCGTCTTCAACGTAAAGTTGAAGGAATTGCAGATGTGCGGGATGAAACTGACCGAACGGGTCTGCGCGTTGTCATCGAATTGCGTCGCAACGCAGATGCTGAAGGTATTCAGAATTATTTGTTATTAAATACTGATCTGCAGATCAACTACAACTTTAACATGGTAGCCATCAACAACCGCGCCCCCCAATTGGTAAACTTGCGCCAAATGTTGGAAGCTTACATTGACCATCAAAGCGAAGTTATCACACGCCGTACTCATTTTCGCTTGAATAAGGCGCAGACCCGTCGACACATTGTGGATGGGCTCATCCGCTTGATGTCTATTCTGGACCAGGTGATTGCGACGATTCGTGCAAGCACCAGCCGTCAAAATGCCAAGGAAAACATCATGAAAGAATTTGATTTTTCCGATGCACAAGCAGAAGCCATTGTTTCTCTGCAACTTTATCGTCTCACGAATACAGACGTACAAACCCTGATCGATGAACAGAAAGATTTGAACGAGAAGGTGGAGTACTACAATTCCATCCTTAAGGATGAAGAAGTCCTCAAAAAAGTCATGATCGATGAACTGGAAGCCGTGAAGGAGAAGTATGCCACCCCAAGACGAACAGTCTTGGAAGCAGAAGTCGAGGACATCAGTGTCGATACCAGCGTACTAGTCGCAGAAGAAGACGTCTACGTCTCTGTCACAAAGGAAGGTTATTACAAGCGAACCAGTACCCGTTCTTTCAAATCTTCTACAACTACTGATTTAGGTTTAAGGGAACAAGATTATCCGCTTTTTGTGGAAGAAATGAACACCCATGATCACTTGTTGATCTTGACCAACAAAGGAAATTACATCCATATTCCTGTTCATGAACTTCCAGACATTCGTTGGGGAGATACCGGCCAGCACTTGTCCCAAGAGTATCAATTAGAAGACGGAGAACAAGTCATCCATGTGATGAAGGCTCTGGAAGAAGAGGCTCTTGAGAAGAATCAAGACACCCTGGTTTTCATGACCAAAAATGGAATGATCAAACAAACGCTTCTTAATCTGTTTGTCACCTACCGCAGTTATAAGACACGAACAGCGGTAGCCATGAGCTTAGTAGAGGGGGACGAGGTGGTTTCGGTTCACCATGCCCAGAGCAAGCAAAAGTATCAGGTAGCCTTGGTGACCGAAAAAAGTTACGGCCTCTGTTACCCCTTGGATGATGTATCAACCGTTGGCTTAAGGGCCCGCGGAGTCATTGCGATCAACTTAGCGCAAGACGATCACGTGGTTCGTGGCCTCCTCTTTGATCAGAAGATGTCCCGCCCACAAGTGATGGGACTGACCCAGCGTGGCAATTTGAAACGTTTTGATTTAGACATTGTTTCGACTGCTTCTAGAGGAAGTCGTGGAACACAGATTTTACGCGAATTGCAGTCCAATCCTCACCGATTCATCGAAGTGATCGGCCTTTATCACGGAAGCATTCCGGTGATTATTGACGGCGATAAGGGGACAAGCACAGTCATCAACACGGTGGATATTACACTGACTGATCGACAGACCAATGGTTCCGCCATTACGAACCTATCCGATCTAGGAAAGGTCACGGGCATGCACCCAGCCATATTAAATATGATCGAATAATCACAAGTCGCTCCCAGTTTCAGGGAGCGCTTTTTTGTGTTAATACAGATAAATGAGTGAAATTAACAGCTGTTCCACGACTGTTAAGCTTGATATGATAACATTTAAAATATTTTTTAAATAAAAACATAAAAATAGTTGCACAGATTTCAACTTGTGTTACAATGTATATGTAAAGGGTAATCAGTGATTGACATTTACTCAAAAACCACAAGGAGGATGCTACTACTATGAAACAATGGGCAGGATTTAAAGGAACTGACTGGAAAAACGAAGTTAACGTCCGAGATTTTATTCAAAACAACTACACAGGTTATGAAGGAGACGATTCCTTCTTAGCTGGACCAACCGAAGCGACTACAAAATTATGGGACCAAGTCATGGACTTGACCAAGAAAGAAATTGACGCTGGCGGAGTTCTTGATATGGATACAAAGATTGTATCTACAATTACTTCTCATGGACCGGGATACCTCAACAAAGATCAAGAAAAAATCGTTGGCTTCCAAACAGATAAGCCCTTCAAACGTGGATTACAGCCATTCGGTGGTATCCGTATGTCTGAAGCCTCTGCGCATGCATATGGTTACGAAATCGACGAAGAAGTTTCACACATCTTTACCGAATACCGGAAAACACACAACCAGGGAGTTTTCGATGCGTATACGCCTGAAATGCGTGCAGCAAGAGGTTCAGGAGTAATCACAGGTCTTCCTGATGCTTACGGACGTGGACGTATTATCGGTGACTACCGCCGCGTTGCTTTATACGGAATCGACTTCTTAATGGAGCAAAAAGCTTATGACTTCAACCATACCGGTGATGACGTCATGTCAGAAGACATCATCCGTCTCCGCGAAGAAATTAGCGAGCAGTACCGTGCGCTGGCAGAAATCAAAGAATTAGGTAAAATCTATGGCTTTGATATCTCAGGACCAGCTGAAACCGCTCAAGAAGCTTTCCAGTGGTTATACATTGGCTATCTAGCAGCGATCAAAGAGCAAAACGGAGCGGCCATGTCCCTAGGTAGAACCTCTACATTCTTAGATATCTACATCGAACGTGACTTAGCCGAAGGACGCTTAACAGAAGAAGAAGCTCAGGAATTAGTTGACCACTTTGTCATGAAGTTACGTCTTGTTAAATTCGCACGTACTCCAGAGTACAACACCTTATTCTCAGGAGATCCAACTTGGGTAACCGAATCCATCGCTGGAGTTGGAATGGACGGCCGCCACATGGTCACCAAAAACTCCTTCCGTTTCTTACACACACTCTCAAACTTAGGACCAGCTCCTGAGCCAAACTTAACCGTTCTATGGTCACCAGAGTTGCCGGAAGGATTCAAAAAATTCGCAGCTAAAATGTCTATCGAATCATCAGCGATTCAGTACGAAAATGACGAAGTCATGCGCCCAATCTACGGTGACGATTACGCAATCGCTTGTTGTGTGTCCGCAATGAAGGTCGGAAAACAAATGCAATTCTTCGGGGCCCGTGCGAATTTAGCCAAAGCATTGCTATACGCAATCAACGGTGGAGTGGACGAGCTATCTGGTAAACAAGTAGGACCAAAATATCGCCCAATCACAAGCGATATCTTAGACTACGATGAAGTCAAAGAGAAATTCGTTGACATCATGGAATGGTTGGCAAAACTATACGTCAACACATTGAACATTATCCACTACATGCACGATAAGTATGCTTACGAACGTAGCCAAATGGCTGTTCAAGATACAAACATCGAACGTACAATGGCTACAGGAATCGCAGGATTCTCTGTTGCAGTGGATGCCTTATCAGCCATCAAACACGCAGAAGTACACGTTATTCGTGACGAAAATGGTCTAGCTGTTGACTATGAAATCAAAGGTGAATATCCTAAGTATGGAAACAACGATGACCGCGTTGATGACATCGGTGTTGAATTACTAAAAGAATTCATGCGCATGGTCGAGAAACACCCTACATACCGTGGTGCTGTCCATACAACCTCAATCTTAACCATTACATCTAACGTTGTTTATGGTAAGAAGACAGGGAACACACCGGACGGACGTCGTGCAGGTGAACCATTTGCACCAGGTGCAAATCCAATGCACGGTCGTGATACTCATGGAGCTCTTGCAAGTCTTTCATCCGTTGCCAAAGTTCCATACGAGTATGCTTTAGACGGAATTTCAAACACATTCTCAATTGTGCCGCAAGCATTAGGTCGTGAAGAAGCTACACAACAAGCTAACTTAGCAGCAATGTTAGATGGATACTCAACCAAAGGTGGACACCACCTAAACGTTAACGTCTTCAACCGTGATACCTTGCTAGACGCAATGGATCATCCAGAAAAGTACCCTCAGTTGACAATCAGAGTTTCAGGATACGCCGTAAACTTCATCAAGTTAACCAGAGAACAACAACAAGACGTCATCAACCGTACAATGCATGCTAGCATGTAATTAAGCTTTTAAGACTGTCTTTATGGGACGGTCTTATTTTATTTCTAAGTAGAAAGGATGGTTATGATGTCAGAAGTAATAGGAGCAGTTCACTCAACAGAGAGTTTCGGTTCCGTGGACGGACCTGGAATCCGCTTTGTCACTTTCATGCAGGGCTGTCGCTTGCGTTGCGAGTATTGCCACAACCCCGACACCTGGTCAACGACTGGTGGTATGGACTATACCCCCCAACAATTACTGGATGAAGCGTTGGAGTATCAACCTTTCTGGGGGAAAGATGGGGGAGTCACGGTCAGTGGTGGAGAACCACTTTTGCAGATAGATTTCTTAATTGAGTATTTCAAACTATGTAAAGAACATGGGGTTCACACAACACTGGATACCTGTGGGGCGCCTTTCACACGGAAAGAACCTTTCTTTAGCCGTTTCCAGGAACTCATGAAATACACTGATTTGGTTCTCTACGATATTAAGCACATAGACACTGAGGCACATCGCCGTTTGACAGGTCACTACAACGAAAATATTCTAGAATTGGCCAAGCACTTGTGTGAAATTGAACAGCCAGTGTGGATTCGCCACGTTCTCGTTCCTGAAAGAACGGATTATGATGAATACCTCATCAAATTGGGAGATTTCGTCAGCCAACTGTCCAACGTGCAGAAATTCGAAGTCTTACCTTATCACCAATTAGGGGTCTACAAATACGAAGCATTAGGCATCAAATACCGTTTAGAAGGCATCGATCCTCCTAGCCAAGACCGTATTAATAATGCTAAGAAACTTTTACGAACCGCTGATTATCAAGGATTTGCCCTACAATAAATATCCTTCCCTAATCAAGACTTGGTAACGTCCAATTGATTAGGGGATTTTCTATGTTCAAAGACTTTAATATTTAGTATAATAAGAGGGATCATTAATTAAAGGAGATGGATTATCCATGTCAAAGACATTGGTATTTGGACATCAAAATCCAGACACAGATACAATTACATCAGCCCTTGTCATGGCTGATTTTCTAAAAGCGCAAGGCGTCGAAGCCGAAGCGGTGGCCTTTGCTGAACCAAGTTCAGAAACGAATTATGCTTTGGAACATTTTCAAATAGACGCACCAAGAGTCGTAGAAACAGTTGCTAACGAAACTTCACGTGTTGCTTTGGTTGACCACAATGAGCCTCAGCAATCGGCCCCTGATATTCAAGACGTAACGATCACCCATGTCATTGATCATCACCGCGTCAGTGGTTTTGAAACGACAGATCCTTTATATATGCGTGTGGAACCGGTGGGTTGTACGGGGACCATTTTGAACAAGATGTTTAAAGAACAAGGCTTTGAAGTCACCAAAGAATCGGCCGGCCTCATGCTTTCTGCCATCATTTCCGATACTTTACTGTTCAAATCTCCCACCAACACCCCGGAGGACGAAGCAGCTGCCAAAGAGTTGGCAAAAATTGCTGGTGTTGACCTCAAGGACTACGGATTGAACCTCTTACGTGCAGGGACAAACCTTGGAGAGAAATCCGATGACGACATCCTTAACGCTGATGCCAAGAATTTTGACATGCACGGTAAAAATGTTCGAATCGGGCAGGTGAATGTGATCGGCTTCGATGAAATTCAACAGCGTGAAGCAGCCATTCTACAACTCATGAACGATCAATTATCAGAAAATGGCTATGATTTATTTGCCTTGATTATTACAGACGTTCTGGAAAGTGACTCATACTCCTTGGTCGTCGGCGAAGATCTCTCGGCTTTCGAATCTGCATTCGCCAAGAAAGTGACGGATCATAAGGTAGATTTACCAGGTGTTGTTTCTCGTAAGAAGCAAATTGTTCCTCCTTTAACCAATGCCTATGAATAAAAAGAAGGCACACAGTGTTTTCAGAAAAGTTACTTTTATTTCTTGAAAACGTGCGAACGACTGTCATTTAAAAGTCAGAGAGTATACTCTCTGATTTTTTTGCATGTGCGCCCAGCATGGGCGATAACTTGGTGGTGAAAGTCCACTACA
>CALYPW010000049.1 GCA_945278685.1 uncultured Dolosicoccus sp.
CGGGCTTTTGTTATTATCTATGAAACCGTAAAATTTAGGTTAAATTCAAATTCATTCATTATTAGACTCCTAGCATCAATGGCTCTATAATGCTGCAAGAGCTTTCTTTGCTACCGACTATATTTTTAAAAAAACGGCAAAGACTTTTGATTTGGAGAGCAAGAAGGCTTTAGTTATAATCAATGGGACAAACCAAGGACAAAGGAGAGTTATCCATGCGTCAACATTTTCATCTTTTAGTGGATGTCGCCAGCGACAACCGCAAACACCAGCAACAGGTTCAACACATTCACGATATTTTGACCAATTTTCAGGTCACTTACCTGACCTATACCAGTACGCCCACCAGTGACGTGCGCGCCTTGGTGAACCAGATTATCTGCCATCACCGTCCTCACACAGAATTTGCCATCCTTGTCCTGGGTGACGATACGACCTTGAATCAAGTAGTGGCTACCCTGATGGATGAAGGTTTAAAAATTCCTCTGGCTTTTATACCTTTGGACGGTTATTCCGAATTTGCTCACCGATGGATCACGGATGCGCGCCCACGTGCACAGATTGAAGGTTTAATCTACCATCGTACTCCTCAACAAATCCCCATTCTGCGCTACCGAGACAAAAAGGCCAAAAACTCTGGCGTGGTCTTAAAGCATCTCAGTTTCGGACTGGAAGCCAGTTTGGATTTGAATTATAGCGCCTTTCTCAGCAAATATCCCCTCATCGCTCAGTGGTCAGGACGTCGGTTTTTATATGGCATCAGTTTCTTTACCATGGTCAATCATTTAAGTTCTTTTGATACCTTTTACCGCTTTCAAGGAGAAGCCAGTAAAACCCCTAATTGCCAAGCCGTGTCCGTCACCAATCACCCCTTTAAAGTGACCGAAGAAGCTTCGCCTATCATTCTAAAAATCATTCATGGCCTATCTTCTGGAAAAGCAACTCACTTGCTCCGCCAACAAGTAGGTGTCAGTACCCCCAAGAACACCCCTTATTCAATTCATGAGATTGGTGAACGCCTGACCTTACAGATTTCTCAATCTGTTCCTCGCCAAGTCGATGGTCTGAATTTAAACAGCCAAGCCTCGAGTCTGACCTTTGCCCAAGAGCACTACCCTTTCTATGTTTAGATATCGATAGTATTTTTAATAAGCAAACATCCCGACAAATTGCCTCTTTGTGAGCTGTCGGGATGTTTTTGTCTATAGAGTTGTGTCAAAGATCACATAAAATCCTGCGGAATAATTCCTTCCATGCCGATCATGGGATCCACAAGATGGCAGTTCTCCAAGGTCAATTCGTCGAAAGTCACGGTTGGTATTTCTTCTTGTTGCTCGGCTTCTTGTGCCTTAATAATGGCCACTGCTTGGGAGCGAATGGAATTAGTCTCCTCTAGAACCGGGGATTCTTCAGAAGGTTTCTGGTGAAGCTCTTCCCAATCGCGATCTTCCACCTGCACCTTGAGGAGATCCTTCAAGAAGGTGTGGCGGACATCTGTGTCTGACTCCACTGCTTTGACGAAACTGGCGGGGTCTCCTAAAAGCACCAATTTATCACTGGCTCGGGTTACTGCTGTGTATAAAAGGTCTCGACGTAACATGCGAGAATACATCTGCACCATCGGTAATATCACGAGGGGATATTCACTTCCCTGGGCCTTATGAATGGATGTACAATAGGCCAAGGTCAACTGGTCTAAATCTTGGCGTTGATAAGTAATTTCTTGACCTTCATCAAATTCCACCACCACTTCATCACTGGTAGCCCCGGAAGTTCCTTTGGAAACGACTGCCGTAATAAAGCCAATGTCCCCATTATAGATATTCTCATCAGCGTTGTTGACGTTTTGAAGTACTTTGTCGCCCACGCGGAAAATCGTTTCAAAGCGTTTGATTTCATGCTTATTGTCTGACGGTGGGTTCATGATTTCTTGAATCAAATCATTCAAGGCATTGATTCCAGCCACCCCTTGGTACATAGGGGCCAAGACTTGCAAGGTTTCAGCAGTATATCCCTGACTCAAGGCATGGGTAACAATTTGTTGAACGACATGGGTGATTTGACCACCTGGTGCTTGAACAAAGGAGCGGTCCGATTGTTTTTGGAGGAAATTCTCCGGTAACTGTTTGTGTCGGATGGTATGGGCCAAATGGACAATGGAGCTGTCCTGGGCCTGGCGGTAAATCTTCTCCAATTGAATGGTCGCAATGACTTCTGACTCAATCAAGTCGTTGAAGACTTTGCCGGGACTGACCGAAGGCAATTGGTCCCGGTCACCGACAAAGACCACTTGCATGCCCTGGGGAATGGCTTGAGTCAACCAATTCATCAACCAAGTATCCACCATGGACATCTCATCCACGATTAATAATTGTCCTGAAATTTCTTCGGGTATAAAATTGTTCAAGTCACTGTCACGGTGATAGCCGATCAAACGATGAATGGTCGTGGCCGGAATCTTGGCCAATTCATTCATGCGCTTGGCGGCTCGTCCTGTAGGAGCTGCCAGACGAATTTCTTGAGATCCATCCCCTGTCGCCATCTCTTCCACATCCAAATCATTCAGAAGGGCATAGAGGTGAATCAAACCTTCGACCAGGGTGGTTTTACCAGTTCCGGGCCCCCCCGTGATGATGGACATAGGTGAATGGATGGCCAGTTTAAGGGCCTCACGTTGCTGAGCATCATAGGTTTTTCCAGTCTGTTGGACCACTTGATCGATGGCTGCTTCAACCTCTTCGTCTTCGAAGGTGATCAATTCTTCATCTTGGAGGAAATCATCAATGTTCAAGGCAATGCCAACTTCCGCATAATAAAGAGAAGGAAGCATGATACCTTCGTGCAGTTTCATCAAACGTTCTTGTAGAACCGTTCGGTCCAAAGCAGCCTCCAAGACCTCGTCTTCAATGATTATGCGCCGACTAGTTTCCAATAGATTGCGGGCTTCTAATAGTAAATCATGGCGCAAGACATAAGTGCTTCCCTGGTTAAAGGATTCGTTCATGGTTGCGGTATAAAGAGCTGCTTGTAAGCGTTCAGGCGACAATTCTTCAAACCCCAATTGCTCAGCCAATTGGTCGGCTCGAGAGAAGCTGATTTCGTTGACCTTTTCGATCAATTCATAGGGATTTTCTTGCAATTTGTGCAAGGTCCGATTTTCATACACTTGATAGATGGCATCACTGAGTCGTGGGCTAAACCCCCACTCGTTCAATCTCAAAAAGATTCGTTCAGCCCCTTGATGATCCATCAGGCGGGTATGGAGTCCTTGGCGAACTTTGTCGCTCAGTCCTTGAATTCCTTTCAAGACGTCCGGATCGTGAATGATTTGATCGATCACATTGTCACCGAGACGTTCCACAATGCGCTTGGCCAAGACAGGTCCAATCCCACGAAAACGAGGACTGGATAGATAATCAATCAAGCCTTCATCGGAAGTCGGGGCCTTTTGTTGGTAGCGGATCACCGAAAATTGTTCCCCAAAACGTGGGTGGTTGACCATGTGCCCGGTGAACTCATAAATGGTCCCCATGTGCAGGCTGGCAAAATTACCAGTCATGGTAATTTCATCTTCCAAAGCATCTGCATGGGCATCCGGATCCAATTCCACCCGTAGAACCTTGTAGAAGTTGGACGGACTTTCAAAGAAGATGGCCACAACTTCACCCACCAAGGTGAGTTCCTCTTGATAACTGGACGCTTCCATTGCTTCTCCTCCTTTCCTTCCGTGATGTGCAATGATTTAAACGTATTGACGCTTTTCCCCTTCAAAGTAAGCAGCATCAATGATGCCACCGCCCAAACACTCTTCCCTGTCGTAGAAGACGATTCCTTGACCAGGCGTCACAGAACGGGCAGGCTCATCAAAATAAACCGTCGCTTGACGATCCCCGTGCAATTTCACCCGAACCTTGACCGGGTGTTGGCGGTAACGAAATTGTGCCAAACACTCAAAGTCGTTTCCCTTGTCGATGTCGTGAGTAAAGTTAATCTCCGAAGCTTCCAAAGAATCGGAATACAGATTGGGATGCTGGGAACCTTGAGCCACATAGAGGATTTGATTGACAATGTCTTTACCGACCACGAACCACGGCTCATTGTTAGAGCCCTTTCCTCCTCCAATGCCTAACCCCTGACGTTGACCGATGGTGTAATGCATCAATCCCATGTGTTCGCCTTTGACTTCTCCGTCCAAGGTCATCATCGGTCCTGGAACGTTGGGCAAGTATTCGCTCAAAAACTCGTTGAAATCTTGCGCTCCAATGAAGCAAATCCCGGTGGAGTCACGCTTTTCAGCAGTTTTCAAATGATGTTCTCGGGCAATTTGACGCACTTGATCTTTTTCCAATTCACCCAAGGGGAATAAACTTTTGGCCAACTGGTCTTGAGACAGCTGACTGAGGAAGTAGGATTGATCCTTACTGGTATCCTTCCCCCGCAAGAGATGCACCACGCCCTCGTCATCGGTGTAAGTGCGGGCATAGTGTCCCATGGCCACATAATCGGCGCCCAGTTTCATGGCGTAGTCCAAAAAGGCTTTGAATTTTACTTCCTTATTACACATAATGTCAGGGTTCGGGGTGCGTCCTCGGCGATATTCTTCTAAGAAATATTCAAAGACACGGTCCCAATACTCTTTTTCAAAGTTGACCGAATAATAAGGAATCCCTATTTGTTCGGCTACGGAAACGACATCCTCATAATCTTCAGCAGCGCTACAAAAACCTTCGCGGTCTTTGTCATCCCAATTCTTCATGAAGACACCGACCACATCATAGCCTTGCTCTTTTAGTACCAAGGCAGCGACAGAGGAATCCACACCGCCACTCATGCCCAATACGACCCGTGGTTTTGTTTTGTCAGTCATCGCAATTCCTTTCTTTCAATGAAAAAACGTCCCTGGAAGGGAACGTTTCGCATTAAACCTCACTCAATACTCGAGAATCTACCAAACCGTGGAGGAAGAAATTCAACTCTTCCAGAAGTTCTTCGTTGTGGTTCAATTTGGTCACATCAATGGTCTTCAAGCCATTGGAGGAGACCGTGGAAATTCTTAATTTTTCCAACTTCTCATCAATTAAAATTTTAAGGACTAATCCTTGGGGATGGGAGGTCGGTAAGGTACGGGTCAATTCGAAGTTCCCACGGCGGGTCTCTTTAAACCCGTTGTCTCTCAAAGTGAAAGGACGGGCGCGCTCGTTCACCTCAAATGTTCGATTAATTCCTGTCAATGTTGCTTGATTTTTAGCCATTTAAATCATCCTTTCAATAATTTCTGTCAGCGTTTGGACAAACTTTTCAATGTCTGAAGGGCTTGTTTGGTAGCCAAAGGATACCCGAATGCTTTCGCGCAGACGTTGGTCTTCCCCCGGATAATAACTGGTTAACACGCGACTGGGAATTAAGCTTCCCGAAGAACAAGCACTGCCAGCAGAAACGGCAATGCCTGCTAGATCCAATTGGATCAGTAGCATTTCCGATGGAAGGCCTCGAATCCACAGGTGATGGATAAAAGCAGACTTTTGAGTCGGATCGCCGTTGATTTGATAGTCAATGTCTGCCCCATTCAATAGCTGGTAGAGATAGTCACTCAACGCTTGCCCTTGGACGATTTTTTCCGGTGAGATTCGACGAATCGCTTCACCAAAACCGACAATGCCTGAAACATTCTCTGTTCCGGACCGGTAGCCTCGTTCCTGCCCGCCCCCAAGCAACAATGGCGACAAAGCTTGATCTTTCCTGGAAGATCGGTAAATCAAGGTACCCACGCCTTTAGGACCGTGAAGTTTATGGGCTGAAAGGCTCAAAGTAGTAAAATCTAAGTCTGCCCAATTTTCTTCGATTTTACCAAAACCCTGAACCGCATCCACATGAAAGAATAGCCCCATTGCCTGGGCTTTTTTGCCGAGGGCTTGAATGGGGAGAATGGCACCTGTTTCATTGTTGACGGCCATCGCTACCCAGCCAATGGTGGTGTCCTTGCTGGCATTTACAAATTGATCCACTGCGAAGGTGCCGTCGATTTGGGGAGAAATTTCTGTGATTTCATAACCTTGTACACGCAATTGGTGCAAGACTTCCAAGTTAGCAGGATGCTCAATGGCGGTGGTCACCCAATGCTTGCCCGAAGAGTTCTTAGACAAGCTCTGCAAGGCCCAATTATTGGCTTCGGTCGCCCCACTGGTATAGTACACCTCATGGGGAGGCACTTGGAAGATCTCTGCCAATTGTTGGCGTTCTTGATTTAATAAACGCCGAGCCACCTGCCCCATTTGATGAGTACTGGAGGGGTTGGCATAGTAATTTTGCATCACGTCCACCATGCGATCAATGACTTGTGGATGGACCGGTGTCGTGGCGGCATTGTCTAAATAAATCATGGCTGTTCCCCCTTTACTGCACAATTTCCTTTTATTATACCCTAGAAGCGCGAGTTTTTGAAGTGGACACTTCGACTTTTGAACGAATGTTCGGTATGATAAAGCAACGATAACGATAGGAGGATTTGGAATGATGCAGCAACCTTTGGCCTACCGCATGCGTCCGCGAACCATCGAAGAAGTTCTCGGTCAAAAAGATTTGGTGGGCAAGAATAAAATCATTCGTCGCATGGTTGACGCCAAGCGCCTGACCTCGATGATTCTCTACGGTCCCCCTGGGACTGGCAAAACCAGCATTGCCAGCGCTATTGCCGGAAGCACCAAGTACGCTTTTCGAACCCTGAACGCGGCCACCTCTAGTAAAAAAGATTTAGAAGCTGTTGTCGCTGAAGCCCAAATGTCAGGAACGGTCATACTTTTATTAGACGAAATTCATCGCTTGAACCGCATCAACCAGGACTACCTCCTACCCCATTTGGAGAACGGACGAGTCATCTTAGTCGGGGCCACGACCGAGAATCCTTACATTTCGATTAATCCCGCCATTCGTAGCCGAGTACAGATTTTTCAAGTCCATCCCCTAAAGACAGAGGATATCCGCCTAGGTTTAACCCGGGCCTTGGAGGATTCAAAAAGAGGCCTGGGCAAATATGACGTTGACATAGACGACGCCACTTTGACCCAATTTTCCAGCACGACCAACGGTGACATTCGAACCGCTCTCAACGCTCTAGAATTGGCGGTTTTGTCCACGGATCCAGACGAGGATGGAGTGATTCATATCACGCAAGAAGTGGCTGAAGAAGTTCTGCAACGCAAACGTTTGACCCATGACAAGGATGGGGATGCCCATTACGACGTGATTTCTGCCTTGCAAAAATCAATTCGCGGCTGTGATGTCAACTATGCGATGCTTTATTTGGCCGTTTTGTTATAAGCAGGGTAACTGGTGATTGCCTGTCGACGCCTCTTGGTCATTGCCTATGAAGACATTGGTTTGGGGAATCCTCAAGCCATGGAAAGAACTTTGGCGGCTGTCACCACAGCTGAGAAACTCGGCTTGCCTGAAGGGCGCATTCCCTTGTCTTATGCAGTCGCTGAGCTGGCGCTCAGCCCCAAATCCAACACCACCTACCGAGCCATCAATCAAGCCATGCAGGATGTCCAACACGGACGTATTGGCCCGGTTCCTGAGCACATCCGTGATTCCCATTACTCCGGCGCCGAGAAACTGGGTCACGGCATTGGTTACAAGTATCCTCATGACTATGACGGCAGTTGGGTGTATCAACAGTACCTGCCAGACGCCATCAAAGACCGAGAATACTTCCACCCCAAGGCCAATAGCAAGTATGAAGAGGCTTTGGAACAGCTATACAAGAATATTCGCCAGCATTCTGCAGAAAAATAAAGCGGATGTTTTGCAAGTCTCAAAATTTATGGTATACTATATTTGTAGTAGAGATCTGTAGTGTTCGTTTAGTAATCAGTGTGGTGACCGGACATATTACCTAAAATAGAGGATCGCTCACTTGACGCGGACGTCACGCCCCCTTGAGGGGACTTCGGCAAGCGTCTACAAGCTTGTCCTCACCTGCCTATACATGCGGGTTCAATACATGTTTACGAATAGACGGCACATAACGGATCTTTACAAGGCTAGCTTCGGCTAGCTTTTTTTATGCATTTTTGCCGTGGATCCTTAAATGAGAACTTTCTCACCTCTTTTTTGAAGGGATCATGGTAGAGTGGGACAAGTATTGGTTAAGGAGTGAATCTAATGAAAGGCAAATCCGCCTTAACTTTTAGTAATTATTTAGTTATTGGTTCCATGTTGTTTGGGTTATTCTTCGGAGCTGGGAATATTATTTTCCCCGTCGAGATGGGTCAAAAAGCAGGTGCCAGTATTCTTCCAGCCATCTTAGGATTCATCGTAACCGGTGTGGGCTTGCCTCTCTTGGGAATTATCGCCATGGGGATCTCACAAAGTCAATCCATCTTCCAGATGGCCGAGCGCGTCAATCGTAAATTTGCTTACTTTTTTACAGTAAGTTTGTACTTGGTCATCGGACCATTATTTGCGATTCCTCGTCTCGCCACCGTCTCTTTTGAAGTTGGTTTCCGCCATCATTTGCCGGATGACCGCATCAAGCTGGGCCTCTTAATCTTCTCGGTATGTTTCTTCCTAGCCACTTGGGTCCTAGCAAGACGTCCTGGAAAATTGATGGACATTGTTGGTAAGTATTTAAATCCGATTTTCCTCGGCTTATTAGCAATTATTTTCTGGTTCGTCTTTACGCAACCCCTAGGAACTGCTGCAGATGTCCCAGTGGATGCATCTTATGAAGGTGTCGCGTTCTTCCATGGGTTTTTAAACGGTTATAATACCCTCGATGTTCTTGCCTCCTTGGCCTTCGGGATCGTAATCATCCAAGCTTTGAATGGGTTAGGTGTGACCAACCCACGTTTAGTGGCTCAGGATACGGTTCGTTCTGGTGTCCTGGCAGCAGGATTGATGGCAGTGATCTATGCCCTCATTTCTTACATGGGAACCTTGAGTTACCACGCCTTTGGGATTAGTACCAATGGTGGCATTGCCTTGGCTCAAATCTTTGGTCATTATTTAGGAAATATTGGAAGCATCTCCTTGGGTGCCTTGGTCACGGTGGCCTGTTTGAAAACCGCCGTCGGTCTGGTAACTTCTTTTGCGTTTACTTTTGAGGAAATATTCGAACGCCTGAATTACCACTCCATCATTGCGACCATTACGCTCTTACCTGCGATTTTCGCAAATGTTGGGTTGGATAACATTGTAGCCTTCTCCATACCGGTCTTGATGTTCATTTATCCGCTGGCCATTGCCTTGGTATTATTGGTCTTAATTGATCCAACCGGAAAAATCGATACCCGCGTGTATCAATGGACCATGGCAGTTGCTTGTCTATTCGCAATTCCCGATGCCCTCGCGGCCTTCCCTGATGTGTTACAAACATCCCTGAGCGACCATTTGGTCACCGTCTTTCAAACCTATATTCCCTTGTATAATTTCGGCTTAGGATGGTTACT
>CALYPW010000050.1 GCA_945278685.1 uncultured Dolosicoccus sp.
CTACTCAAGCAGATGACCAATCAGGACACGATGACGGAGTGGTTGACGCTGACTTTGAAGAAGTTGACGAAGACTAATCCTGTTTCACAAGCCAAGGGAAACCTTGGCTTTGTTTACTAAGTTAAGAGGAGGTAAATAATGGCACAAAAAAGAGACTTATATGAAGTTTTAGGTGTCTCGCGCGACGCGTCATCCAAAGAGATTCGCCGTGCCTATCGTCAACTTTCCAAGAAATATCACCCTGATTTAAACAAAGACGCCGATGCGGAAGATAAGTTTAAAGAGGTGACCGAGGCTTACGAAGTCCTCAGCGATGAAGACAAGCGAGCGGCTTACGACCAATACGGCCACGCCTCTACAGATCCTAATTTTGGAGCTGGAGGTTTCGGTGGCGGTGGCTTTGGTGGCTTCGGTGGTGGCGGTTTTGACGGATTCTCCGGGGGAGGATTCGGCGGTTTCGAAGATATTTTTGACTCCTTCTTTGGCGGTGGTGGCGGTCGAACGCGTGACCCAAACGCTCCGCAAAAAGGAGCGGATTTGCAGTACCGCGTGGACTTGACCTTTGAAGAAGCGATTTTTGGTGAGGAAAAAACCATCACTTATCGCCGCGAAGAGGAATGTCACACCTGTGACGGGTCCGGCGCCAAACCGGGCACCAGTCCCAAAACCTGTCACAAGTGTCATGGTTCGGGGACTATTCAAGTGGAGCAGAACACACCTTTCGGGCGTGTGGTTTCCCAACAAACTTGTGACGTCTGTCACGGAAAAGGTCAAGAAATTGACGAGCCATGTCCAACCTGTCGGGGTACTGGTATTGAAAATCGCGAACATACAGTGAAATTTACCATCCCTGCCGGTGTTGAAACTGGCCAGCGCATGCGCTTAAGTGGTCAAGGGGAAGCCGGCAAGAACGGTGGCCCATACGGTGACTTGTTTGTCATCTTCCACGTGGCCAAGAGTTCTCAGTTTGAGCGCGAAGGCGACACCATTTATTACACACAACAAATCTCCTTCCCGCAGGCAACTCTGGGAGATGAGATCAAGGTTCCAACCCCTCACGGAAAGGTGAAGTTAACCATTCCAGCAGGAACACAAACCGGAACAACCTTCCGCCTACGTGGCAAAGGAGTTCCTGGCGGATCCGGACGCCGTGACGGTGATCAGTTAGTCACTGTCAAAGTCGTCACCCCTACTCAACTTAGTGAGCGCGAACATGAGCTCATCGTTGAATTGGCGGACGAAATGGGCGAGAAAATTAAAGGCTCCGACCGTAGCTTCTTCACCAAACTGAAGGGCATCTTTAAAGGTAACGAGTAATCCTGCGAATTTGAAAACACTAGAATCCTCCGAGGTTCTAGTGTTTTTTGTGTTGCTTGAGCTTGAAAGGGGCGGGTGTCAGAGCTGTCATTTGGTAGGGATTGAGGCGGGTAGTTGTTTTTCCGAGAAAATATCGTCCTTCAAATATTCTCTTGTTTTTTAGGTGTCCGACGGGTCACTTCCTTACAATTGGCGATTTTTTTGTTATAATTATGAGTGAGATTCTTTTTAAATATATGAATGAAAGTAGTGAACCTTGTAGATGGATTTAAATAAACTCAAAGATCGTCAGTCACGTATTCGTAACTTCTCGATCGTTGCTCACATTGACCATGGGAAGTCTTCCTTGGCGGACCAGTTATTAAGTAAATCCGAAACGGTTGCTGACAGAGACATGGAAGACCGTTTGCTAGATTCGATGGATTTAGAGCGTGAGCGTGGTATTACCATTAAATTAAACGCTGTTGAGCTGACGTATACGGCCAAGGATGGTCAGGAATATATTCTGCATTTAATTGATACACCTGGCCACGTCGACTTTACATACGAGGTTTCTCGTTCTTTGGCGGCCTGTGAGGGGGCGCTCTTGGTCGTTGATGCGGTGCAGGGAATTGAAGCTCAGACCTTGGCCAACGTGTACCTGGCCTTGGACAATGATTTGGAAGTTTTACCGGTCATTAACAAGATTGACCTTCCTGCTGCAGATCCAGACCGTGTGGCCTTAGAAGTGGAAGAAGTGATCGGCTTGGATACTTCCAACGTGGTCTACGCCTCTGCCCGCGACGGGATTGGGATTGAAGACATTCTGGAACAGATTGTTGAAGACGTTCCAGCGCCAATGGGTGATTTAGAAGCGCCTCTGAAGGCTTTAATTTTCGACTCTACCTATGATTCCTATCAAGGAGTGATCGTGTCTATTCGCGTGAAGGATGGAATCGTCAAGATCGGTGATACCATTCGTTTCATGAACTCTGGGGCGGAGTTTGAAGTGACGGAAGTGGGTGTCTTTAACCCAGATCCAAGTGCCCGTGAATACCTCATGGCTGGTGATGTTGGTTACTTGATTGCCAATATTCGAAACATCCAAGATGCCCGGGTCGGGGATACGATCACCTTGGCGGACAATCCGGCAGCGGAAGCCTTGCCGGGATATCGTCAATTGAACCCCATGGTTTTCGCGGGGTTATACCCTGTTGACTCTGATGACTACAACCGCTTGCGAGACGCCTTGGAAAAATTACAACTGAATGACGCTTCCCTTGTTTTTGAAGCTGAAACTTCCCAAGCCCTTGGTTTTGGGTTTCGAACAGGGTTCTTAGGACTTCTGCACATGGACGTCATCCAGGAACGCTTGGAGCGCGAGTATAACATTGACTTGATCATTACCGCACCGTCGGTCATTTACGAAGTATTGAAGACGAACGGGGAAGAAATCCGCGTGGATAACCCGTCTCAAATGCCACTGGCTGAAGAAATTAACGAAGTGTATGAACCTTTCGTTCGTGCAACGGTCATGGTTCCCAACGATTACGTGGGACCGGTTATGGAGTTGAACGAGAAGAAGCGTGGAACCTTCCAGACCATGGATTACATTGACGCCAACCGTGTCAACGTGGTATACGAATTGCCTTTATCCGAAATCGTTTACGATTACTTTGACACCTTGAAATCCCGTACCCGTGGCTACGCCTCCCTGGACTACGAGATCATCGGCTACCAGCCATCAGACCTGGTCAAGTTGGATGTTCTGCTAAACGGGGAAGTTGTCGACGCCCTGAGCTTGATTGTTCACCGCGACTTTGCCCACAACCGTGGGCGGGACTTGGTGGATCGTTTGCGCGAACTAATTCCACAACAATTGTTCGAAGTGCCGATTCAAGCGGCCATTGGAAACCGCATTGTGGCGAGAACCAACATCCGTGCCTTGCGCAAGGACGTCACGGCTCACCTTTACGGAGGAGACGTGACTCGTCGCATGAAGCTTTTAGAAGCTCAAAAAGAAGGAAAGAAACGTATGAAACAAGTCGGATCCGTTGAGGTTCCTCAGGAAGCCTTTATGGCGATTCTCGAAGTTGGGGATGATTAATCCTAAAATCCGAGCCTTTGCTCGGATTTTTTGTTAGAATAACAGTGAGTATTTACATTGCGATGGAGCATTCATCAGATACGGAGGATGACAATGAGTTTTAAATCAGACATAGAAATCGCCAACAGCGTGACGCCCGAAAATATCGTGGACGTGGCGAGCAAAATCGGCATTAAGTCCGAGGATTTGTACCGTTACGGCAGTGATAAGGCCAAGGTCCATTTATCCGCTCTTGAAGCACCGGCCTCAGGTCAAGGGAAAGTCGTTTTGGTCACGGCCATTACGCCCACACCTGCCGGTGAAGGGAAGACCACGGTTTCGGTGGGATTGTCAGACGGTTTGCGTGCCATCGGCCAACGATCAGCCTTGGCCTTGCGGGAGCCTTCTTTGGGCCCGGTCTTTGGGTTAAAAGGTGGGGCTACCGGTGGGGGACGCTCCCAGGTCATTCCCATGGAAGACATTAACCTGCATTTTACCGGTGATTTTCACGCCATTGGTGCAGCCAACAATCTCTTGGCGGCGATGTTGGACAACCACATTCACCAGGGAAATGTCTTGAACATTGATGGTCGCCAAGTGGTCTGGAAGCGAGTCGTGGACATGAACGACCGTCAGCTGCGCCACGTGGTCAACGGTCTTCAAGGCCGCATCAACGGGGTGCCCCGCGAAGATGGCTTTGACATCACCGTTGCCTCAGAAGTCATGGCGGTGCTTTGTTTGTCCTCCTCCTACGATGATTTGAAACGTCGCCTGGGCGAAATGGTCATTGCCTACACCTATGAGGGTGAACCGGTCACGGCTTCCCAGATCAAGGCGGAAGGCGCCATGGCGGCCCTCTTGAAAGATGCTCTACTACCCAACATGGTACAAACTTTGGAAGGTACTCCGACCTTCATTCATGGGGGACCTTTTGCGAATATTGCCCATGGCTGTAGCAGTGTCTTGGCCACTCGTTTGGCCATGAACTATGCCGATTTCACAGTCACAGAAGCTGGGTTCGGTGCGGACCTTGGGGCCGAGAAATTCATGAATATCAAGAGTCGCTCCAACTCGGACGCACCGATCATCCCCAGCGCAGTGGTCATTGTCGCAACAATCCGCGCGCTCAAAATGCACGGTGGGCTGGCTCTTCCAGATCTACAAACAACCAATGTGGACGCGGTTCGCGAGGGCTTGGCCAACTTAGAAAAACACGTGTCCATTGTCCGCGAAGAACTCGGCTTGCCAGCGGTGGTGGCTATTAACCTTTTCCAAGGGGATACAAAAGATGAATTGCAAGTGGTCCAAGATTTCTGTGCCTCCATCGATGTGCCCGTGTCTGTGGCGGACGTATGGGGCCAAGGCGGTCAGGGGGCCAAGGATCTGGCTGAAAAAGTGGTTGAATTGGCCCAGGAAAATCCCCAGCCCACGCCGATCTATGACCTGGAAGACAGCCTGGAGGACAAACTCACCGCCATCGTTCAAAAAATTTACGGCGGAGAGGGCATTGAATTGACGCCAGCTGCTCGACGCAATCTGGTCCAACTGGAAGCCGATGGATTTGCTTCCTTGCCCATTTGCATGGCCAAGACGCAAAATTCCTTGTCAGACAACGCCCAGTTAAAAGGCGCACCGACAGGTTTCACGGTGACCATTCGTCAGTTGAAGGTTTCTGCCGGCGCTGGTTTTATCGTGGTTTATTCCGGCAACGTCATGACCATGCCTGGACTTCCCAAAACACCGGCCGCAGAAGGCATTGGCATCGATTCACAAGGACAGATCAGCGGTCTGTTCTAAAGGTGAAGGATCTAGAGGTTTCTAGATCCTTTTTTCTTGTGAGTCGAGAAAGTCCGTGCTATATTGAAAGAGTTGAAAAAAACCCAATGAAGAAAGTAGGAGTTTTATGTCGAAAGCATCGGACTTTAAAGAATATGCCTACCGCGAAGCGGACGAAGTGTTTGAGAGTCTCCGGGCCCTGTATGACTCAGGACAAATCGATACTTTTTTTGAGCGTTTCCACCATCTGCCCAAGTATGAGCAAAGTTTAATTTATTTAAAAATGGAAGAAAGCCAACGTTACGACTTGGTTCAGGAGTTAACCTACCAAGAAGTGGCGGATTTCTTCGACTCCATTGAATTCAATGAAAATAATTACCAGGAACTGTTGCACCCACTTTCCAAGGAAGAGGGCGCCCAGGTCATTAATATGATGCAGTATGACAACGCAGCTTCCCTCTTATCGGCCATGCCGATCAAGTTGCGTCACGAATATTTGGCCCATTTGACCTCGGCGGAAAGGGCCCAGTTATTAAAGCTAGCGGCTTATGATGAGCACACCGCGGGAAGTCTGATGACGACGGAATATATTTCCCTCCACAGTGAGATGACCGTTCGACAAACCTTGGATTATCTTAAAGAGTTGGCACCGGATTCTGAAACCATTTACTACCTTTTCGTGGTCAATGACCAAGGGCAATTGGTGGGAGTTGTTTCTCTGCGTGACTTGATCATCGCCGAAGAATCCGACACCATCGGCAATATCATGCGTTCCCGGGTCATCGCGGTAGAGGACACCGAAGACCAGGAAGTTGTTGCCTTTACCATGCAGGATTACGACTTCCTTTCTCTACCTGTTGTGGATGAGAACCGTCACCTTCTCGGAGTCATTACCGCCGACGACATCATGGACGTTATCCAAGCGGAAGCTGAGGAAGACTACTACCACTTGGCCGGTTCGGGGGCCAAGGGCTCTACCTATGACGAAAGTCCGCTGCGGACCGCTAAAAGTCGCTTGCCTTGGTTGATTACCTTGACCTTTATGGGCATGGCAACAGCCACCATGTTGTCGACCTTTGAAGACACCTTGGAAAAAGTGGCCTTGTTAGGGGCCTTTATTCCCATCATTGGGGGCATGGCTGGAAATGCTGGGACCCAATCGCTGGCGGTTGCGGTTCGTGGTTTGGCCACCAATGAAATCAAAAATCATTCCTTTGTGCGAGTGGCTCTCAAGGATTTGTTGACGGGGATAGTTACAGGACTGATTTGCGGAAGTATTTTGTTTGTGATTATCTCGTTATTTTTCCATGAACCCATGATTGGGGTCGTGGTGGCCATTTCCTTGTTTGTAGCGATGTCTTTTGCGACCTTGTCGGGAACTTTTATCCCGATTTTGATGTCCAAATTGAAGGTGGATCCGGCGGTGGCCAGTGGTCCATTTATTACGACCATCAATGACATTATTGGCTTGTTAATTTATTTTTTACTGGCCAATGCCTTGTTAGAGGCCTTGCAATAGGCAACGGGTTGAATCATTTGACAAGAACCCTTGAGACCACTATAGTACTTATTGTAAGGAATATCATACGAACGAGTGAGGCTCCTATGCAAACACAGGCTACTGTCCAGGAACATCGAAAGATGCCAATGGGTAGAACAGAAATTGTCAGTAAAGGGCATTTCTAATGTAGCTATGGATTTCATCTATTACGTTGCACAGTGCTAAAATTCAATCTATATCATTTGTCTTTGTTGCAAAGATAGAAGAAGAGTCTCCGTTGTTTTTTTGCAATGGGGGACCTTTTACTTTTTGGCAGGTATTGCCACTTTGTGAAGGCGATGGCTGATTCAGGAGTCCTCATAGCAATATGGGGGCTTTTTGTATGTCAATTTATACGCTTATTCGCCATTGAGTTCTTTATGAAAAATGTGAGAGGAGTTTGGAGGGGGTGACCCTTCAAAAAGCATCAATCCGTGTAAAGAATTTAGATAAATGGGGGATATACGATGGGAGAAAATTTTGCAGAACGCTACGACATTGTGAACATTCAAAAGAAAATTTCGACAATGAATGAAAGCGAATTAACAAATTATTTGATCGAGTTGTCGGACGAGGAACGCGTTGTGACGGCCAAGTTAGTTGACAAGGATCTCTTGGCCGACGCCTTTGCCCATTTGCCTTCAGACATTAAAAAACGCATGATCGAGCAAATGGCGGCTCCAGATGTTCACGACATGTTTCGTTTGATGGAGTCGGACGAGGCGGTGGACACCTTGCAGGAGTTGCCGTCCAACATGGTCATTCGTCTTTTGGCGGAAGTACCCAAAGAGCGCCGGGATCAATTGAATGATCTTTTGCATTACCCGCAGAACAGTGTGGGAAGTATTATGACGGTAGACTATGTCAAAGCACCGGTGACAGCCACTCGCAGTGAGGTTCTGGAAGTGGTCGAAACGGTGGATGTGGCTGCCAATCAATTGGTGGATGTTTATTTGACAGACGCCTCCCGTGAATTGGTGGGCTCCTTACACGTGTCGGATTTGATCCGCCACAAAGAGGACGACCTGACAGAGGTTATTAACTGGAACCCGATTTCCATCGGTACCCAGGCCCAACCCCATCAAGCAGCAGATTTATTCATGAAACATAACTTAATCGTCTTGCCGGTTCACGATTCCGAGAACAAGTTGGTCGGTTTAGTCACAGCGGACGACATTTACAAAACCATTCAAATGGAGGTTCACGACGACTACGCCCGAGGATACAGCACTGAATTAGATCCCGGTGCCAGCTACTTGGACACGCCGGTCGTCCAATTATTCAAAAACCGCATTTCCTGGTTGATGATTCTCATGCTGGGAGCGACTTTTACAGGGTGGGTCATTCAGTCCTACGAGGATGTCTTGGAAGCCTCTGTGGTCTTGGCCACCTACATCCCCATATTGATGGACAGTGGGGGAAATGCCGGAAGTCAATCCTCCACCTTGCTGATTCGCTCTCTGGCCTTGGGAGAAGTTTCGGGACAGGATACCTTCAAGGTCATTTGGAAGGAATTTCGTGTGGCTTTAATTGCCAGCCTGGCCTTGGCTGCGGTGAATTTTGTCCGAATCACGTTGATGGACGATGTGTCCGTGACCGTTGCCTTAGTTGTCTCCTTGACCTTGGTGGCGACAGTGGTCATGGCCAAAGTCGTCGGTGGCGTCCTGCCCATGTTGGCGGACCGCTTCGACCTGGATCCTGCTGTCATGGCCGGTCCTTTAATCACCACGGTGGTAGATACCTTCTCCTTGCTGATTTATTTCAAAATCGCCTCGGTGTTATTGACCAGCTTTTAAGTAGAAGACTCCGGATCTTGGTAGATCCGGAGTTTTTGTTGTGAAAAGGGGTGGGGAGCCATTTCCTGCTTTGGGCAAGTAAAAGGCGTCATCCAGGCCTGGGCTGGTGGTTGAGTTTAGTTACGAGGTTGAACACTTCCGCCGAATGTGCTTGAGTTCAGTTATGAGACCAAATACTGAACTCGCGCACCCCTTGTTTTTTTAAAAAACCTCTCTCGTCCTTTGGAATTAATTCTTAAAAAATCTTGATATAATTAGGACTTACGCCAGCTTTTTGATAATATAGAAGGGTAAATGATTGGAAGAGGTGAATAATTTGTTAGGAAACGTAATTTCATTGGTGCTAATTTTCGCGCTGATGTATTTCTTGGTCATTCGTCCGCAACAAAAAGCTCAAAAAGATAAGCAGACAATGATTCAAGCACTTAAAAAAGGAGATGCCGTGGTCACCATCGGTGGGCTTCATGGAATTGTCGATGAGGTCAACCAAGGACAAGGAACGGTTGTCCTTGACTGTGAAGGTATCTACTTGACCTTTGAATTGGGCGCGGTCGCACAAGCGAAAGAACCGATTAAGAAGGACCCAACTGAGGAGAAAATCGAAGAAACATCTGTGACAGAAGATGCCACAGTCTAAGCGTTTATGGAAAGCGTCCCCACTCTTAGGAGTGTGGGGCGTTTTTCACTTGATGGATACGAACGTTTATTCGTATAATGAGTGAAAGGAGGTGACGGAGTGAAATATGGAATCTTAACCTTTGATGAGCCGGTCCCGGACATCAGCCGGAAAATTTTACATGTGGACATGGATGC
>CALYPW010000051.1 GCA_945278685.1 uncultured Dolosicoccus sp.
TCCTTGGATTTTTCTTGCCAGACCAATAATCGCTTCATGAAGACAGAGAGTTTGAGGCGAATGGCAGCCTCTGTCTCTTCGCCTTGCAAATACACTTGCACAGCTTCAAAGAATAAGCCGTCAGGATGGTAAATACGAATCTGACTCAAGGCTTCGTCGCTCAATCCAACAAAAAAGGATCTTAAAATCGCTACCAAAGGAATGTCTTGTAAAGGATTATCAATAATCTTAAGCAAGGCCAACATCAATTGAATCTCCTGGCGCTGGAAGAAACTTTCATTCTTTTGACTCATGAGTGGGATCTCATAGTGCTCGAAAGCTCGTTGCAGGGAGAGAAAAGGATTACGTGTGGAAGAGAGAACCACAAAATCACCGTAAGTGACTGGTCGATAGTCCCCCAAATCCTTGTCATAGACGGTTTCTTGGTCCACATGAACCCGACGATAAATGTCTTGGGCAATTAAAAAAGATTGGTAATCATTGGAATTGTCCAGTCGCATCCGTGGATTGGGCGTCAATTCTTGATCATCGTCCTTGGAATGTAACAAGAAACGAATATTGAAGTCTTCATTTTTCTTATCTTCCAAGAAGAATTGATTACCAGTTTTTAAGGCCACTGACCGATCATAAGGCATGTTCCCGAAGGTCTCATCCATGAGCCGTTCAAAGACGAAGTTGGTAAATTGCAGGACTTGGTGGCGGGAGCGATAATTCTCATCCAACACAATCAAGTGCCCTTGATCGCTTTTTTGGTAGCTGCGATATTTTTGCAAGAAAAGATCAGGATCCGCCATTCGAAAGCCGTAAATGGATTGTTTGACGTCCCCTACTTTGAATTGATTCCCTGCTCGGGAGGTATATTCACGAGACAACCAATTCAGAATCTCGCCTTGAATTTCATTAATGTCTTGATATTCATCAATCAGCAATTCTTGAAATAGATCCTGATAATAAGCTCCGGCCATGCTAACTTGACGTTTCTGAGTCTCCGGATTAAAAGGGGCAATGATTTCCAAGGTGAGGTGTTCCAAATCACTGTAATCGATTCGATTAATGCCCCGCTTATGAACCATTAATAAGTCTTGAAATTTAATGGTTAATTGGATGAGATTGTCAATCACCGACGACAAATGGTGTTCGATGTCCAAAATGGAATCAAAAGAATAAGGAAATAATCGTTGCAAAGATTCAACGGATTTTTTGGCGTTGTCTCGTATATCTTTTAACTCATTCACTGCCTCATAATCATCGGATTTCTTGGAATTGCTGGGCCAACGTTGGAAACTGATGGTCTGTAAAAGATTCGAAAAATCTGCTAAGCGATTGCCGTGGATGGCCTCATAAAGCTGGTTAATAACGGCGACCTTGCCAGAAAAAATCGGTTCATATTTTTCAATGGTGTCTTGGGATAGACGCTGCATCCTATCTAACCCGCGGTCGTACTCCTTGGACAGACTCATCAGAGCGTTCATAAGATAGGGTTGGAAGGATTGCTTGTACAAATCACCTTCTAAAAACTTGTCCAAATCAGTCAACGAACGGTTTCCTTCCTTTAACCACTCTTGTGGATTGGGATGGGAACGAGAGAATTGATACAAACTAACAACTAATTCGTACAATCCCTCGTCGGTTTTCCCATCCGTATATCGGGCCAGTAAATCGAACAGTTGCTCCTGGTCCATCCAACTTTCTTCTTCGTAAATGTCGTCCAGAAGTTGCTCCCAAACCTCCTGATAAATGAGGGCTAATTCCGTCTCATCAGTGATCAGATCAAAACTCGGATTGAAATCAATCAAGTAGAAATATTTTTCGATCACTGCTAAACAGAAACTGTGCAAGGTTCGAATATGGGCCGTCGGTAACTTCTGCATTTGGGATAAATAGAAACGTCGATCTTCGACAGACGATGCCTCGTTAACGGCTTCCTTGATGCGATTTTCCAAACGTTCTTTCATTTCTTTCGCAGCCAATTCCGTAAAAGTGACTACCAAGAGTTCATCAATGGAAGCAAAGCGACTTTCCAAATGGTTCAGTATCCGTTCGACCAACACAAAGGTTTTCCCCGAACCTGCAGAAGCCGCCACAAGAATGTTTTCTCCCTGGTGATGAATCGCCTCTTTTTGATCCGGATTCAATTGAATGGATGCTTTAGTCATAATCGTTCTCCTTTTCATCGGGATTTAACAGTTGGTGAATCTCGGCCATAATCTCTGACTTGTTCATGGATTCCTTGTGACGATAAGCCTCATAGGATTCGGTCGCATCAAAGCCGGTAATGACTCGGAAAGCTCCCCGGGTGCTGGGAGTATACTCTTCATCTTGAAAGGGTTTCAAAGCGATTTCCCCCGCTTGAATCTGATTGCCGGCTTGCTGGAAAAGATAATTGAGATACTCCATCAAAAGATCGTACTCTTCCAGCGTATAAGCAGGCGTGCGCGCCGTATAATCGCCATCTTTTTTAAGGGTGGCAGGGTAGACCAAACTCTTTTTGCTGGTCGCTAATTGTGGCTCCACGCCCTCCAGTTGTGAAGGACTGGCCACAATAAATCCATTCAAAGTATTTTCTCCCAATTGTAATTTCTCAATTGCCTGCTTATCATCTAGAATAAGGCGTTGTGTCACCTTCTGAAAGCTTTGAATCATCGGTTGGTAAAATCCTCCCAAGGGCTGGTAATCGGATGCTTGGTGATGTTCCATGGCCACTTTTAAATAGGTCAAGATCTGCAAATCTAGACCATAATAGGTGTCGAGAAGGCGATAGTTTTTATTCCCAGATTTGTAGTCAACAATCTGAAGAAGCTTTTCCTTTCCACTGTCTTGAGTCAGATCCATGCGGTCAATCTTTCCACGAATGGACAATTGTCCTCCTGACTTCAACGGATAGGTTAAACCAGGTATGAAGTTTTCCTGGGCTTGACCGATGTTTCCAAAGATTAACTCTGTGTGTTGGGGGGATAATTTGATCTGTTTTTGTTGCTGCTGGGTAAACCTTACAAAAGATCGCAATTTATCATTCATTTGCTGAAGAATCGCCTGCATGCGGGAAGTGCTGGACAGCACATTGAAACGATAATCTTCCTGTAAATTCTTCTGAATCTGGCCAAGATATCGATCCATTTCTTTCGACGTGAGATCTTGAAGTTGTTGACCTTTTTCAAGAACTTTTGCCAACAATAAATCCAAGGATTCATGGAAATAATCACCGGTTTTGATGGGGCTCATCTCAAACATCTCTCGCTCTTTGAGCCGTAAGCCATAGATTAAGAAATGACTATAGGGATCTCGGTAATACTCCTCAATCTTAGACACGGAGGCTGATAAGTTTTTGCCAAAAAGTGCCTGGGCTGTTTCTGGTTGCAGGTTTTCTGGTAATTCATTGAAGGTAAAGAGCTGGTAAATTAAGGGATTTAACCAGTCATCGCCGTAATCCTTTCGGAATTGCTTAGCCAACAAACGAATCATGTTTTGCAAGTCTTGTGAAGGCTCCCTGCCTTCTTCATATTCACAGCGAATCCACTGAAAAAGCGGTGAAATTTGCATGGGTAATTTTCCAAAGTCGCTGGGAATGTAGGTTTCTGCTCCTGCCAAGTGATGTCGGGAATCCAAACAGACTAACTGCCCTTCTGAAAGGTCCAGAATTTGTTGGAAATATGGCGACAAACCTACGGATTCTTCTTCGCCACTGGACGCATAGGAGATATAAAGTGCTTCCTTGGCACTTAACAACAATTGATGGGCCAGCAGAAATTCTTGGGCATTCATGACTTCTTCATATTCCACGAGGAATTGATGGGCCAGCAAATTTTCGGAAATTTCTTCACGTTCTTCCTTATCTAACAGGGATTGGTGATCGTATTGCTTGGGAAGACTAAATTCGTCGGCCCCAAGAATAAAGGCAACTTTGTAAGGCGACACTTGCGGACTTTCCATGCTGGTGATCGTGATTTGATCAATCGTTGGTGGAATTACGTGGAAGGTTGATTCTTTTAAACCAGTCAGTAAAATTTCATAGAATTCATCGAAGGTGATCAAGCTGGTACTGTAAAGGGTATAGAACTCCTCGATGGTCTCCAAGAAGGCTTCCCACGCCTGTTCGTGTTCTAGAGAAGTTTGTAATTGACCTTCTTCAATGGCTTGATCCCTAAGGCGCATCAAGTGAGACTGGATCCCTAAATCTTCCACCAAGTGATACAACCACAGGGCCGCTTGTCTTCCAGATATCTTTTCTTTCCAGAAGTCGAAAGATTGAACGAAATGTGTCAGAATCCATTGGCGAATGTCATCGGTCAATTCTCCCAAACTCTTACTGGCTTTCTGACCCGTAAATTCATAATAAATGTCGTCTTCTTCGGGAAATTTCCATTGGAAATGAGGATCGATTAAGCGGTAATTGAAATATCCGTTGGCCAACAACACATTCTCAAAAAGATTGACGCGATGATTGTGAATGTGGGATTTTTCCTTCCAGGTGTCGACGTTCTCCTCTTCCGACTCCCGATCGTATTTATCGGGATAAATTAAATCCGACTTAAGAACCGCAAAGAGGTCTGAATATTTCCAACGGTAACGATGCAGATTTAGGAAAGATTCCAATAAAACCACCAAGGGGTGTTCATTCATCTTTGTTTGGTGGTCATAGAAAAATGGCAAATCATTCAGTGGAAACAAGGGCTCAATAACCGATCGGTAGAGATCCAAGTCTCTCGTCAAAACGACAATATCACTGTAGCGGTAGCCTTTTTTATTGACCAAATAATGGATTTGATTGCTGACATGGGTAACTTCCGTTTGGATGCTGTCAGCTTGCCACCAGTGGTGTGTCTTATCCAAGGACAAAGGTGTCTGTGAGTGGCTGGGTGCGCTGATTAAGTTTTGTTGAAATTGTTGTGCCACTTGTAACATGGCAGGGGCATATTCAAAGCTCTGGTTGTCAATGTTCCAATCAGTATCGACAGAAATACCCAATTGGTCGGCCAATGATTTTAATTGGTAATAGGTCTTTTTGGGTAATTCTGCGGCCGGATGCCATTGATCCGATTTTAAGGATTCTTGATCGATGGGTAAGGTGATATACACTTGTTGGACATTGCGGGCCAGATTCAAGAGCAATTGAATTTCTTCTGCATTGAAATAATAATGATGGTCAATGACCACCGTATAATTGCTGAAATCATCTTCCTCCAAGAGGTCCCCCAGGTCTCGAAAGACTTGATGAGTCTCCAATTCTTGTTCTTGAATGATCCGATAATATCGGTCATAAATTTGATAAATCTCTCGCAAACGCTGAATGTCCATGTCCTGGAAAGGTCCGTTTGCCAATTCTTCGAACCAGGCTTTTTTTCCGTCACCTGTCTTTTCAGCCGTCACCTGCTGAATGGAAAAGAACAAGTCTTCCGGTTCAATATTTCCGGAAAGAAATTCTTCAAAAAGCGCGGAAAGTTTTTCGATAAAGCCTTGGTAGCGAATTTGTCCGCGAAAGACATACAGGTCTTCTTGGAGTTCTGACAAGATCTGTCGAATGATCATGCTTTCGCCAATGGAAGAAATGGCTGTTTGGCGAGTAAGTTTTGGAGGCAGTAGGAACCAAGCCAGTCGGGTAAAACTCACCACTTGGATGCGAATACTGGCGGATTCTTCCTGTTGGTTGATCCTTTGAATTTCTTCCAGCAGAAAAGTCTCCATGTCGAACTTTAAATGCTCGGGAATGATGTAATAAATGACAGCATCAGAATCTTCCTTTGCAAGTTGGTGCAGGCGTTGAATAATGGCTCGCTTCTTATTTTGCTTCGAGCCGCCGGTGATAAATTGAATCGCCATTCAGATCCTCCTTTACTTTTGATGGGTAACTTCCTGAACAATTTCGATAATCACTTGGGTGGCTAAGGCCATGGCCTGTGTCGAAACAAACTCATAAGGACCATGGTAATTCTCTCCGCCGGCAAAGATGTTCGGTGTTGGCAAGCCCATAAAACTTAATTTGGAACCATCCGTACCTCCACGGATCGGGTCTAGATTGGGAGTGATGCCTATCTTTTCCATGGCTCTCACCGCCACGTCCAACGGTGTCATATCTCTGCGAAGAATTTCTTCCATGTTGTAATATTGGTCATAGAGTTCATAACGGATGGGGGGTTGATCATAGCCATCATTGATTGTCTCGATCAAATCTTCGACAAAGCGACAACGCTCCAAAAATTTATTCTTGTCATGGTCTCGAATAATTAAAGATACACACGCTTGACCGATTTCTCCTTGGCAATTAGTCACTAAATAAAAACCTTCCCGACCGTCCGTATGTTCTGGAACTTCTCGGGGAGGAAGTGCTTGAATAAAGTCATTCATGACGGTGATGGCATTGATCATTTGATCCTTAGCGGTCCCAGGGTGAACACTGACCCCTGTAATTTCTAAGTCCACGGCCGCTGCATTAAAACTTTCATACTGAAGCTCACCCACCGGACCACCGTCCATGGTATAGGCAAAATCTGCATTAAAGGCCTTCACATCGAAACGGTCGGCCCCACGGCCAATCTCTTCATCGGGCCCAAAGGCAACCCGAAGATCGCCATGAGGAATTTCTGGATGTTGAATCAGATACTCCATGGCCGTCATAATTTCCGCAATACCCGCCTTATCATCGGCTCCCAACAAGGTCGTGCCATCAGTAGTAATCAGGTCTTGTCCCAAATAGTTCATGAGTTGAGGAAAATCCGCCACACGCATGGACATCCTCTCATTCAAGACCAGGTCAGAACCGTCATACTTCTTAAAAACTTGGGGTTGAACATTTTCAGAAGGAAAATCGGCCGTATCCACGTGAGCAATGAATCCAATGGTGGGTACTTCTTCTTCGATATTTGCAGGCAAGGTTGCTGTGACAAAGGCATTTTCTTCATTAAAATAGACCTGGGACATGCCCAAGGCTTTTAATTCTTCGACCAATAAATGGGACAGGTCTAATTGGCACTTGGTGGACGGAACGGTGTCACTGTTAATGTCTGAACGGGTGTTAATTTTGGCATATCGAATTAAACGTTCCTTCGTTGCTCTTTCAAATTGTTTCATCTTAATTCCCTTCTATTCAATGACAAAAGGATTGGTACTCGTGGTCGATGCATAAATATCAAGTGGTAAATTTAAGGCTTTAAGGTACCGCGTCATTTCTTCAATGAACACATGTTCAATGTAATGACCGGCATCAACGCTCAAGAGGTCATATTCATAGAGATCGTGCGCAGTGTGATAGGTAATGTCGCCTGTGATAAAGACGTCCACGTCCTGGTGTACAACCTTACCCATGAGGCTGGATCCTGAACCACCGATGATCGCCACAGTTTGGTATTGGGCCTTAGGATTTTTCTCGATGGTAATCAAATGCTCCAATTGAAGTTTTTCTTTCAAATGCTGGATGAGATCCTCACGTGCGAGCGCCCGCGGTAACTCTCCCACTCTTCCCAGTCCCGGCGTCTCCAAAGAGGCCTCTGGGGACAAGGAGCGCACATTCCGGAGATCCAGCTGACCAGCCAGCAAGTCATTCATACCACCTTCCGCAATGTCATAATTGGTGTGCATGGCGTAGACATTGATTCCCGCACGAATGACCTGGGCGTACATATTAATTTGAGGATCATCGGTGTTAAAACGTTGAATTTTCTTAAAAATCGGTGGATGGTGCAAAATCAAGGTGTCCACCTCTTTGTCAATGGCTTCTTCGACCACTTCAGGACGCATATCCAAAGCCACGAGAACTTTTTTAATGCTGTTGGAACCACTTCCAAAATGAATGCCGACTTGGTCCCAGCTTTCGGCCAGTTCCTCAGGAAAATCTTGGGTAATTTTATCAATCAATTCATTCAACTTCATGTCCATCCTCCTTCAGAATATCCGTCACCAGGGCTAATTGTTCTTTCATCATCTGGAGGCGCTCCTGATTTTGTGGACTGTCTCCAGAAGTTTGGATGGCCTGGACCACCCGTTCCAAGTGTTCTTTTTCATGCTGCCATTTCTCAAGGAAAAGCCCGCTTCTTTCCTTCAAAAGATGTGGTCCTGCCAGAACTTCTTTGGGAGAAAGTGGAAACTCCCTAGCCGCTTTTTGGGCAACAATGATTTCATAGCGTTTACCTGCATCATCCAATAAATCCTCGGCGATAATCTCATAGGAATGAGTCGCCAGCCACTGGCGAACCGAACGTTCTTCCACGTTGGGTTGCAAGACCAAAGTCTCTTCGCCGCTTAAACGATCACGCCCCTTTTCTAAAATAGAGGCGATCACCCCACCTCCCATACCACAAATAGTCATCACATTGAAGTCATCAAAATCTTTCAGAACCTCTAATCCATCTCCTAAACGCACATCGATCTGATCGGATAGCTGATTGGCCGTCACGGCACGCAAGGACGAGTCATAGGGTCCTTGAACGACTTCGCCAGCAATGGCTGCTTCAACGTCCTGGTTGAGAACCATGTAAATGGGTAAATAGGCATGATCACTGCCAATATCTACCAAGCGTCGCGGGGATTCAGTGTGTTCAACCGCCAAGTCTCTGACTCTGGCTAAACGTTTCGATAATCTTTTCTCGTCCATCATATCTCCTTAAATGTCTATAACAAAAAACCGATGAGGAAGAAAGGTATTAAAGCAAATACCTATCGTCGCCATCGGCTTATAACTACCTTTTACTCTAAGAAGTCTTTTAATTGTTTGGATCGACTTGGATGACGAAGACGTCTTAAAGCTTTCGCTTCAATTTGACGAATTCTTTCTCGCGTGACTCCAAATACTTGACCCACTTGTTCCAAGGTACGAATATTCCCGTCATCGAGCCCGAAGCGTAAACGAAGGACATGCTCTTCACGGTCCGTGAGGGTATCCAGGACAT
>CALYPW010000052.1 GCA_945278685.1 uncultured Dolosicoccus sp.
CTTCCTTTTTTGTAGAATTAACTCGAGAAATCATCCAAGAAATGGAAGCGGTTTCTTTAATTCGCTTCACGCATAAAGAAGAGCTCTTCGAAGGGTTAATTAACCATTTGGTTCCGGCTTATTATCGCTTAAAGACTGGATTTGTTGACTATAATCCTTACACCAAGACGATAAAAAAAGAATATCGCTACATTTTTGAAATTGTAGAACGCGCCTTGAAACCTTTGGAGATGCAGGTAGGTCGGAAGATTCCGGACAGTGAAATTAGTTATTTTGTGATTCATTTCGGAGGATATTTAAGTACCGACAAGGTGTCAACAAATAATCATCTGCGAGCTTTAATTGTCTGTCCCAATGGCGTAAGTTCTTCATTGGTGATTAAACGACAGTTGGAAGATTATTTCCCTAACATTGAATTTCTCGATAATTATCGTTATGACCAGATTTCCGGTATCGATGAAACATCCTATGATTTGATCTTTTCAACGATTCCTCTGGAATCTGATAAGCCTGTGTTCATGGTGTCTTTATTCATGAATGGTACCGCTTTGGATCAGCTGTACCAAATGGTTGTCAACACCTTCCCGATGAAGGATTTATATCCTTATGAAATGGTTCAGGTGATGGAATTGATTGATAAGCACACCACCATTCATAACGATGTTGAATTACGTTTAGAACTGATTAATTTCTTTGAAAATCAAACATGCCAAGAGGAGGAAGATTATCCAATGTTGTCCGAATTAATTACGGAAGAAACTTTCCAAACATCCGATGAAAAGTTGGGCTGGAAAGAAGCCATCGCCCTCGCGTCTCAACCTTTGCTCGATAAAGGATACATCGACGAAGAATATATTGATGCCATGATTAGTCGCGTGGACGAATATGGGCCATTCTTTGATTTAGGTAAGGGAATTGCGATTCCGCATGCTCGTCCCGAAGATGGGGTGAATGAATTGTCCATGTCTATGCTGACGTTGACCCATCCATCTTATTTACAAGACGATGAAGATCATCCGATGCAATTAATCGTAGTCATTGCTGCCAGTGACAACAAAAGACATTTAGAGGCCTTGTCCCATTTAACCATTGCCATTCGCGATGACGAGAATATTGAGACATTAATCAAAGCAAGAGAATATGACGAAATTAAATCAATAATAAAAAGTGAGGAAGATTAATATGTTAAGAATTGGTACAGCTTGTGGATCTGGTTTAGGTTCAAGTTTCATGGTCGAGATGAATATTCAAAGCATCTTGAAAGATTTAGGGATTGGCGAAGATCAGGTCATCGTTGATCACTATGATTTGGGAAATGCATCGGCAAGTGATGCAGATGTGTGGATTGTTGGTAAAGACTTAGAGTCATCTGCGCAACGTCTTGGGGATGTTCGTGCCATGAACAGCATTATTGACATGAATGAACTTCGAGAAGTTGTAGGGACTATTCTGAAGGAAAATAACATTTTATAAATACTAATCGATGATTCATTGTGGATATAAAAAGGAGGAATTGTTGTGAAACTAGTATTAGACTTTTTGATTGATATTGCGAGTACTCCCGCCTTATTGGTTGCGTTAATAGCAATCATTGGAAACCTCTTGCAGAGGAAATCTGCTTCAGACATCGTTCAAGGTGGAATTAAAACCTTCGTAGGATTCTTAATTGTGACGGCAGGAGCTGGAGTGATCGAGCAATCGATTATTCCATTCGGTGACTTATTCCAGCACGCTTTTAATATGAGTGGAGTTGTTCCAAACAACGAAGCCATCGTGGCGATTGCTTTGAATGAGTACGGGACAGCTACGGCATTGATCATGTTAACAGGGATGATCTTTAATATCATCATTGCTCGCTTCACAAAGTTCAAATATATTTTCTTAACCGGTCATCATACTTTATATATGGCATGTATGGTTGCAGTAATTATGGTAGTTGCCGGATTTAAATCCGCTGGACTGATTCTGATGGGTGGTTGTGCCTTAGGAATTATTATGACCCTATCTCCAGCACTTATTCAAAAGTACATGGTCCAACTAACAGGTAACGACCAAGTAGCTCTGGGACACTTCTCTGGGGTTGGTTACTGGTTGAGTGGATTCGTTGGTGAGAAGTTGGGCGATAAGTCCAAATCAACGGAAGACATCAACTTCCCGCAAGGTCTCAATTTCTTACGTGATAGTACTGTTTCTATTTCATTGTCCATGATTTTGTTCTATCTGATTGTTACTTTGTTCTCAGAGAATCAGTGGATCATGACGAATCTTAGTGATGGAAACAACCCTTATATTTGGTCATTAACTCAAGGTGGAATGTTCGCCGGAGGAGTTTCAATTATCCTTTCAGGTGTGCGTATGATCCTGGCTGAAATTGTTCCTGCTTTCAAGGGAATCTCCGAGAAGGTTGTGCCAAACTCAAAACCAGCTTTGGACTGTCCGATCGTTTATCCTTACGCACCGAACGCAGTTCTAATTGGTTTTGTTTCAAGTTTCGTCGGTGGATTGGTCAGCATGGTCATCATGATCTTTGCAGGATGGACCGTCATCTTACCAGGTGTTGTACCTCATTTCTTCTGTGGGGCAACTTCAGGAGTTATCGGAAACGCTTCTGGTGGAGTTCGTGGAGCAACCATTGGTGCATTCTTGCAGGGAGTATTGATTAGCTTCTTACCGATATTTTTGATGCCAGTTCTTGGAGATTTAGGATTCGCTGGATCCACATTCTCAGATGCTGACTTCGGAGTTTCAGGAATTTTCCTCGGTAGCTTGGCAAGTCATGGTGGAACGATCGCTGTATCCATAGGAATCTTTGCGGTTCTCGCAATGATGCTGTTTCTAACGGTTATTCAAAAGAATAAAGAAGAAGGTGTTCAATAATGACTGCTGACACTCAGGCGCTTGTAGAAGAACTAGAAATATTTGCACAACGTATTCGTCTCGGAACTTTGACATCCTTAAACCATTTAGGGTTTGGACATTACGGTGGAAGTTTGTCCATGGTGGAAGCCTTAGCAGTCCTTTATGGCCATGAAATGAATGTGACACCGGAAAATTTTGATTCCAAAGACCGCGATCACTTTGTTCTTTCAAAAGGGCACGGTGGTCCAGCATTGTACGCGACGTTACAACTGAAAGGTTTCTTCGACCATGAGTGGTTGTTGACACTGAATCAGAACGGTACTCGCCTACCTTCCCATCCGGATATGAATCTAACTCCTGGAGTGGATATGACCACCGGTTCTTTGGGGCAAGGAATTAGTGTGGCCAGCGGGATGGCCTATGCCAAGCAGATCGAAAAATCCCCTCACTATACCTACTGTATTGTGGGGGACGGTGAGTTGGACGAAGGTCAGTGCTGGGAAGCTGTTCAATTTGCAGCCCATCGTCAGTTGGATAAGTTCATCGTTTTTGTCGATGATAACAAGAAACAACTGGACGGAACCACCGATGAAATCAATAAATGTTTCGATATTTGTGAAAAGTTCGAATCTTTCGGCTGGTTATCCATGCGTGTAAATGGTCACAGCATTGAGGACTTACTGGAAGTGTTGAAGAAAGCGAAGGCTGCTAATACTCAACAACCTATTTGTATCGTCTTAGATACATTGAAAGGTAACGGAGTGTCGGTCGTTTCAGATATAGAACTCAATCACCATCTTCGTTTAGATGAGGTCATGGCAGCTAAATTAGCAGAAATCCACAGAGAACTTGCTGAAACTTTGGAGGGAGTCATTCATGAAGAGTAATAATATTCAACGAGAGAGTAAGGAAATGCGACGAGTTTACCGAGATTTTCTTGCAGTAGAAGGCGTGAAAGACTCATCCGTTGTTGCTTTTGAAGCAGACTTATCCGGTTCAATGGCGACTGCCGATTTAAAAGATGTCTTAAATGAGCGTTATGTGAACGTTGGAATCATGGAAGCTCAAATGATCGGAGCCGCGGCAGGAATGTCGGTACTTGGCTACAAACCATACATTCATACATTCGGTCCTTTTGCGACACGACGCGTGTACGATCAGGTCTTTCTATCATTGGCTTATTCCAAGCTTCCTGCAACGATCATCGGTTCAGATGCTGGAGTGAGCGCTGAGACGAATGGCGGAACCCATATGCCTTTTGAAGACTTATCATTGATGCGCGCAATTCCGCACATTCGTTTGTACGAAGTCAGTGATGATGTGCAATTCCAAGCGGTTCTGAAAGAAACCTTGGTAGGCAATCATCTGAACTATATTCGCACCATTCGAAAAAATCCTTATCCAATATACGAAGAAGGTGAGAATTTCAGTGAAGGTTACAAACGTTTACGCAAAGGAAAAAATGCGACAATCGTTGCAAGTGGCATGATGGTTGAAGAAGCTCTAAAAGCAGCGGATTCACTCGCAGGCAAAGGGGTAGAAGTGGGAGTGATTGATTTATTCAGAATCAAACCATTAAATTTACGCCTGGTTGAGGAATTACAAGGGGCACCCGTTGTTACAGCAGAAAACCATAACGTCATCGGTGGATTAGGTGGGGCGATTTCCGAACTCATGAGTGAACATTCTCCGGTACTTGTGAAACGAGTAGGTGTGCAAGACGAATTCGGACAAGTTGGGACTTCTGATTATCTAAAAGAAATCTATGGATTGACTGCTGAAACGATTCAAAATACTGTACAAGAAGTCTTAGAGTAATATAACGAGAGGCTAGCAGGAATTTGCTGGTCTCTTTTGGTTATCTACAAACGAAAGGAACGTATTCTATGAACTTAAATCAAATGATTGACCACACGCTCCTCAAGCCGAATGCCACTTTTGAAGAGTTATCAAAACTCTACCAAGAAGCTCGGGATTACCATTTTAAATCTGTGTGTATTAATTCTACTCACATCGCTGAAGCATCTGAAGAGTTGGCGGGAAGTGGGGTATTAATTTGTACTGTTATCGACTTTCCGTTAGGCGCTTCCACACCGAAGATGAAGGGTGACCAGACCTGTACCGCTGTGTCCTTAGGGGCAGACGAGGTGGATATGGTGATTGATATTACGGCTCTAAAAGAGGGAGACTATGAGAAGGTCCGTGAAGGAATCTCTGAAGTCATCAAGGCTGCAGAACAATCACTTGTGAAGGTTATTATTGAGACTTGTTTACTATCGAAGGAAGAGATAGTCCGCGCGTGCCAATTGGCCAAAGAGGCTGGAGCTGATTTTGTGAAGACATCGACAGGCTTTTCGGACGGTGGAGCAACCGTGAAAGACATCCGATTGATGCGTGAGACTGTCGGTTCAGAGATGGGCGTCAAAGCTTCGGGCGGTGTTCGAACCTTCGAGGATGCGCAAGCCATGATAGAAGCAGGTGCTACACGCATTGGTGCTTCTGCCAGTGTTGAGATTATAAAATCCACCAAGTCATAAAGTTTCACCATCGACGATAGGAATTCCGTTGTTTAATTTTCCCTTCATTATACATACGCGAAGAAAACGCATAGATTAGCACTCTATAAAAAAGAGTGCTATTTTTTCGTTTTTTTGTGCATAAACCCTTGACATTGAATCAAGGCCTTGATAAGATATAGACAGTTAGCAGACAGAACAAAAGAGTGCTAACTACTTGAGGTGAATAAATGCTAACCGATCGACAAGAACAAATCTTACGTTTGATTGTCCAGTTGTATGGACAATACAAGGAACCCATTGGTTCGAAACGACTATTGGAGGAAAGCGTCTTAGGTGTTAGTTCTGCGACGATCCGAAACGATATGAAATCTTTGGAGAACCAAGGATACTTAAGCAAGACCCACACATCCAGTGGACGGGTCCCATCGGAAGATGGTTATCGCTTCTATATTAACTTACTCCTTTCTGAAGACTTGTCGGCAGAACGTTTGCACCGCGAATTCTCAGAGTTGGATCATTTTTTGAAGTCCAGACACCGGGATGTGTTCGAGGTTGCCAAGTTGGCCGCAGATACCATCAGTCAAATGACAGGTTATGTGACGGTCCTATTGACCTCTGGCGCCCAGGACCATCTGGTCACGGAGTTCCGCCTGGTGTCTTTGGATGCCCATTCCTTTATTGGAATTATTATGACGGACAAGGGAGTCATTGACAGTCAGCTTTTCAAGACTCATTTTGCCTTGGAGGCGTCGACCTTGGACCGGTTGACCGATGCTTTGCGTGAGGAAGTTCTCAACATTAGTTTGGAAGCTGCCACTCAAAAAGCCAAGTTAACCTTACCACTCTTGGTGCAACGCCTGATCGGCTACCAGATGGATTTCACCCAGTTATTTGACAAGGCCTTGATGACAGTACTCAGCGAGCGCTACTATGTCAGTGGGAAAGACCATCTCTTCAATATCTTGGATATCCGTGAAGGGGCAGAAACTTTTCAAAAGCTTTTCCACTTTGTCGACGGATCCAGTAAGATGTACCAACTGCTGGAGAAGGCCAAGCCATACGTGGATGTCATCTACGGGTTGGAGAATGAATCCGGTGATTTTAGCCAGTTGTCCATGATTACTGGTAATTATACTTATCAAAATCAGGAGATGACCATGGGGCTGATTGGCCCGTCAACCATGAATTATAAAGACCATTTGGGATTGATGACCCATGTGTTGACAGAACTCACGCATTAAGAAGTCTAAAAGATTGTGAGAACCCACAAGATACACTATAATATAAGACGTAAATGAAATAAAAAGGGGGAGTTTGGATGTCAGAAGATCACAAACGAACAGCAGAAAACTCGGGAGAAATTGATGTTGATCCAACCGATCAACCGGAAGAAATTGAAACCGAAGAAGTCCAAGAGGAGACCGATGAAGTAAAGGTCCTGGAAGCCAAGAATTCACAATTAGAAGATCAAATCTTGCGACTGCAAGCGGAAATGCAGAATATTCAGCGCCGCAACACCCGTGAGCGCCAAGAGGCTGCCAAGTACCGCTCTCAAAAGTTAGCCACGGCTTTACTTGAAGCCATTGACAACTTGGAGCGCGCCTTAGCCACTGAGGCCGACTCAGAGGATGCAAAATCCTTGTTGGCCGGTGTGGAAATGGTCCATGGCCAGATCTTACAGATTTTTGCCGATGAGTCCATCGAGGTGATTGACCCAGCGGGAGAAGCTTTTGATCCAAACTACCATCAAGCCGTCAGCACCACCCCTGCTCAAGACGATCAAGAATCCGACGAAGTCGCCCAGGTCTTGCAGAAGGGTTACCAGTTGGAGGATCGTGTGATCCGCCCAGCCATGGTCGTTGTGACGGAGTAATCAGTTTTACCTATTAACCATTAATTTTTAAAAAGAAAGAGGCGTTTACATTATGAGTAAGATCATTGGTATTGACTTAGGAACTACAAACTCTGCCGTTGCTGTTTTAGAGGGTGGCGAACCAAAAATCATCCCAAACCCAGAAGGAAACCGCACATCTCCTTCTGTCGTCGCTTTTAAAGACGGTGAAATTCAAGTCGGTGAAGTTGCAAAGCGTCAAATGGTGACCAACCCACACACAGTGAGCTCCATCAAGCGTCACATGGGTGAAGCAGGTTACAAGGTTGATGTGGATGGCAAAGAGTATACACCCCAAGAAATTTCAGGAATGATCCTGCAGTACTTGAAAGGTTATGCGGAAGACTATTTAGGAGAATCAGTTTCCAAAGCGGTTATTACGGTTCCTGCTTACTTTAACGACGCACAACGTCAAGCAACCACTGACGCTGGACGCATTGCCGGGTTAGAAGTTGAGCGTATTGTGAACGAGCCAACGGCTGCTGCCTTGGCTTACGGGTTAGAAGATTCCGACACTGAAGAAACCATTCTAGTCTTTGACTTGGGTGGGGGAACCTTCGACGTGTCTGTGCTTGAATTAGGAGACGGTGTCTTCGACGTTCTTGCAACTGCCGGATTGAACGATCTTGGTGGGGACGATTTTGACGAGCGTATCATCGACTGGTTAGTCGACGGTTTCCGCAAAGAAAACAGCATCGACCTTAGCCAAGACAAAATGGCTGTCCAACGTCTAAAAGACGCTGCTGAAAAAGCTAAGAAAGAATTATCCGGAGTCACATCCACACAGATCAGCTTACCCTTTATTACCGCCGGAGAAGCAGGCCCTCTACACTTAGAGATGACCCTTAGCCGTGCGAAATTCGACGAGTTGACCCGTGATTTAGTGGATCGTACGAAAGAGCCTGTTCGTCAAGCCTTGTCCGATGCCGGTGTCAAAGCCAGCGAGCTAGACGAAGTCATCTTGGTCGGTGGATCCACACGTATCCCAGCCGTTCAAGAAGCCGTTCGCAAAGAAACCGGTCATGAACCTAACCGTGGCGTGAACCCGGATGAAGTCGTTGCCATGGGTGCGGCGATTCAAGCGGGAGTGATCTCTGGTGACGTTCAAGACATCGTTTTACTAGACGTTACACCATTATCTCTAGGAATCGAAACCATGGGTGGGGTCTTCACCAAGTTGATTGACCGCAACACCACCATCCCAACCAGCCAATCACAAATCTTCTCCACAGCTGCCGACAACCAGCCAGCCGTTGACGTTCACGTCTTACAAGGAGAGCGTGAAATGGCCGCAGATAACAAGACTCTGGGACGTTTCCAATTAACAGATATCCCAGCAGCTCCGCGTGGTGTACCACAAATTGAAGTTACTTTTGACATCGACAAGAACGGTATCGTCAACGTATCTGCCAAGGATTTAGGAACTAAGAAAGAACAAACCATCACCATCGAATCTTCCTCAGGACTCAGTGAAGAAGAAATCGACCGCATGG
>CALYPW010000053.1 GCA_945278685.1 uncultured Dolosicoccus sp.
TGTAGGGCCGATGAAGGATTACATGCTCTATTTGTTGATTCCTTTTAATTTCCTAAAAGGCGTCATCGTAACAGTAGGGCTTTATGTGATGAAGAAAGCTCTTGGCACACGATTTGGACAATAAAAATAAGCGATGAATCTCTCAGTAGATTCGTCGCTTATTTGTTTAAAAACTTAATTTTTTGTTGATGAAGTCAATCATCTCATCGGCTATCTCTTGAGCGTGGGCTTGGATGGCGGTTGTAGGAGCGGTAAAGCTAAGAGTTCCGAGCAATTCGCCGTTTTCATCCAAGAAGGGGACAGCAAGGGATGAGAAGGTCTCATCGATTTCGTCCAGTTCAACCGCATAGCCTTGTTGACCGATCTTTGTCAGTTCCTCCTCCAGTCGTTGGCGGTCGGTGATTGTGTAGTCTGTGAATTTCTCTTGTGGAATATTGGCCAAGTACTCCTGCTTATCCTCTTCATCCATGTAGTAAAGGTAAACCTTACCTGAAGCGGTCGCATTGAGAGGGAAACGAGTCCCCGTCGCTTTGGACACCAACATGTATCGGGAATTGGTCGGATGAACCGTTAAAACGGTTGATAGATTATAATAGTTAACGAGGATGAGACGGGCCGAACCTTCAAATTCATCCGCTATTTCGCTGAGGAAAGGTTCAACAATGGATTGTAAAGTTGAGTCCATATTTAAACGGAGGACCTCTGCTTTGTTCAGTAAAGTAAACCCTAAGGAATAATCACCCGTTGTCTTATTTCGGGTTAAATACCCGAAATAAACCAAGGTATTCACCAGTCCTCGGGTGGTATTGATATTTAAATCTAACTGTTTGGCAATATCACTCAGTCTCAGATTGGGGGTATTGATTGAGAAGCAGTCGATGATATTGAAGGCGCGTTCAAGGGATTGGATGAGACGTACATTTTGCATAATAAAGCCCTCCTAACGACTTTATTATACCAGAAAAACTGAATAATACTAAATATAAGCGTGAGCAGTCCGACATTGTCGCATAGATAGGGTTAGTGATTCTCTTTCTCTTGTGGTAAAATGAACCGAACAATGAGTGAGGAGAGTATTAACAATTATGATTGATAAACAGACAAATTCTGAACTTGAAGAACTTTCAAAAGAAGAGGTGTCCCAAGATGAGGAAATCTTGGAAGACATCCAAATGGAGGAGCGCCCACAGTTGGCTCCCCTGCAACGGGTGATTAACTTTGCGGTGGCATTCCTTGTGATGACGTTAATTTTACAATTGATGAAATGGTTACAAACACTTTAATGATTGATAAACCTTCACAAACAATGACTGTGAAGGTTTATTTATTTTAGGAGGCAAATATCCCGTGATTAGAATTCACCCCCTGATTTATAGTTTGATTGCTCTTTTATTGATGATTGGAACATTCTATGATTTACCGATTTCAATGCAAGTATTTGATCCCTCCAGCGGTTTTGGAAGTTTTTTCCAGGCCTATGGACACGTGCCGTCTTTGTTTCTATGTGGAATAGCGGCCATTCTCTTATTCAAAGACAGTCGCAATGCTTTGACTAAGTGTCTCTTCATCGTCTTGGTGGGCATCCTTTTAATGGCCATTCACCGCATGACCTACTTACCTTTAGTGGTCATGGTTCTTTTAGCCATCGGCATGGCTTGGGCAGCAGAATACTTCTCCCGAAAAAATTATGCAGGTGGCATCTATTGGAGCAAGGTCGCGACGTCCACACTGCTCATGAGTAATATTACCTTGCAGTGTTTAAAAATGATCTGGGGGCGTCCTCGCTTCAAATACATAACCCATCCAGAGCAAGAGTTCTTCCCTTGGTATAAGGTAAATCACTTAACCACTGAGGACGTCTTTATGTCTTTCCCGTCGGGACACTCGGCCAATGCAGCCATTATTGTTTGCTTGGTACTGCTGGTAGCGGTCTTCTATTCAAAAAATCGCCCTGCCCGTTGGCTAGCAATGGTTTTTGCCTTTATTTGGACTGGACTGGTCATGGCCTCTCGGGTGGTATATGGCAATCACTTTGTGACTGATACGGCCATGGGAACACTGATCACTCTCCTATTCTTCCAGCATTTCCAGAATTACTATCCGGTCGAAAATCTCGAAGATGTAAAAACTCCTGGGAAACTTTAAATTCGACATCTATAAGTATGAATGTTATGAAGTATGGAAAAAACGATGATCTGTTACAATTGCATTAGTTTAAAATGAATACAAATGGGAAGGAATGAACAGTGTGAAGTTGAGATCTAAAAGCGCTCTGATTGCTTTAGCAAGCCTCTGTCTAGTCGGAGGGCTTGTTGTGGCTCCCTTGGAAAGTCCCAAGGGATTAACGGTTCAGGCCAAGGACAAGAAAAAAGATAAAAAAAAAGAAGAACAGGTTCATCACCTTTACGAATTAAAGGCACAAGACCCTATTTCCCTTGAAGGCCGAGCAGAATTAAGCAACGACAACATCTATAAGAAAGAAAAAGAGCGGGGCAAGATTCAACACCTGCACGTTGAAGACGGTCAAAAAGTGAAGAAGGGTGATTTACTCTTTGAATACGAAGAAGAAGAGAAATGGCACGATCACGAAGATGCTGTTCGCGCGAAATCCCGCCTGTTAGAAAAAAGACGGGAACAAGTGGAAGCGCTGGCCATCTTGACCGGCGGTGAATACAACGAATTTGGTGACCGTCTGGATTATTACTGGCACGAAAATGGCTACTGGGCCTCTTACGTCTCCGAACCCATCGGAAAAGGAGGCGTTACCAAGGGCAAAAACCGCGATGCCAGTTGTATCACCCGTCAAGACGCCTTGGAAAAACAGCAATTACCAGAAGATCAAATGGGAGATCCGGCCAATGAAATGAAGAATCAAATCCGTGAATTGAACCATCAAATCGAAGACTTAGATGTAAAGATGAACCGCATTGAAACGGGTGAAAGTCACAAAGTCCGCGCCATGTACTCAGGAGAAGTTAGTGTTGATGAAGACGGACTCTTGGATGAAAGTGTACCTTTGGTCCGTATTCACAGCGATCAAGTGACAGTCGTTGGTACTGTGGATCAGTACGATTACTACCTCCTACATGAGGATATGGAAGTTGATCTATTCATTGACGCCGAGAAACGTACCATCAAAGGCCAACTGGTCAACTATGACAAATATCCTCAAAAAGAAGAAAGTCCCACGGCAGGTCTTGGGCTAGCCACGGGTGGGGATTCCAAGGATGCTGCTTTTGGATTTGAGATTCTTCCGAAGGAATTCATTCAACCTGGTTTTGATGTATCTGTTCAAACCAAATTGCCAGGGTTTGTTGTGCCAGAAGGTGCCGTGCTTGGCGAGGGAGATAAAGCGAAAGTATTTCTTTACCAAGACGGTAAAGCCGTGGAGAAATCGGCGAAATTGGAACGTCAAGGGACCAGCTATGTGGTCAAGAAAGGCCTTGAAGCGGGACAAAAACTCCTCTTAAATCCTGAAGGTCTCTCCAATGGGGAAGAAGTCTCTGTTCAAGAAACGACAGAGGAGTGATCTCGATGAGCCCTGACTCACCAAAAGAACTGATTCATGTCTCGAATATTAACAAATATTACTGCATGGGAGATAACGAGCTCCACGTACTCAAAGATGTCAATTTAACCATTCGACAGGGTGATTTTATCACCATCATGGGCCCCTCCGGATCTGGTAAGTCCACCTTGATCAACGTTATCGGCTTCCTTGACAATGATTTTACTGGGGATTACAGTTTTCACAAGGAGCCCGTGGACATGCGAACGGATGCCCAGATCTCGAAGCTTAGAAATGAGCGAGTGGGCTTTATCTTCCAAGATTTCAACCTGATTGACACCATGACGGTTGCTGAGAACGTTCAATTACCGCTTCTTTATGCCGGCGAAAGTGCCAAGGAATGCCGCCCGCGCGTGAATCAAGCTTTGGAACGCGTAGGGATCGGTGATAAAGGGGACCAATTGCCCAGTCAGTTATCGGGAGGACAAAAGCAACGAGTGGCCATTGCCCGTGCGCTGATCAATGATCCGGAATTTATCATTGCGGACGAGCCGACGGGTTCCTTAGACACTAAGACCGCCAAAGCCATAATGGAAATTCTGGCAGAACGTCACCGGGAAGATGGAGTGACCATATTGATGGTTACCCACGACCCGACTTTGCAACGCTATGCCAGCCGTCACATTACCATCATTGACGGCGAGGTTTCTGAACGAACGGCGGAAGAGATGGAAACCTTGACCCGTCATTATTATCCCGAAGAAGAGGAGGACGACTAGACCATGAAATTTCAAGAATTAATCAAGTCGTCCTTTACGACCTTGCGCATGAACGGTCGACGTACCTTCTTAACCATGATCGGGATCATTATCGGGATTTCCTCGGTCATCACCATCATGAGTTTGGGAAATGGTTTCAGTAAGGAAGCCTCTCAAATGTTGGTACAAGATGAACAAGGCCGTCCCAGCATTACTTTTTATTTCCAACCCAATAACCCGGAGGCCTTTGACTTTGACAAGGCTGATCCTTTCACTGGGAAAGAATTGACCATGATGGCCAATCATCCAGGAGTAGACGAGGTTAAATTTAAAGAAACCACCGAAACGCCTTTCGGTTATCAGGACGTTAAAGCAGGCAAAATCATCAACAACGTCAACGTGGGTTACAAAGAAGACTTCTCACTTCCACTCTTGGAAGGACGCAAGTTGACGGATGCAGATTCTGAAGGGCGGAAACGTTATGCTCTGAGCAGTGATGTGCAAAGTGAGGTTCTCTTTGGAAGTTCGTTGGGAACCGTGGGGCGGATTGTTCACATAGATGGACACGCCTACACCATTGTGGGAATTTACCAAGAAGGTGGAGCCGAAACCGTCGGGGAAGGACTAAATTTAGCAACTTATGATCCTTTGGCATTGATTCTTCCCGAAGGCACCTACAAGACCTATCATGAAAAACGGTCATGGACTACTGACGTGAACGCTTACTTTAATGAAGATGCCAATTTAAAAACCATTAGCCAAGACATTGTGAATGAACTCAACCGCAGCGGGAATTACAAATCCCAAGGGGTCTATGATTTCTTTGACACGACCGAAGTTCTACAACAAGTGTCTTCCACCTTCAACATGATCACTTATTTCGTGGCAGCGGTTGCGGCGATTTCCCTCTTTATAGCGGGGGTTGGTGTGATGAACATGATGTATATCTCTGTGTCTGAAAGGATTCAAGAAATTGGGATTCGACGTTCCATGGGAGCTACCAAGAAGAGCATTCAGAACCAATTCCTCTTGGAAGGAATTGCGATCACCTCGATTGGAGGTGTCATCGGTTACTTCCTCGGCATGGGCTTGGCCAAGGCCATCAGTTTGGCTTTGCCTTTCAACAGCTCCTTCGATTGGAAAACAGCCGTTGTCAGCGTCTTGATTTCCGTGATCATTGGAATCGTCTTCAGCGTCTTTCCCGCTCGATCAGCGGCCAATAAGAACGTTGTCGACATCTTACGTTAAATGATTTTACACACCTTCATAGTGAAGGTGTGTTTTTTGTTGAATCCGAATTCATCAGTCAAAAGCCCTGGGGAAAAGGGTTTCTTTTGATATAATAGAAAGCAAGAGAAAATCGTTTGTTTGATTGAAAGGAAAGGGAATCATTTATGGAGACCTATCAGTTAGTCAATGGTGTTAAAATTCCAAAGTTAGGCTTTGGAACTTGGAAATTGGAAGAAGGTGATGAAGCTTATAATTCCGTACGGGCAGCCTTAGACGCTGGGTACACCCACATCGACACGGCTCAGGTCTATGGCAACGAGCCCAGCGTTGGACGTGCCATCCAAGATTCAGGCATTGCTCGGGAAGATTTATTCGTCACCACCAAGGTGTGGAACGACAAGGAAACCTATCAGGCGACCTTGGATTCCATGGAAGAATCTTTAGAAAAGTTGCAGATGGATTATGTCGATCTGGTGTTGATTCACTGGCCCAATCCGCTACCACTCCGTGAAGACCGTCAATGGGTCAAACGAAATGCGGAGGTTTGGAAGGCCTTGGAAGAGCTGTACAAGGAAGGCAAGGTCAAGGCCATTGGTGTGTCAAACTTCATGGAACGCCATTTTGATGCGCTCTTAGAAACAGCCACCATCACCCCCATGGTCAACCAGATTCTGTTGGCTCCCGGTGCGGACTTGCCAGAACTGGTCAAGTATTATATGGACCAAGACGTCTTGATCCAAGCCTATAGTCCGCTAGGATCCGGTGAGATGCTGGACAAGGAAGAAATCCAGGCGGTGGCTCAAGATGTGGACCGTACGGTTCCGCAAGTGGCCATTCGTTGGAGCTTGGAGCACGACTACAACCCCTTGCCACGCTCAAGAAACAAAGATCACATTGTCAGCAACTTCCAAGTGTTTGACTTTGAATTATCACAATCCCAGATGGAACGTTTGGATGCCATGGAACCTGCCAAAGAGCAACCGGATCCAGACCATCGTCCTTTCTAAAATAATCAAAGGTTGATATGCTTCATGGGATTAGTTACAATCGACTATATAAATTAAAATTTCAGGAGGAAATTGGATGAATTTTAAGAGAATTTCACAAGCAATTTTAACCATCGTTTTATCATTGACAGTTTTTGTGACTTCCGCAACGGCGGTTTTTGCTGAAACGATTAAAATCGGAGGAAACTATGAACTTTCTGGAGACTTAGCGTCTTATGGAAGTTCCATGGCCAAAGGGTTAGAATTAGCAGTTAAAGAAGCCAACGACAATGGCGGAATCTTAGACGGACAAGATGTGGAAGCTGTGATTTATGATAATAAATCAGACACTACTGAATCTTTATCCGTGACGCAGCGCCTGATCAGTGACGGAGTGGTCGGAATTGTCGGACCATCCACCACTGCAAATGCTGAAGCAGAAATTCCAGCAGTAATGGAAGCGAATATTCCAACGGTCTTCCCAGCAGTTACTGGAGAAGGAATTACTGAAGATAAAGACGGCAAAGTCTTGGATTATATCTTCCGAGTTTGTTTTTCCAATGACTACCAAGGAACTGTGGCAGGATTATTCTCCGCCGAGAACTTGAAGGCTAAAAAGGCAGTTGTCCTCATTGACCAGTCTTCGGACTATTCTCAAGGATTGGCTGACACCTTCATCGCTGAATTTGAAAAACATGGCGGAGAAATCGTGGGTCAAGAATTCTTTGATGGTTCTGAAAGCCAAGTGGATGCGACAGCAGTCTTAGGCAACTTGCTCGGTCAAGACTTTGATGTAATTTACCTTCCGACTTACTATGTGCAAGCGGGACAAGTCATCAAGCAAGCACGTGAAGCAGGTCTTGAACAAGCAGTCGTCGGTCCAGACGGATTCGCCAGCGATATCTTAATTGAACAAGCGGGTGCAGAGAATACCAACAATGTCTTCTACACCACTCACTTCACAGATGTGAGCGATGAACCGGTTGTCAAAGACTTTTTGAAGGCCTTTGAAGACCTTCACGGCGAGAAGCCCGACACCTTTGCTGCTTTAGGATATGATGCGGCACGTGTGGTTATCCAAGCCGTTGAAGAAGCAGGAACCAGCGATACCAAGAAAGTCGCAGAAGCCATTGCGTCAATGAAGGGCTTTGAAGGAGTCACTGGAACCTTTGGATTTGATGAATTACATAACCCTACAAAGCCAGCCTTGATGATTGAATTGGCCGACGGTAAGATCAAAGAAACACTTGCCATCGACGCTAACTAATCGACCATCATGAGATAAGCGAAGAATAACTGCAAAGATGTTTCTTTAGATCCTGTCATTTAAAGAGCAGTCTTTGCAGTTTTGTTTTGTATTTTAAAAAGGAGGGTGAAGATGCAACTATTTATGCAACAGATGATCAACGGTATATCATTGGGAAGCATCTATGCGCTGATAGCTCTTGGGTATACCATGGTATACGGAACGATCAAACTGATTAACTTTGGTCACGGAGAAGTTTATATGATGGGAGCTTTTACAGGCTTTTATCTCGTAACTGTTCTTGAATTGAATTTTATTTTAGCACTTATTATATCCATGCTAACAACGGCTCTGCTCGGCGTCCTCATTGAACGCGTTGCCTACAAGCCACTGAGAAACTCTACCCGAATCGTCTCCTTAATTACGGCGATCGGAGTGTCTTACCTCTTGCAGAACTCGATGATTTATTACCTAGGACCGGAGGTTCGCGCCTTCCCATCCCCGATTCCTAACAAGATCTTTAGAGTCTTTGGTTTGGTCTTTAACTCCAAACAATTGGTGGTATTTTTCACCACCATTCTTGTGATGGTGATTCTACAAATCATTGTCCGTCATACCAAGATGGGGAAAGCCATGCGTGCGGTATCCGTCAACCGAGAAGCGGCACAGCTCATGGGAATCAACGTGGACCGCGTCATTTCCTTTACCTTTGCCTTAGGTTCAGGATTGGCTGGAGTTGCTGGTGTTCTGGTGGGTGTTTACTATAACTCCATCTCACCGATGATGGGAGTCACGCCAGGATTGAAAGCCTTCGTTGCTGCAGTTGTTGGTGGGATCGGAAGTATC
>CALYPW010000054.1 GCA_945278685.1 uncultured Dolosicoccus sp.
CTAGGGATTCGAGAAAAGCATCGCGGGCGATGATGGATGCACAGGCAACGGCTAAATGCTTTCCTTCTCCTTGGCATTCGAAATAAATATCGTCGCGCTTGAGTGGATCCTCTTCTTGTTGCAGATATTGATTGTAGCTTCTCGGTGTCGTGAATTCATCAATGAGGATGCCGTCCATCTCTTCCAATTGTTGCGGCGTCAGTTTGGCGAGCAAATGTTGCAGAGTAAAGTTATGCAAAGCGACCAAAATCCCATTAATATTTCGTGTTTGGTTCGCGATGTTATAGCGATGGGGATTTGCAATGGTCAAATGATAAGGAACGATTTCCTTGATTTGCCAGGCCAAGTCACGAATCTGGGCATCGCTGAGGTTTTTAGAGTCTTTCACTCCTAAGGTCTTCAATAAATTCATGTCTTTTTTTGCAACGTAGGTCGCGCACACCGTTAAGGCCCCAAAATAACTTCCATTGCCCACTTCGTCGCTTCCGATCATGGACCAGTTCGAGTAGTCGTGGGTACTAGAATTTAATGATTTCTGAGAAGAAGTTGGGAGATCTTTTTGCCAGCGGGAAGCTTCCTTTGAAGCGTTGTTTCCTTGGAACAAGACCTTTCCGCTGAGGTAGCCGGTAACGGTCACAGCACCGACTTTGGCTCTAAAAAGGCTATAGGGAACAGATTTAATTAATTCTTGGTGGTAGTATGACTTCATTTGATGTAAAGTATCATCAGGTACTTCGATTGTGATGGAGGACATTGATTAATTCCTTTCCTAGGTCGAATTTATCTCTAAGTTTAAAATATTTTTTAGAAATAATCAACTATATTTAAAGGAGACTGCTACGAATGTTAGACACACAAATCGTTGTTAATTGGTTCGAACAAGAAGGGGTTTTGGAACCTGAAAAATTGAATTATTTGCTGTATTTCACCCAGGCTACTTACCTAGCAGGAATGAACAAAAAATTATTTGATGCTCAATTTGTTGCTGGTGAGAATGGGCCGAGAGTCGAGAACATTGACCAGTTAGCGGACAATCAATCTTACCGTAAGACTGCTGTTCTAGACGAAAATATCAATGAATTTTTGTATGAAATCATGTGTGTTTATGGCATGCTGTCCAGTGACCGCATGAGCGAAATGACTTGTCAAGAAATTCCTTGGATTCAAGCCCGTATGTTGGAAGATGAGATGCCCTATATCTCCGACGACTTGATGAAGGATTACTATTCTCGAATGGAAGCAATCCAACGATTCTTTGATAAGTAATCAATCTTTGGAAGGTTCCAGAGGTTATGAGGTATACTAGTGGATAAGTAATGAAAGGACGATCAAATATGTCAACAAAGAGACGCTACCGAGCGACCATCGATGGGCGTGACTATACCATTGTAGCGGATAAATCCGACGACCATCTCAATACGGTGGTGGCCTTGGTGAACCAGCAATTAGATCAGCTGAAAGAGGTCGCTCCTGAACTATCCACGCAAGATCGAGCAATTCTTATGGCCGTCAATGCCATTTCTGATCAGTTGGTTCAAGAATATAACATCATGACCTTGGAAGAAGAACTCGAATCTTTGCAAATTGATCATGATGCCAAGCGTTATGAGCCTGACGCTTCAAAGCGTCGATCTTTGCCAAAAAATAATTTTCCAGGGAACCATTAGACGTCGGGGGTACTTATGTTAACAATTATTATCCTACTTGCTTTGGGTTGGTCTTTTTACCGCGGGTATCGCCAGGGAATGGCGACCCAAAGTATTCAACTGGTCAGAAGCTTGATGAGCTTTATTGTGGCGTTCATGTTGACCAACCCCCTCGCTGATTTTCTCGAATTTTATGTACCTTTTCCATCCGTCACTCAAACCAGCCAGTTGGCCATCTATGACGAAGCAACCAGTTTTTTACTGGATCAAGCCTTTTATCGGGTGCTTTCTTTCATCTTGGTCAGTCTTTTCGTCTGGTTAGTGACCCGTTTTATCGTGACTTTTGCAAACCGTTTCAAACAAAATCGTCTCGGTCGACAAGCGGATAAGATTACGGGCGGAATTATTAGCCTGCTCTTAACCTACATCGTATTATTTGTCGTGTTGTTTACCTTATCCTTGTTACCCATCGAATGGATTCAACAACAATTTGTGAACAATCGCATTGCTTATTGGATGGTGACGCAATCGCTGGGGCTGACACAAATTGCGGATCATCTATGGCTACATGTGACTGCGCGGTAGAACGAACAGCCATGAACGTCATCTGTTTCAGGTGGCGTTTTTGCGTCATTGAACTTCAAAAGGAGTGATATTTTGTTGTCCAAAATCTTCAAAACATTGGAATTTCATCGAATTACCGATCAAGTAGCCAGCCATACGCGCACAGAACATGGGACATATTTAGTTGCTAATATGAAGCCCACCCATTGCGTACATCTCTTAAATTACTTACAAGCCGAAACGGAACAGGCCTTGGCTCTCATCGAAGCTGAAAGAACGCTACCCATTCCCGAATTGGAAAGTCTGCAAGAATCCATGAAACGCTTGGAGATTGGTGCCATACTGAACGGCAAAGAATTGAGTCAAATCGGCCGTTTATTGGGTGGTGTACGTAGTCTTAAAAGTTTCTTCGAGGATCTTGAAGACGAAGAGGACCTTCCAGAAACTCCCCAATTGCTTTATTGGGTAGACCAAACGGTCGCACTACCAGAAATTGAACGAAGCATCGAACGAACAGTTGACCATAAGGGCAATATCTTGTCGACAGCCTCCAGACGCTTAGGCAGTATTCGTCGGAAGTTGCAAAACAAAGAGCAACAGGTTCGAAAGATTCTCAATGATCTTCTTCAATCCAGAAGCAACGAATTGTCCGATGCACTCGTCACAATGAGAAATGATCGCTACGTGCTTCCGGTTAAAGCAGAATTTCGCAACAATTTTGGCGGAAATGTTCACGACCAGAGTAGTACCGGGCAAACCATTTATATTGAACCTCAAGCCGTGGTTAAATTGAACAATGAGCGGGCAGATCTTCAGGTGGATGAGCGGCAAGAAATCGATCGAATTTTGCAAGAAATCACTCAACAGCTGATTCCCTATCATGGCGATATCGAATTAAATGAGCAGCGCATTGGCCAATTAGACTTTATCAATGCCCGCGCTTTATATGCCCGCGACATCCAAGGAACAAAACCAGGGTTCTCTACTAAGAAAAATGTGCGTTTGTATCAAGCCCGTCACCCATTGATCGATCCCAATGACATCGTCCCCAATGATATTTTTATCGGGGAGAATTATCAAACGCTGATCATTACGGGACCTAACACCGGTGGAAAGACCATCGTGTTAAAGACTCTGGGACTTTTACAGTTGATGGGGCAATCAGGTTTGCACATTCCAGCAGCCGCCAAAAGTCAGCTGGGCGTCTTTGATCAGATTTATGCCGACATCGGGGATGAGCAATCCATTGAACAAAGTTTGAGTACCTTTTCTTCCCATATGACCAACATTGTCTCTATCCTTGAACACGCTACTCATCATTCTTTGATCTTATTTGACGAACTGGGTTCTGGAACGGATCCCCAAGAGGGAGCTTCACTCGCCGTGGCTATTTTGAACCATACGCGAAAAATTGGCTGTATCGTCATGGCAACTACTCATTATCCAGAGTTGAAGGTGTATGCCGATCAAGCAGAAGGGACCATTAACGCTAGCGTCGAATTCAACAACGAGACACTGTCGCCCACTTATCACCTACTGATTGGGGTTCCGGGACGAAGCAATGCTTTGGATATCTCCAAACGCTTGGGATTGGATCCTTCCATTCTTCAAGAAGCCAAGGAAGGTATTTCTCAAGACAGCCAGACCATCAACGAAATGGTTGAAAACTTAGAGAAGCAACGGCGATTGGCCAAAGAAAAGTACGAAGCGGTTCAAGAAGAATTGGCAGAATCTCAGAAACTTTACAGTGACTTGAAGAAAGTTTACGAAGAGTTTCATCAACAACGGGAGCATATCTTAGACAAGGCTCGTCAAGAAGCCAATCAGCAAGTCGAAGAGGCCCGTCAAGAAGCCGATAAAATCATCTCGGAAATCCGTAGTCTGCAGCTCGAACAAGGTCAACAGGTAATCATCAAGGAATCTACCTTGCAGGACAAGCAGGCAGCTATGAAAGATCTCAAACAAGAAGCGCCTAAAAAAACCAAGAACCGCGTGTTACGTCAGGCGAAAAAAGCACAGGAATTGACGCCTGGAGAAGAGGTTGAGGTCTTAAGCTATGGTCAGCGGGGAACGGTGGTTGAGAAACGCGGCAAGGATCAATATGTGGTTCAAATGGGTATTCTAAAAATGAGTTTCAACCGTGACGACCTTAAGCCTCTGCAGAAGAAGCAACCGAAACGAACCAGCAATGTCCAACGTGGGGTTAGTCGCCAAGCATCGACCCAACTGGACTTACGAGGTCAACGGTATGAAGAAGCCATGCGCCAACTGGACAGTTATTTAGATACTGCCTTGCTGTCTAATCACCCCCACGTCACCATTATTCATGGCCATGGAACAGGAGCTATTCGCGAGGGTGTCCAGCAAGCTTTGAAACGTCATCCTCAGGTCGCTCATTTTGAATATTCTCATCCTAACTCCGGAGGGCAAGGTTCGACCGTTGCTCACTTTAAGTAGTGAGCAAAGAAACAGACGTCAAGCGAACTTTATGTTATCATGAAGATGGTTAAAAGTAGTAAGAAAGAAGGGATCCTATGGTTCAAAATTTAACAAAAGATAATTTTCAAGAAGCCCTAGATGCGGATCTATCCTTGGTCACATTTTCGGCCTCATGGTGTGGTCCTTGTCGCATGCAAGCACCGGTTCTTGAAGAACTCAGCCGAGAAAAAGGGGATGTTCAGTTTTTCCGTGTGGATGTAGATGAAGAACGAGAATTGGCCACTCATTTTAAAGTGATGTCAATTCCAGCCTTGTTCATCATCAAAGATGGAAAGATCGTTCAAAACCTTATGGGCTACAACGATAAAAATGCCCTTGAAAATGCATTGGCTCAATACGAATAACAATAAAAGTGGTTCCAATTATGGAACCACTTTTTATTTGTTTTATTTCTCACAACAATGATGCGCAGGAAGTTGACTTTTCGAGGGGTTCCAGTAAAATAAATGACAATAAGGGAAGGGGGAATTACCATGTATCAACAAATAGCTGTGATTAATGATTATGCTGGGGTAGGTCGAGTAGCGGCCAATGTGAATGTGCCCATTTTATCAGCAGCCCAGTTTGAAGTGGCGGTTTTGCCGACGCTTCTTCTATCCAACCAGGTAGGGTTTAACTCTTTTTATACACGGGAAATGGAAGAAGATTTTGATGTTTTTTTAAATCATTGGAAAACGTTGGATCTGGATTTTGAAGCTTGTTTGACAGGATATTTTGCTGCGACGGCTCAGATCGATTCGGTCATTCAATTTGTTGAAAATTCCAAGAAAGAATTTCCAGTCATTGTCGATCCAATCATGGGCGAGGATGGTGAACTTTATCCAGGATTTACCGAAGAATTTGTGGCTCATATGCGTAATCTCATCGTGCATGCGGACATTGTTATGCCTAATGTTACGGAAGCCTGCCGAATCGCTCAGATTGATTATTCTGAAGAATTTACTGAAAAAGAGCTGGAAGAAGTTGCTCAGAAAATTCTTTCCATGGGTGCCAAAAATGTCATCCTTACCGGAATACGGCTAAATACCAAAGAGTACGCTGATCAAATCGGTTTCTTTCTCAAAAGACAAGGAGAACCAGGTTGCCTCATCATGCATAAGTATTATGAGACTGCTTATGCAGGTACCGGCGACTTAGCCTTCAGCATTATCAGTAGCTTTTACTTAAGAGGCAAAGATTTGAAATCAAGCATTGAACGTTGCGCTCATTACATGGTGAAGACCTTTGAAGCAACTGCCTTAAAGTCCCGCAGCGAATTAGGCATTCACTTTGAAAGCTTAATTCCAGAGTTTGCTGTCGAAGTAGACCAGTGGATGAACCGCTCATTAACTTCTTAATCTTCCAAAAAGCAAAAGATGTGGCCCAGGATCCGAACACGGATATTGCGCCACATCTTTTTTGTCTTACTCTCAGCATTCAACTTATTGCTACTTATCATCGGTTCGCTTTTTAATGATCCTTTGGTTTTCTGAATGGTAGTCCTACTATGATAGGAACAGGAAAACATAAAAGTCCAATGATCCATCGATTCTCCCAGTTGTTAATTTCCACAACCCACAGATATCTCGTGATCAGCAATGGAGCCAGAACAATTAATTTTATCCATTCTGCTGCCTGATAGAGTTTTTTGTGTAAATTTTCATTATTCATAGTTATTCTCCCCTATCGGTAACCTCAGCCGGTAACAGTGACTGTGGGAAGTCCATCGGGAACATTGATGTTTTCAAGTTTAAGATAAATCCCCTTGCTCTTCGGTAGCTTCGTTTGCGTACTGGTTAAACGACCAAAAGCAAACGGCGACATTAAAAGAGCAACTGAACATGAAAGTGAAAATTTGGCTTAAATCTTTCCATTGTCCCTCCTATGCTTCCACCTTCTGCGATTTTATTTTAACATGGATTGAAACCGCTTTCGGTCGATGTGCCTCAAGTTTTTTAGCGCATGAATAATTTTCAGGTAGTCCTTTAGTTGTAAATTAATATCTTACGTAGTAAGCGTTACTAATATTTTGTATAATTATAGAGAAGAGTGAATCAATTTATTCGGGAGGTTATCATGAAAGATGTCACAGGTTCTGCAAAAGAACGTCAAACTAAAAACAATCGATCGTTAAAAGGAAAGGGGCGATCCGGCCTTTACCTTGTCTTAATCTTAGCTGCGGCTATTTATTATTATTTTATGCTCCCACCCATCCATTACGCGTCTCGAGAGTTTTGGATCTTCTTATTCTTAATTACTTTGGGAATTGTGGCGGTTGAATTCATCAGTGATGGAATGCGTTTCAATGAGTTTGAAGAAGATCCTTTGAATTTTATACGAAGAAGTGGCAAGAAATATTTACGAATCTTCATTCCTTGGGCCATTGTAGGGGTTGTAGGCGCAGGCATCTATGCAGTTTACTCTCCAGTATTTTTTTCCAAGCAATATTCAGAAATGATTACCATTGAAGAAAGGGACTTCCAAGAAGACTTCCCTGAAATTGATGTCAATCAGATTCCCTTAATCGACCGTGAAGCGGCCATGCGCTTGGGGAACAGACGCTTGGGGGCATTGACAGATTTGGTCTCTCAGTTTGAGATTTCCAGCGATTATACCCAGATCAACATTGAAGAATATCCCTACCGCGTATCGCCTTTGAAATACGCCGGATTTTTTAAATGGTTAAATAATTTTCGAACAGGAATCCCGAGTTATGTCCAAGTAGACATGGTGACCGGAGAGGCCGATATCATGGAGCCGTCTCAACCCATGAAGTACAGTTTCCATGACAAATTTCATCGCAATGTCTTTAGAAAACTTCGTTTCTCCTACCCATTGACCATGTTCCAAAATCCGTCCTTTGAGATCGATGATGAAGGGAATCCCTACTACGTAGCCACTACTTATGGAAGAAACTTCCTTATCCGTGAACCGGAGGCGACGGGTGTGATTACACTGAATGCCATGACGGGAGAAACTCATCGTTACAATGTGGAAGATACACCGTCTTGGATCGACCGCGTTTACAGTGCCGAAATTATTATGCACCAGCTCCAAATGAACGGTTTATATTCCAACGGTTTTTGGAACAGCTTATTTGCTAAGAAAGGCGTTACCATGCCGACGGAAGGGTACAACTACTTGCCCATGGAAGACGATATCTATCTTTATACAGGAATCACTTCGGTGGTCAGTGACGAATCCAACATTGGTTTCGTACTTGTCAACATGCGAACCAAAGAAGCAGCCATGTATCCTTTGACCGCAGCGGAAGAATACTCGGCCATGCGTTCGGCAGAAGGAAGCGTCCAGGAGAAAGGGTACAAGGCGACCTTTCCTCTTCTGATTAACCTTGATGGTCGTCCCATGTACATCCTATCCTTAAAGGATGAATCAGGATTGATTAAGTCATACGCCTTGATAGATGTCCAAAACTACCAAAACGTCTACATTGCTCCTCGCGTCAATCAATTGATCGCTGACTACGCCAAAGATCATCAATTAAAAATTGAAGACATTGACGTGGAAGAGGAGATTGCAGAATTTGAAGGCAAGATTGAACAGGTAGAAGCTACAGTAGTTAATGGCGACACTGTTTACTATTTCATGGTGGATGGCAAGGTCTACCGCGCGAACATCGCTATCAATCATTACTTACCTTTCTTGAAAGACCAAGAAGAAGTAGAATTTAAAGCCAAAGACAATGGTGAAGTAAAAGAAATTCGCTGGAAAGGATTGCCGGAAGATGTTATATCCAAAGAAGAGGAAGCTTCAAAAGAAGATCCAGCCGAATTAATGGAAGAAGCA
>CALYPW010000055.1 GCA_945278685.1 uncultured Dolosicoccus sp.
TGGCAACCGCCCAGAAGACTCGCACCTAGTAACAGGGTGACAACTGGTAATTTTTTTAACATATCTTTTCCCATCATTCCCTCCATTTATCAATCTTGTGATGGTTGTTTGTTTTTATAATGACTCTTTAAATTTTAACACAAAGACTGGGTAAATTCAGGGAGAGTTTCTATTTTGTTCAAGCAAGAGGCAAAAAGGAAATCCGAAACCTTGCCCATGACTTGTGTTATACTAATGCTAGAGTACTATGATCATAAAGGAGTCAATTAAGAATGGAACAATTTATTTTAGGTGGTTATACACGCCGTGTAAACAAAGGGCTGAAGTCAATCAATTTTGACGCTTCTAACGGGAGCTTCCACCACCTGGAAGTCATTGCCGAAATCGATCAACCAACTTATCAAACCTTTTCACCCAATGGTAAATTCTTGTTTTCTGTTTTCGCCGGTGACGATGAAGGTGGAGTGATCGCTTTTGCCAACCATCAAGATCAGTATCAAGAGGTGGCCCGTGGTTTCGGATCCGGTGTCACAGGCGCTCATATTTTCTACCGAGCATCCAGCCAGACACTCTATGTGTCCAGTTATCACGAAGGTGCTTTGGATGTTTACAAATTCAATGAAGATGAGCCCTCCATTACCCATGTGCAACGTGTGCAACATTCTGGTTCAAGCGTCCATAAAAATCAAGACGGTCCTCATGTGCACTTCGCTGCGACTCGCCCTCAAGATAATGACTTAATGTTTGTTTGTGATTTAGGAACCGATGAAGTAGTCACTTATCAAGTCGATACTGACGGACGATTGACTCGTGAACAAACACTTGCCTTCGAACCTGGAACAGGCCCCCGCCATTTGGAGTTCCACCCAGAATTACCCATCATGTATGTGGTCGGAGAATTAGCCAATACAACCGTTGTCGTTTCTTTAGAGAATCCCGAAGCTTTTGAGGTTATCCAAACCTTGGACAATGTGCCTATAAACTTCCAAGAAATTTCTGCTGGAGCAGCCATTCGAATCACTCAAGACGGCCGATTCCTTTATGTTTCTACCCGTTTCCACAACCGCTTGACGGTTTTCGCCGTTGATTCTTCCAAGGGAAGCTTATCAGAAATCCAACGCATCGATACCCAAGGGGAGATTCCGAGAGATTTCAACCTGAATAAGACCGAAGACTACGTCATCGTTGGGCACCAAGATTCTGATCACTTATCAGTGTTTGAAAGAGACGCGGACACTGGGTTATTGACCTTCCTCAACAAAGACACAGCTGCTGAAGAGTGTGTCTGTATCGCTAAGAACTAATCCATCCACACACATTCAAAAAGCCCCGAACGTTGGAAATGTTCCAAGTTTGGGGCTTTGCTTGTTCTTGGTTGTAATTAAAAATCCCCAAAGATTCGTAATAACTACCAACCCTTGGGACTCTTGAGTAGACGCTTATTTATACAGAAGTGTCACTCTCTGAGTTGAATCTTGCCGACCACATCGCCACGCTTAATAGAACCCGGTTCAACCAAGTCAATGTGGTCAATACTTTCATTGGTGGTGGTGATAACCACCACCATGTCCTGGGCGCGGTCCATTTCTTTTAGATAGGCAAGGTCAACCGTTGACAACAAAGTATCATCCGTCACCTGATCACCTTTTTTAACCACTGTTTCAAAAGGCTTTCCCTTCAAAGAGACTGTATTAATGCCCATATGCAAAAGAATTTCGATATGATCAGAAGTGATCACCAGGGCATGTTGGGTAGGAAACACATGAGTGACCTCCCCTTGAATCGGTGCATAGATTTCACCAATCTCTGGGATGATCGCATAGCCTTCTCCAATCATTTTTTGGGCGAAAGCCAAATCAGCCACATCTTCAATGTGAATGAATTCTCCGTCGGCGACTGCATACAGCTTCTTTGGTTTCATGCTTCCTATTCCCCATCCCTTCGTTTTTGTGCGGATATATACTTTTTCTCATCCTAGCACAGTGAGAATTTAATGAAAGTAAAACGCTTTAGAAATGGCTTATTTTCCAAAGAGTCGGTATAATGTACCATATTATAAAATTATGGAGGTTATGAAACTCTTATGGAAAACTTAATCGATTTATTCGAATTATTCAAAATTTTTGTCATCAGTGTGGTTCAAGGTGTCTCTGAATGGTTACCCATCAGTAGTACCGGACACATGATCATTCTCGATAAGATGATGAAAGTAAATCTAGATGCTAGCTTTATGAACATGTTTTTTGTCCTGGTGCAATTAGGCTCCATTCTGGCCGTCGTCGTTCTCTATTTCAACAAACTGAATCCTTTCAGTCCCAAGAAGACGTCTCAAGAACGAAAAGACTCTTGGTTCCTTTGGTTCAAGGTCGCAGTGGCCAGTATTCCAATGGGAGTCATCGGACTTATTCTGGGCGACATCGTTGACAACTACCTCTTCAACTGGAAAATTGTTGCGGTCTCACTCGTCGTCTACGGATTTGCCTTTATTTTGATCGAAAACCGCAAGCAAGATCCTCGCGCTCGAGTCATTACACAATTGGAAGACATTACATTTAAAGATGCTTTCATGATTGGCTGCTATCAAGTGCTGGCCATCATTCCGGGTACTTCCCGTTCTGGAGCAACCATCTTGGGTGGTCTTCTCACAGGTGCCACTCGTTTCATTGCCACTGAATTCACCTTCTTTATGGGGATTCCTGCCATGGTGGGTGCCAGCCTTTTCCAATTGAAGAAATTCGGATTGGACTTCACTGTCGGAGAATTTATTTATTTGGCCACTGGAATGATTGTTGCCTTTATCGTGTCGATATTAGCCATTCGTTACCTGATTGATTACTTGAAGAACCATGATTTCAAGGTCTTTGGATACTACCGAATCGTCCTAGGAATCGTCGTCATTTTCTTCTTTACTTTCTTCCACTAACAATTTTAAATATCCCAGGGGTTTGAGCAACAAATCCCTGGGATATTTTTGGCTTTCGTTGAATAGTGAGCCGATACTTCTGTCTTCAAGCCAGGAACCTTGCTTTATAATTTAGAACGGTTATAATTAGTTTGTAAACTAATTTAGAATGATTATAATTAGGGTTAACCTAAAGCATGGAGGAGATTCTTATGACTCGCTTAACGCACTGGATAAAAAGAAATACTGAAATGACTTTGACAATTTTAAGTGGGTGTTTGATCCTCTTAGGAATTTATTTAAACGCTCATAGCCAAGGGCCCCTCGTTGATTTAAGTAACGATATGGAAACCCCCTTGTCAGCCGTCATTGCCTTCATCGCTGCCTTTATTGTTGGTGGGCACTCCAGCGCCATCGAAGGTTTTAAGGAATTGTTTGTTGAACGGAAATTGACCATCGACTTGCTCATGTTTTTGGCAGCTGTTGGTGCATCTGTGATTGGTTATTGGATGGAAGGCGCCCTACTGATCTTTATCTTTTCTTTGGCAGATTCCTTAGAAACCATGGCCCAAGCTAAAAGTCGCGACGCCATCTCAGCGTTAATGCGATTAACCCCTGATCAAGCCCGCAAGTACCAGTTGGACGGAAGCCTGTCCCTGGTTGCTACTGCTGATTTGAGAGTGGGCGATCACATCCAGGTGCCTCGCGGTGAGGCTGTTCCCATTGATGGGGAACTCTTATCTGCTCAAGCGGTGGTTAACGAATCGGTCATTACTGGTGAATCCATTCCTGTGGATAAAATCGCTGGTGATACGATTATTGGAGGAACCATCAATGATGCTGAATCTTTCGATATGACAGTAACTGTTGAAAATCATGATACACTTTTTGCGAAGATCATTAAGATGGTGGATGATGCGCAATCGAACCCCACCCGTGCTGGAACCTTTATCGAAAAATTTGAACAAAAATATGTCTTAGCCATTATCATTGCTGTTCCAACTTTTATCCTGGGGGCTCACTATCTAGCGGGTTGGACGTGGTTAAACGCCTTCTACCGTGGAATGGTGCTTTTAACTGTCGCTTCCCCTTGTGCCTTGGTCGCAAGCGCCACCCCAGCCACCTTGTCAGCCATCAGTAATGGCGCCAAAAACGGCATGATCTTCAAAGGTGGCGACGTAGTGGAGAACATTGACCGATTACAGGCTATTGTTTTTGACAAAACCGGTACTTTAACCCTTGGCCATCCAGAAGTAGAGAACGCTTTCTACCGTGTGGGGGAGGACCAAAAGATGATCAATCAAGTGGTGAAGGCCGCAGAATTCGGATCTACCCACCCCATTGCTACCGCTATTACCTCTTTCTTGCATGAAACGGACAACATCCAACTGGACAAGATCCAAGACTTGACGGGGAAAGGATTTCAAATCAATCACCGGGGAGACACCTGGAAGATCGGTAAAAGAAGTTTTGCCTTGTGCTCGGATGCTATCACTCTCAATGAAGACGAAATGGCCCTGACACAGAAAATGGAGGTACAAGGAAAAACGGTTATCTTCGTCACCCGCAATCACCAGTTCATGGCTTATTTCGCTCTCGCGGATCAACTGAAAGCTTCCAGTGTCAAAGCTATCAAAAGTTTGAATGAACTGGGAATCACAACGGTGATGATTACCGGTGACAACCAGCGCACGGCAGAACACATTGCTGAATTAGTCGGCATTCAACGTGTTTATGCCGACCGACTACCCGATGAAAAATCTCACTTAATTGAAGAGCTACAAGAAGAATTCGAAGCGGTCGGAATGGTCGGTGATGGTATCAACGATGCCCCCGCCCTAGCGGTGGCAAATATTGGATTCTCCATGGGAAGTGGAACCGACATCGCCATGGAGACCGCCGATGTTGTTCTTGTCAATGATGACTTAGAACAAATTCCCTATTCTCTCGGCTTGGCCAAAAACACCCAGAAAATCATCAAACAAAATGTCATCTTTTCAGTTTCCATGATTCTTATTTTAATCCTTTTAAGCCTTTTCCAAACCATCAACCTCCCTTTGGGAGTGATTGGTCACGAAGGAAGCACCATTCTCGTCATCCTGAATGGCTTACGCCTCTTAGGTTATAAATAGAAAATAAACAGTCACTCATTTTTAAAATGAGTGACTGTTTTGGTTTGAGTCCAAAATCCTAGGAGTTAAAAGTATAAATAGCGTAATGAGCCAAACTGTCAGCCAAGATGGCTGTTTGATCATCTCGATCTTGAATAGGCGACAGTTCCACAATGGCCACTCCAAGAGTTCTGGAATGCTTCATGGCTTCATTGAAAAGATGGAGTACCTTATTGGGCCAACTCTTAAGGCTTGCGAGACGCTGACCCCTAGTGCATAGATTTGAGCAAACACATCCATGTCAATCGGAATCATCATCGAATCAGTGTGCTCAATCAGACCATCGATCCATTGAATTGAATGGGCACAATGATCAGCAACCATGTCTTGAGCAAGTACATAAGTCATCTCGCTTTCTGAGGCGTAATCAAAGAGTTGACGTGTATTGCCGTGGGCTGGATTCCTAAGACACCGTAATTAAAAGGAAGATTTGCGTTCTGATTCAAATCCGCAATCTGTCGAAACAAGGTGCCCGAACTTGGTCCATAGTCCTGATAAGGACGGTTCATTACCACCAACCTCTGATAGAATCCTACCAAAAGCCTTTATTATCAACACTTAGGGTGCATAGAGGTAGGTCAAGGGTACAGAGAAAATTACCCGAATATGGCTGTCCAGGTTCATTTTATCAAAGTAAACACTCAAAAAGCCACTCAGTATTATTTCAAATGAGGGTGGCTTTCTGCTTGAAATCGTAATGGTCGTCCCATTCCTGAAGTGATAATTGAGCTGCCCTTCTTCGTCCACTTCCACACAGTCTAAATGCAAATTCCAAAAGATTGGATCAAAGGCTTCAATCCTTTCTTCCATCTCCCCTAGCTGGCCAATGAAGAAGTTCAATCGCAGAAGTCTTGTATTCTTGTCTTCAAGTTGATTAGTCACTTTCTCTAAGGCAGCTTCTTCTTAATGAAACTGACTGACGAGTTCTTGATACTGACGGTTATAAGCTTCTTGATCTTGGCTTTGCCGACTGTTTGTTGCAATTAAGTCTGAGGTTTTTTCTTGAAGAGCCATTAGCTCCTGTTCGTGCTTTTCTTTCTTCTCTTCCAAATCAGCTGTGACAAAGACCGTTTTCTTTATCAGCCCCAAATCTTCGCTCCAAAATAACCTCCGCACTCCCCACATTTTATCTTCTCCGTGAAGATATAGTCGTTGGCATATCTGCCTTTTGCGCGCTAATGAATTAAGTCTTGCGTCAAATCCCGCACTTCTTCGTACACGATGGCTTCATGGATATACTCCACATAATATTGAGGAATCTTACCTTCATTCTTTTTCTACTTCTTGATTAAAAAGTCCTCCATATTAATAAAATCAAAGTCTTAAAACGAACCGCTTATGGTTACCGAAATTATCGTCACTTTAGGTCTCGCATTCTTTTAATATCTAGATTTTATGTTTCTGAAATAGATACAAAAGAACTAAACAACAAGATATCGTTTAGTTCTTTGAATTTATACCATCGACTCTATTTGACAAAGAGTCTATAATTTTATCTTTTTCCTCACCTAAGTCTGATTATACTCTTTTTGCTCAAATAAACCATGTGAATTGAACGCTACGAATAGGGCTATTAAATGAGCACTCTAGAAAAAGACTCCTAAGCTAGCGCATAGGGGTACTTCAAAATAATATTCAATTATTTATTGTTATTTTCTCTTTTGAGCATTTAGAATCAATGTTGCACCTACTGCAGCAAGTGAGATGACTGCACCTATGGAAATTAATAGCTTTTCCCCTGGTATAGGTAATTGTTTTTGCTCATTTTCCGAAGCTGTCGTCACTTCTGTACTAGGTGAAGTAGGATTCGGTGTCAGAACTGGGGTCTCACCACCTGGGGCTGGCTCTGGGGCCGGTTCTGGGGCTGGCTCTGGAGCTGGTTTATCTTTCCAAGTAGCTATTAATGTTAAATTATCAGTAATATCAATGTCATCGCCAGCTGATTTTATTATTCCATCTGGCCCTTGAACCTGCAAATTCTTTATTTTCTGATGGACTAAATTCAGGGGTTGGAATATGATATGTCACGCCTTTCTTAACGGTCACTGGACTCATCGTTCCAGAACCACCGTTCGGGTCAAAACTAATCTGATACGTTTTTGTTGCTGTCGCCGTAAAGATAGTATTATCAGCTGTTGCTACAAAGTTCTGGGCATTATGCTATCATTCCATACCGGCTCTGCGTAACCCTCATCTTCTTTAACACTAATTAAATTAAAAATTGTATCCTTCAATATAGTATTTTTATATTGCGAAAGATCCGTGCCCGGTTTTACCTTATAAGTCTTGTAGGGTACAGGATGATCCTTATCACCATGCGTTGTCCCAGAGGTGTTCGGATTTTTATCCTCAACTTTGACTCCTTCGCCTAACATAAATTGAACTACTAACGCATCATCAGGTGATTCCTCTGTTGCTGTGACATGGTCATACACCAAGAGTTTTTGATTTTCTATCACCAATACAGAACCATCGTCAAATTTGACAGAAATTTCACCTTCAAATTCTCCGGATTGACTATTAGATCTAGTAGTCTCGTTGGCATCTGTTATCGTTGCGGTCTTAAGAAGCTCTTTTAAATTAGCTTGATTTTTTTTATTTCCTTTAAGACCTGATGACCAGTTAACGTCATCTCCTGCCCAAATCTTAATATCTACGGGGTCAAGTCCGCCTAATTCTTGAACTTGTTCTGCTTTGTTTTTGTTAATTTGAAATAAAGATTCATCCGATATAAGCAGATTTTTATCGTTCTCTGCGATTCCTCCAATATCGGTTACAGTGGTTTTACTTCCGTTTTGTGTGTCACTTTACTTTTATCTAAAGTAAAGTGACACACCCTTCTCATCAACCATGCCATACCCTGCGCCTTCGGTAATACTCCAAGAACCGTCTTCACCTTTCGTCGCAGGGATCGTTTGTTCCTGACCATCAATGGTTGTATAAGTGACTTTTACTTCTTTCGCATCGGTATCTTCTTCGGACGGTTTAACAATTGTCTTGCCGTCATTTTCTTCAATCGTTGGTTTTTCTGGTCGCAAGTTTAATACAAGTTGATCAAGTGGAATTGTTATGACCCCAAATTCTTTACCTGCTTGAATCTTATATGAACCATATTCATTTTTTCGGGTCTCTGACCTCCACGGGTTCTGGCTTTGCAATCACGGGTTTTATTATTCCACAATTGGCAAGCTTTCGATATTCTTTAACAACAACTCCAATATCTTTTACTATCTTCAAGCTATTATCTGTAAATTCATAAGTAAATGTACCTGTCGCAGCATCGTCAGCTGCCCAAACCATGGTTGACTCATC
>CALYPW010000056.1 GCA_945278685.1 uncultured Dolosicoccus sp.
TTAATTTGCGTAAGACAATATGCTGTCAAGATCATAGCAATCATAATCAGTTATTGATTGGCGGTTGCAAGGAGGAAAATATGAAACGATTGCCTGAAGATTTCATTTTTGGTGGAGCAACAGCTGCATACCAAGCAGAAGGTGCGACCGAGACAGATGGTAAAGGTCGTGTTGCCTGGGATACTTTTCTAGAAGATAATTATTGGTATACAGCAGAACCCGCTAGCGATTTCTACCATCGCTATCCTGTGGATTTGGAACTTGCTGAGAAATTCGGTATCAAAGGGATTAGAATATCCATCGCTTGGTCGAGAATTTTTCCGAATGGTTTCGGTGAAGTGAATCAAAAGGGCGTTGATTTCTATCATGATTTATTTGATGAATGTCATAAACGAGGGGTTGAGCCTTTTGTGACATTGCACCATTTTGATACACCAGAGGTCTTACATTCTCAAGGAGATTTTCTAAATAGAGAAAACGTTGAGCATTTCGTTAACTACGCTAAGTTTTGCTTTACAGAATATGGTAAGCAAGTTAACTACTGGACAACTTTTAATGAGATAGGACCAATTGGAGATGGACAATATTTAAATGGGAAATTCCCGCCAGGTATCAAGTATGATTTGGCTAAAGTTTTTCAATCACATCACAATATGATGATTGCCCATGCTAAGGCTATTGCTCACTTCAAAGATAACAAATTATCAGGTGAAATCGGAATTGTACATGCATTGCCAACTAAGTATCCGTATGATCCAAATTCACCTGAAGATGTTCGCGCTGCAGAATTAGAAGACATCATTCATAATAAATTTATTTTAGACGCAACCTATTTGGGTAAATATAGTGAAGAGACTCTTAACGGTGTTAAAGAAATATTAGAGGCCAATGGCGGAGAATTAGACATTCGTCCTGAAGATCTAGATATATTGCATTATGCTAAAGATATGAATGATTTCTTAGGAATTAACTACTACATGTCTGATTGGATGCGTGGACCTTACAATGGAAATACTACTATTACCCATAACGCGACAGGTGAGCAAGGATCATCAGAGTATAAGATTAAAGGCGTAGGTATGCGAGAATTTGAGGTGGACGTCCCCAGAACAGAATGGGATTGGATGATCTATCCTCAAGGTCTTTATGATCAGATTATGCGTGTTGTTCGCGATTACCCTAACTATAAAAAGATTTATATTACTGAGAATGGTCTTGGTTACAAAGATCATTTTGAAGACAATACTGTTTATGATGATGAGCGCATTGATTATATCAAACAGCATTTATTAGCGATCTATGACGCAATTCAAGATGGCGCAGATGTTCGTGGGTACTTCCTCTGGTCACTAATGGATGTTTTTTCATGGTCGAATGGGTATGAAAAGCGTTACGGTTTATTTTATGTAAATTTTGAAACTCAAGAGCGATTTCCCAAGAAGTCTGCCTATTGGTACAAAAAATTGTCGGAAACGCACATCATTGAATAACCTGTAATTTGGAACTATACTTTTATGAGTTGATGCGTTTAAAACATTGATTTAGGCGCATCTTTTTAATTTATGAAATCGGCATAGTTCTCCATCCAGACTAAAAAATATAATATCCCTCTGAAATAGGTACATCACAGAGCCTACTTCAGAGGGATTATTGTTTTATTAATGGATGATTGTCGATTTACTTTAGCTCTAATGTAGATATTTTTTTGACTGCAGGTATATCGACGGGTGCCCATTCCAAGCTTTTTAACTCTTTGGGGGATAACCATTTAGCATCGCTATGTTCCAGCAAAGTAATCTCTTTGCTCAACAGTTCTGCGGTGTAAACAGTTAATTCGACAGTGCCAAAATCATAGTCGTAGGTGGTCGTATTGATGCGATCGATAATTTTGATGTCTGCGTTCATTTCCTCTTTTAACTCACGAATAAGTGCTGCTTCTGGTTCTTCTTTTTCTTCGATTTTTCCACCTGGAAATTCCCAAAAGTTCGGAAGAGTCATGTGAGGGCTTCTTTGAGCACAAAGAATTTTCCCTTCTCGGATGATGGCAGCTCCAACAACTTTGATAGATTTTGTCATGGATTAATGATGCTCCTTTGGTTATGAACCCTTACCCAAAGAATCGTTTAATTTCTCCTTCAGCTGTTTCTGGGGCATCGGAAGTGTGAATCAAGTTCTCTTGAACAGAAGTCGCAAAATCTCCGCGAATAGTTCCAAAGTCTGCTTCCTCGAAGTTGGTGGCACCAGCCATGCGTCGGATTTCGCCAATGGCGGCTTCTCCTTGAACGATGAGGAGGACTACTGGTCCGCGGGTCATGAATTCAACGATTTTTCCAAAGAAGGGCAGGTCTTTTAAATGGGCATAGTGTTCTTCGACGACTTCTTTTTCAAGGGTCGTCATTTCCATGCGGGTGATCTGCATGTTCTTGCGTTCAATGCGGGCAATGATTTCTCCGATCAGTCCGCGTTCAACCGCGTCAGGCTTTAAGATAACAAATGTTTGTTCCATGATAATTGGTCCTTTCGAGTTTAAAATACCCAGTTGCTTGAGAGAACAACTGGGAAAATAAGTGACTAGATTAAATCGTGTTCAACCATGTATTCCGCAATTTGTACAGAGTTCAAGGCCGCTCCTTTACGGATGTTGTCTGCAACCACCCATAAGTTGATGGTATTGTTCATGGAGAAGTCATGGCGTAAACGTCCCACCAAGATGTCGTCAATACCTGAAGCTTCTGATTGTAACGGGTATTCTTGCTTAGCAGGGTTGTCCACCAGTTTCAATCCAGGGAAGTCCTCAATTTGCTGGCGCAAGGTCTCTAAGTCCACGTCCTTCTTCAACTCAGCGTTGATGGATACACCGTGGGAATTCTTGATCGGCACACGAATGGCGGTCGCTGTGACTGGTAGATCGTCGTGACCAAGAATCTTGCGGGATTCGTCGATCATTTTGAGTTCTTCTTTGGTGTAGCCGGACTCTGTAAAGTCGTCGATTTGAGGAATGGCGGTTTCAGTAATTAGGAAGGGGAAGTTGTCAGTGGTTCCTTCTTCCAAATCCTTGATTCCGGCAGCGCCGGCTCCGGATACCGCTTGGTAGGTGTTGTAGATCACGCGTTTCAGTCCGTAGTTGTCATCCAAGACTTTTAATGGGACGACGGATTGAATGGTGGAACAGTTGGGGTTCGCAATGAGGTGATCGTCCTTGGTCAAGGTGTCACCGTTCACTTCTGGAACGATGAGTTTGATGTCTTCGTCCATTCGGAAATGGGAGGAGTTATCAATGACGGTGATTCCCTTTTCAGAAGCTGCTGGGGAATACTTGGCAGACATATCGCCACCTGCAGCAAAGAAAACAATGTCGATGGGTGGCACGAGGGAATTCTCGGTTAATTCTTGAACTTCCACTTCTTGGCCTTTGAAATCAATTTTGCGTCCGGCAGAACGTGCCGATGCGAAGACGCTTAATTCCTTGATGGGAAACTCGCGCTCGATCAACAAATCAAGGATTTCTTGACCTACGACACCGGTAATTCCAGTAATTGCGACGTGATATCCTTTAGACATGTAAATACCTCTTTCGTTATGTTTATATTCCTGTTTAGGTTACCATAGAACTATGAGTTTTTAAACCACAAGTTATTCCAAGAAGAGGGGGGATTTCCTTGAAGTCACGCTTTTTATCCTATCACGACCAATACACCAATATGGAATCCCAAGGGATTACCTTTCACCACCACAGTCAAAAAGAGGTCATCGAATACCTTCAATACCACCATTACTATTACCGCATCACCAGCTATAAGTACCTCTTTCCCCATTATCAGGGGCACTTTCACCACGTAGATTTTCAGAATTTGGTGGATTTAGCAGCCATTGATGATTATTTACGAGAAGGCCTTTTAGCTATGTGTTTGGACATTGAACAAGCGGTGAAGACAAAGTTTATGACCCAAATGACCAGTACGGCGGGTGTAAATCCCGAAGAAATCATGGAAGATTTCGCACGCAAGCATCCCCACCGTTATGAAGCCATGATGGATCAAATCCAAGCCAGTCATTATAAACGAGAGCTCTTCAATGAAGAAGCACCTTTATCCATTTGGATGTTTCTGGAAGTGATTCCTTTTGGCGGTCTTTTGGAGATTTTGGACGATTACACGGCCCAGCAGTATACGAATTTCCGATCGGACATTTATTTCGATGCCTTGGAGAACGTCCGTAAAATTCGCAATATTTGTGCCCACAACAATGTTTTTTTGATTCATTTGTATTCTCAAGGGGCCTATGAGGAAACTCCCTCCCAACAACTGGTGTCTTTTGCCCAGAATATAGGGGTTGATACGCAGGACATGCATTACCGCAAACCTCGAGACGTGGTGGCGGTCTTCTATTTGCATCAGCGCTTGTGCGTGGATGAGAAGAATGAACGTCGTCAGAACCAATTTCGTATGATTTTGGAAAGGTATTACCAGCACCAGGAGATACATCAAGGAAGCAAGCACTACCAGCGTTTCGGGGAACATTTAAAAAAATGTGCGCAATTTCTATAGGTATTTGACAGTAAGCCTTTTCATTGTTAAAGTAAAGAGGAATCAAATAATGAGTGGTTTTTGAATCGAGGAGCGAACGAGAAGAGTACAAGTCTTAAGGCTTGGAAAGGGGAGTTCGCCGAAGTGGCAATCGCCGCTGGGTGTCTATCATAAGAGATGGACAACTGTCGTTCTTTGCTTGCCAGCAAAGAACGGAGAACATCAATGACCGGGCAAAAGGATTTTACACTGAAGTGGACCACGAACCTTTTGTTCGTGGTCTTTTTGTATACGGTGATCTTTATTAAAGGAGAGTTCGATGCGTTTAGAAAACTATCAATTCATTCAAGAGGGCGAGCTTGTCCATGACGGTGTGCGTTATGAAGACTTGGCCCAAGAATTTGGCACCCCTTTGTATATCTTCGACGAAGACAGTTTCCGTCAACGTCTGCGTGCTTATAAAGAAGCTTTAAGAAGTGATTACTTTGACACGGAATTGCTTTACGCATCCAAGGCCTTATTAACGCTGGCAGTGGCTCGCATTGTTGCCCAGGAGGGGGTTGGGCAAGACATCGTCAGTGGAGGTGAGTTATATACCAGTCGGGCGGGAGGAGTGGATCCAGGCAAAGTTTATTTCCACGGGAATAATAAGTTGGACCAAGAGTTGGTCTTCGCACTTGAAGAAGGCGTCGGGACCTTTGTGGTGGACAACCGCCAAGAAGTGCAACGATTGAATCGCTTGGCTCAAGAACAAGGGGTTGTGGCCCGTGTGCTCTTGCGCTTGAATCCAGGCATCGAAGCATCGACTCATGAGTTTATCCAAACGGCCCATGTGGATTCAAAATTCGGAGAGAACATTCACGATCCGGAAATATACGCGGTCATTCAAAACATGGAAGAAGCTAGCCACCTACACTTTGCGGGACTCCATTCCCACATTGGAAGTCAAATCTTTGAAGAGACGTCCTTCTTCCAAGCGGCCACAGAAATGATGGAATTCGCCACCAAGGTTCAAGAAAGATTATCCTTAACCATTGAAGAAATCAACTTTGGTGGTGGGTTTGGCGTCTATTACACCGAAGGGGATACCCCTTTTGATGTGGTGGAATTTATCCCTCGCTTTTTGGAGCACATCCACCAAGAGGCAGAGCGTTTAGGGGTGCCTTTGCAAAAAGTCACCCTGGAGCCTGGTCGTTCCCTGGTGAACGCTTCCGGTTCCACCCTCTACCGCGTCGGCGACATCAAGACGACCTTGACAGACAAGCATTACCTCTTTATCGATGGTGGCATGTCTGACAATATTCGACCAGCCCTTTACGAGGCGAAGTACGAAGCGCTCCTTGCCAACAAGGCAGATCAAGCCTCGGTCAAGAATTACACAGTGGCAGGGAAGTTGTGCGAGAGTGGCGACATCATTATTGAAGATTTACCTTTACCGGAAGCAGCAACCGGCGATTTGTTAGTGGTCAATGGAACGGGCGCTTACAATTATTCCATGGCCAGCAACTACAACCGCTTGCCTCGCCCGGCCATGATCCACATAATGGAAGGTAAACCTCGGTTAACGGTCAAGCGTGAAACTTACGAAGATTTACTACATTTAGAGTTATAATTCATCACAATAAAGGAGTATCCATTATGTATATTTATGAAGGTTCAGGCGTTGCGATGATTACCCCGTTTATTGAAGAAACGGGTGAAATCGATTGGAAAGCCTTTGATAATTTAATTGAGTTTCATATTACCAACCACACCGATGCCATCATCGTTACCGGAACTACCGGTGAAAGTGCGACCATGGCCGACGATGAGCACATCCAAGTGGTTGCCCGTGCCGTTCGTCAAGTCGATGGTCGTGTGCCGGTCATTGCTGGAACAGGGATTAACGATACCGCTCACACCATTCGTTTGAGCCAGTTCTCTGAAAATGTGGGTGCCGATGCCTTACTAATCGTCACGCCTTACTACAACAAGACGACACCTGCCGGCATGATGGCTCATTACGGAGCCGTGGCGGAATCTGTTGAATTGCCGATCATTCTTTACCATGTACCTGGGCGTACGGCAGTGGACTTCCCTGTGGATCAAGTGGTGGAATTGGCCAAGCGCCACAACAACATTGTAGCCATGAAGGACGCCACTGGAGATATGGAATGGTCCCGTGAATTGTTCGAGAAACGACCGGAAGGCTTTGCGGTCTACTCAGGCAATGATGATCTAACCTTGGAGCTTCTACGTTTAGGTGGGCAAGGGTCTATTTCAGTGAATGCCAATGTCATGCCTCAAGAAGCCCATGATTTGTGCCGTCTACACCGTGAAGGAGACGACGCTGGAGCACAGGCAGTCCACGACAAGATCTTGTCTTATACTCAAAACATGTTCATTGAAGTAAACCCGGTACCGGTCAAGTACATCGCCCATACCTTGGGGCTGTGTGACAACGCCTACCGTTTACCATTGATTGAGCCATCTCAAGAGACCAAAGACACCTTGGATGCGGATTTCCACTTAGTGGAAAAGTATTCCCAGAAATAAGAAATGAGGGATTAGATGTTAAAGATATTGTTAGTAGGCGCCAGCGGAGCCATGGGTCATGCGGTTTTGGAGCACGTGTCTGAATTGGAAGATGCAAGGGTAGTGGCCGGCTTCCAAGAAGAAAAAGACGGCACAGCTACCTATCAAACCTTTACCTCCTTTGCTGAGGTGAGTGATGCCTTGGCGGATGGAAAGATCGAACTCAACATGATCATTGATTTTTCAACGCCTGCTTTGACCAGAGATTTGACAAAATTTGTTCAACAACATTCGATGCCTGTGGTTCTAGCGACCACCGGTCATGACAAGGAACAACAAGCCATGATTGCTGAAGCCAGCATGCGGCCATCTTGGAGACTCATAACACATCGATTGGTGTGACCGTGATGTCGGAAGTAGTTAAGCAACTGACCAAGAGTCTGTATCCTTTGGGTTATGACATTGAAATTATCGAGAAACACCACCGTTACAAGGTGGATTCCCCCAGTGGAACGGCCATCATGTTGTATGATGCGGCCGAGAGCTCTATTCAGGAACCCATTACTCCCATCTACGGGCGTCACGGCTTGGAGGATGAGCGTCAGCACTCAGACATTGGCGTTCATGCAGTTCGCGGGGGGAACATTGTCGGCGAGCATACCGTGATCTTTGCCAACAATGAAGAGACCATCGAAATTACTCACCGTGCGGGTTCTAAGAATCTGTTTGCAACGGGAGCCTTAACAGGTGCGCGTTTCTTGGCCCAAGCTCAACCAGGTCTTTACTCGATGAAAGATGTTATTCAAGCACAAAATTAATGTTCATGCACCCATCGTCACCAATACCATTAGACGAACAACCAAAGATTAGGGTAGGCTGAGGGATATGACTATATGACTGTATTGAAATTGTATACAAAACAGGAGGAATTATTTTTGGTTGGGAAAAATAATCGGCAACTGCTTCAAAAGTAGACCAGCCGTAAGGTTACTCGGTATTCGATTCGTTGATTGACCGTCGGGGTAGCCTCTGTTGCTATTGCAGGCCTTATTTTTTCTGGAGGAACAGTAGAAGCTGCAGGAACGTCGGATGCCGTTGCTTCATCACAAGGAGACGCTACTGCTGATGAAGCTTTAAGCACCGAGGACTCGACATCGACTGCTGTGCGTAGCGTTCCAATTTCTCCGTCTGGAACAGCAGATGCTATTGGTAACGTTCAAACACCTAATGGTGCATCATTATTAGATCTAACAGAAGAAGAGAAGGAAACGGTTAACACCGCTCATCAAACGGCGATTAGCACTCCTACCGAAC
>CALYPW010000057.1 GCA_945278685.1 uncultured Dolosicoccus sp.
CTCCATGGATGACACCATTGAAGGGGATCTCGACCGCATTTCAGTCAGCTATCCTGATTTAATCAACGACGTCGATGTGGGTAACTGCTTATTAATCGATGACGGTTTGGTAGAATTGCTAATCACTGGTATTGATCGAGCAGCCAATGAGTTAATTACGGAAGTCCTTAACCACGGAGTTCTTGAATCTCGAAAAGGTGTGAACGTTCCAAATGTTTCCATCAACTTACCCAGTGTGACTGACAAAGACGTGGAAGACATCAAATTCGGTGTCAAGGCAGGCTTTGACTACATCGCTCAAAGTTTCGTGCGACACGCCAGCGACGTCTTGGCCGTTCGTGAGATTCTTCAAGAAGAAGGCGACAACCAAATCAAGATCGTCTCAAAGATCGAAAACCAAGAAGGTGTCGATAACATCGAAGAAATTCTGGAAGTTTCAGATGCCATTATGGTTGCCCGTGGAGACTTAGGAGTTGAAATCCCGACGGAGGAAGTGCCAATTGTTCAAAAAGATCTGATCAAGAAGTGTAACCACATGGGCAAACCAGTCATTACAGCAACACAAATGTTGGATTCGATGGAACATAATCCTCGTCCAACTCGAGCAGAAGCTGGAGACGTGGCGAACGCGATTTTCGACGGAACTGACGCTGTGATGTTATCGGGAGAAACAGCTGCGGGTGACTACCCAGTAGAAGCGGTGCGTACCATGGCAAACATTTGCCTGCGTACGGAAGATGCACTTATTGGTCAAGATGCTTTCACCTTGAAGAAATTCGATCAATCAGACATGACAGAAGCCATTGGTCAAGCAGTGGGTCATACGGTTAGAAACCTAGGAATCCGCACAATCGTTGCGGCAACATCTTCAGGATACACCGCGCATATGATTTCTAAGTACCGTCCAAACGCCAACATCATTGCGGCGTCTTTTGACGAGAAAAGCTGTCGTACTTTGGCACTGGCCTGGGGGGTTGATCCTTACGTCATCAAACGTCCAGGATCCACTGACGAGATGCGCGAATCAGCCATTGAATTGTCGACAAGAGTTGGATTGGCTCAAGAAGGAGACCTTATCGCGATTACTGCGGGTATTCCTGTCGGAGAATCCGGAACTACTAACTTGATGATTATCGAATCCATCGGTACCAAGCTTGTTAGCGGTGAAGGAGTCGGACGTGGAAACCACATCGGTAAAGCAGTTATTGCAAAGAACGCTCAAGAAGCGATCGAAAAAGTGACCGAAGGATCTGTCTTAATCACCCAATGCACAAACCCAGACTATGGCGAAGTCTTCGATAAGGTTGGTGCTCTCATTATTGAAGATGGTGGAATTACCTCTCATGCCGCTATTATGGGGTTGGAATATGGTATTCCAGTCATCGTAGCTGCTGAAGGAGCCATGGAAGCGATTGAAGATGGTCAATTAATCACTGTAGATGCCCGACGTGGACTCGTCTACCGCGGTTCAACCATCATTATCTAAGAATTACTAGAAAGCAGAGGATCACTGTCCTCTGCTTTCTTCATGAAAAAATATGGAGTTGAAAAATATGAATTACGGACATATCTACCAGGCCAAGGTCTATGAGGTGACTGAGGATCATGCCTATGCCCAAGTGCAAGGGCGCACCTTTGAAATCGTCGGACATAAAGAAGACCGTTACCAAGTGGGAGAAGAAGTTGAAGGGGTGATCTATCAAGATCGCTTCGGCAAAGATGTGCTTCAAACAGACTTGCCAGACATTCGATCAGAAATATTTGGTTGGGGAGAAGTACAATTGGCCCGCCGGGACTTAGGAGTCTTTGTGGATGTTGGGTTTGTTAACAAAGATGTAGTGGTGTCCCTGGATGACCTTCCTTTTGAAAAGAACCAATGGCCACAAAAAGGCGACCGTCTCTTCCTCACCTATGAAGTTGATGATCAGGACCGCTTCTGGGGCAAGATGGCTACGCCGGAGGACATTGCGGTACATTCGGTCAAAGCACCTGCTTCAGCCATGAACATTGATACCACAGCCACTGCCTATCGTTTAAGAGAAGAAGGGACTCTAGCCTTGACAGCAGATGGTTATCTTGGCTTCCTCCACGCCTCGGAAAGATTCGATGAAGCACGCTTGGGTGAATGTTTTGAAACAAGGATCATCAATGTGCGCCAGGACGGCGGTGTGAACTTGTCCGTCAAGCCAAGAGCTCACGAAGCCATCGGAGATGATGCCAGTATGATTTTGGCAATTTTAGAAAGAACTCCTAACAACTATTTACCTCTGCATGACCGTTCCAGCCCTGACGACATTCGTACACAGTTAGGGATCAGTAAAGGTCAATTCAAACGTGCGGTGGGTAACTTACTCAAAGCCAAACGCATTACTCAAGAGATTGGTGATGGCATCTATTTGGTCAAGGACGAATAAAGCATGAACTTCATCGATCAACTTGAAGAATTCAAACGCTATTTATTGATCGACAAAGGGTGTTCTGAGAATACGATCCTCAGTTATTTACGGGATTTAAACAAGTTTAACGACTATCTGGTGATTCATCAGCAAGAAAAGTTGACACATTTATCCCAAAGCACCATTCAAGGCTTTCTCAAACAATTGTACCTGGAGGGTTATGCGACTTCGAGTACCCGTCGTTTTCTTTCAACTTTGAGGCAGTATTGCCGCTTTCTTGAAATTAATGGGGATCTGAAGGAGAATCCGGTGCACAAGATCGACTTGCCCAAGGATCGACCGGTCATTCCCGAAACCCTTTCTTTGCAAGAAGTGATTTGTTTGATCGAAACCCCGGACATCTCAACCCCCTGGGGGCTTCGAGACCGTGCCATCTTGGAAATCATGTATGCGGGTGGCTTGCGGGTGAGCGAATTGATCGACTTGCCCTTGAAAAATCTGCATCTCAACTTGGGATTCCTGCAAATAGTGGGGAAGGGGGACTTGGAGCGTATGGTTCCAATCGGCGAGGAGGCCATTCATTGGACCCGTCGTTACTTGGAAGAAGTGCGCCCAGCTTTTGCCAGCAAAATCTTCACAGAATCAGAAGCTGTCTTTTTGACCAATCGCGGCAAGGCCTTTACCCGCCAAGGAATTTGGAAGAACCTGAAGAAATACGTTCAACAGGCCCACATTCCTGCCGGAGTGTCGCCCCATGTCTTGCGCCATTCTTTTGCGACCCATTTATTGGAAAACGGGGCAGATATTCGATTGGTTCAAGAACTTTTAGGGCACAGCGATATTTCAACCACGCAAATCTACACCCATGTGACTTCTCAGCGCCTGCAGGAAGTTTACCGCCAATCCTTTCCTCGGGCCTAGAGCATTTTGCTTAAATAAATTTATTTGTTAAAATAGTATTTATTAAAAATACGATTGTAGAAGTTGAGGGATCAATGAATGCTTATACCTTCAAAAAACAAGCATGAAAAAATTGTTTTAGGACTTTTATCCTATGTGTCATCGGACTTAACCATCGATGAGATTAAGGAAATTATTGAGGATTATCGTCGGAAAGAGGACGCTGAAATTTATTTGTATTATGATGAAGAAACAGAAAACTTCATCGGTTTATTGGCAGTTACCCATCATTATTCCGACGATGGCCATGAAACAACTGCCAAAAATATTACCATCGATAAAATTGCCCTCATTCCTTCCTTTCGTTCGGAAGGATTTGGCTTCCGCATGTATCAGGAGTTAAAAGCTCACTACCCAGGAATCCCTATTTTAGGCACCTTGAAAACTGTGGATATTATCAACCATTGGATGAGACAAGAAGAGTAAATCACAAGGAGGTCATCGCATGGAACCTGAATCATTAAACCTCGATTTGGAGGCGTTTCAAGGTCCTTTTGACCTCCTTTTACACTTGATTCGTGAGATGAAAGTAGATATCAATGATATCCCCATGCAGGAAATTACCAGCCAATATTTGGCCTACATTCAAGAGATGTCGACCTTGCAATTGGATCGAATTGGGGATTACTTGGTCATGGCTTCCACCTTGATTGAAATTAAAAGTAGCATGCTTTTGCCGACAGAACCTGATCCTGATTTCGACGATGATTTTCTTTACGAAGATCCTCGAACGTGCTTGGTTCAACAACTACTCTTGTATAAAAAATTCCAGAGTGTGGCAGAAGAGTTTCAAATCAAAGAAAGTGTTCAAAGCAAGCATTATTTTGCCCCAGCTCAAGATCTTTCTCATTATCAAGAAGTCGTGCCCTTGAAAGAGGGCGACGTTGACCTTGAACAGTTGACCTTTCTGATGGAAAGTGTGCTCATCCGCGCAAAGGAACGAGAGCCGTTGACACGGCAAGTGGAAGCGGAGAGCATTACGGTCGACGATAAAGTCCAAGAAATTCTTGAATCTCTTAGAAGTGTCTGCGAGCCTTTGGAATTTTCCCATTTAACGGCTGGACACTCCAAAATCGAAATCATTACCGCTTTTATGGCAGTTCTGGAATTGATTCGACGCCAAAGGATTACCTTTACCCAACCAACCAGTCATGACCCATTATTGATACAAGAGGCAAGAAAGGAGTTGGCCCATGATTGACCTATCTGTGCGTATTCACGCCATCTTATTCATTGCTGGAGAGCATGGAGCCACTTTGGATCAGTTGCAGGAAAGTTTGGATCAACCCAAAGGAGTGGTCCAAGAAGCTCTGAAAACGCTGCAACAAGATTGTCAATGGAACGACCAGTTACCTTATGAAATAGCAGTCTTTGATGGTCGTTATCAGTTAATGACCAAAACGACTTTCAGTGACGATGTGGAAAGTTATGCCCAAGCGCCCCTCACTCAAAAACTGAGTCGGTCTGCCCTGGAAACCTTGGCCATCGTGGCTTACCAGCAACCCATTACCCGAGCAGAAATCGATGATATTCGTGGCGTTCAATCCACCACCATGTTGTCGAATTTAACCAAACGAGGGCTCTTACAAGAAGTCGGTCGCATCGATGGACCTGGTCGCCCATTTCTCTATGGAACATCTTCCTATTTCCTGGAGTATTTTGGCTTGGCCAGTCTGGACGAGCTGCCGGCCTTGAATCCCTTAGAATTAGAAGAAGAGATTGTGACAGAACAACTTTTCCAGTATACCCCTCAAGAAGCACAAACCCCAAAGGAAGGAAATTGATTATGTCCCATCAAGAACGCTTACAAAAGGTGATGGCCCATGCCGGAGTGGCCAGTCGTCGTCATTCGGAAAAGATCATTCAAGAAGGCCGTGTGAAAGTCAACGGCCAAGTAGTCACCGAATTAGGCACACGCGTCGGACCCAATGACTTGGTTGAGGTGGACGACGTGCCGATTTATAGGGAAGAACCTCGCTACATCATGCTTTACAAGCCCCGCAACACGATTTCAGCGGTCAGCGATGACCGTGGCAGAGACACTGTTGTCGAGTGTGTTAAAGGCATTGAAGAACGAATTTATCCGGTCGGACGCTTGGATTTTGATACGACAGGTCTCTTGTTATTGACCAATGATGGAAACTTCTCCCATGTCTTGATGCATCCCCGCTACCAGGTTCCCAAAGTCTATATTGCGTCCATTGACGGGATCCCCACGCAAGGGGAGCTTACCCGCTTATCCCGAGGCGTCCAGTTGGAAGAAGGGAAGACCTCCCCGGCTCAGGCCCGTATTTTGTCGACCAACCGTCAAAAGAATTCATCGGTGGTTCAATTGACCATTCATGAGGGATGGAACCATCAGGTTAAACGCATGTTTGAAGCCATTGGTTACAAGGTTTCTCGCTTGAAAAGGGAGCGCTTAGGGTTCCTTGATCTCGGTCGATTGAATCCTGGCCAGTGGAGAGAACTAACTGCTTTTGAAGTGGATAAACTACTGGCTCAAGCAACCAGTGGCAAAGACTGATGCTTACAGGCCGGAGCGATATTTCCAGCTTTTTGTCTTAATTAGGTTAATGAATTGTTTCAATTGCGTATCAAATGTTCATGATTCATTGAATATACTTGAATAATTTCCAGTGAGTCTGTAAGATAAGTTCAGAATATCGCGAACTTTTCGCAGAATTTATGATTCAGGAGGAATAATTATGTCAAAGGATTACAAATCCCCTTACGATGATTACGAAGAAATGAACGAAGAAGAACCATCGGATTCTTCCTACAGTGAGGAAGAAGAATATACACGCACAACGAAAGATGATTCCAAGAAAAAAGCCTCAAAAATGTCAAAGACATTGATGATCGCCATCTTGATTGCCTTCATTTCACCTTTTATTGTTTTATTTATTGTCAACTCCATGAAAAAAGATGAACCGGAAGTAACTAAAACTTCTCAAGTCATGCTGGAGTCACGCTCAGAATCTTCTTCTGAAGAAAGCATGACCAGCCTGATATCGATGGAAAGTGACGATGAAGGAGAACGATCCCACGAAGGACGCTCCGTTTCAAGTCCAGAAAGAAGCCGTCGCCCTAGCGCAGATTCTGAAGATGAAGGCGGCGAAAGCACCCGTCGATCAAGAACTTCACGGACACAAACTGCTGACGATGCGGACACACCAACACCAACGCCTGAAGCGAACACACCAGCACCACAAGGTGGCGGAGCCTATGCTGTTCAAGCGGGTGACACTTGGTACCGAATCGCTGTTAACCACGGAATTGATGTTTACGAACTTGCAGCGATGAATGGCGTATCCATTGATTCACCGATCCATCCAGGCGATGTCATTGTAGTTCCTTAATCCATCAATTTAGCCAGGTTTATCCTGGCTTTTTTATTTGTGTTTTTCGATAGAAAGGAATTTCACATGTCCAAATTATTAACCATTGCCATTGATGGGCCCGCCTCATCCGGAAAAAGCACCATTGCTCAACGGGTGGCGGAACGTTTAGAAATTGCTTATGCCGATACGGGAGCCATGTACCGCGCAATCACTTATTTACTGATCAAAAACAATCTTCTTTTAGATGATGAAGCTGCGATTCAGGCACTTTTGGACAGAGTTCAACTGTCCTTTGTTCGCCAGGGAAATCAGCAAGCCTTGAAAATTAATGACCAAGTAGTTTCAGAAGAATTGCGTTCCAATGAAGTGACCAGCCTAGTTTCAAAAGTCGCTGCCTTGTCGGTTGTTCGAGAAAAATTGACTCATTTACAACAAGAAATGGCGAAGCAACAATCCATCGTCATGGACGGACGAGACATCGGTACCCAGGTACTGCCCAATGCTTCTTTCAAGCTTTTCTTCGTAGCGGATGTGGATGTTCGTGCCCAACGGCGTTACAAAGAAAATCAGGCCGCGAACAGAAAGCAAAGCTATGAAGACTTGCGCCAAGAAATCATTGACCGTGACCATTACGACATGCACCGAGAGATCAGTCCCTTGAAGAAAGCATCCGATGCGATCGAAATTGATACGTCATACCTGTCCATTGAAGAAGTCGTTCAAGAAGTTTTAAAGGTGGTTCATCCCATTTAATTACGACGAAAGTCTTTATTTTGATAACAAGGCTAGACTATTGTGTCTTATTTTGTTATTATTAAACTAATGAGCTTCTCTTCTTGAAAGTTGTTTTTAAAAATTGAAGCCAATTGTAACCGCTATAGGAGGAACTGTTAGATGTCAGAGTATGTACATTTTTTAGATGAAGAGGAAATCACCATGGAAACCATGGAGGACGCATTAGATAGCGTCGAAGAGATTCACGTGGGTGACCAAGTTACAGCAGATGTTTTAGCATTTGATGATAACCAAGTCCGCGTAGCAATCCAAAACAGTGGAGGACTTGAAGGAGTTGTTCCACGTAACGAATTATCATCCGCACCTTTCGAAGAGTTAACAGATGTTGTTAACATTGGTGATGAGATTGAATTAATCGTTATCAAACCCATCCAAGATAAAGAAAACGGAAACTTCTTACTTTCAAGAAGACGTGTAGAAGCACAAAAAGTCTGGAAAGAATTAGAAGAAAAACATGAAGACGGAGAAACAATCGAAGTACCAGTCACAGACATTGTACGTGGTGGACTTGTTGTAAACGCCGGTGTTCGTGGATTTATTCCAGCATCAATGGTTGAAGATCACTTCGTGGATGATTTCGCACCATATAAGGGTAAGACATTAGAAGTAGCAATCATTGAAATTAAGCCTGCTGAGAACCGCTTAATCTTATCACACAAAGAAATTTCACGTAAAGAACGTGAAGAGCGTCGTGCTGAGCGATTAGCAGAGTTACACGAAGGTGACGTTATCGAAGGTAAAGTTGCTCGATTAACAAACTTCGGTGCTTTCATGGATTTAGAT
>CALYPW010000058.1 GCA_945278685.1 uncultured Dolosicoccus sp.
CACGGTGGTGTGAGAGGTCGACTAGTCAAATAATGGCTAGTCTCCTACTCGATTGAATTTTCCAGGAGAAAATGCTAATGTAAAGTCAAGTTTACCCAGTAATTTGTGAAAGGGTGGAAGCATATGACTAAGATAAAAGTATTTGATGCCCGGCAAGAAGAAATGCTTGCTTTTGAAGAATGGGCCGAGGCGAACGGCGTCACTTTAAGTTTTGAAGAAGGAGTTTTGAACCAGGCATCGGTGCATTTGGCCCAAGGGTTTGACGGGATATCCACCAAGCAAATCGCCAAACCGGAGCCAGAAGTTTATGCGATTTTAAAAGAATACGGCATTCGGCAAATTGCCCAAAGAACGGCCGGATTTGACATGTTTGATGGGCCATTGGCTACCGAGAATGGCATCATTATCACCAACACTCCCGAATATTCACCGGCCTCCATCGCAGAATTCACCGTCGGGAACTGTTTGAATGTCTTGAGACGCTTAAAAAATGTGGAAGAAAAGATTGAACAACAAGATTTCGCCCATTTCCCCGACATTCGTGGAACCACCATCCGTGGCAAGACGGTAGCAGTGGTGGGAGTGGGAAGTATAGGCTCTCACACGGCTCGTCTTTTCCACGCCTTTGGTGCCAAGGTGCTAGGTTACGATGTGACTCCCCGTGACGACTACCGTTCCTTTGTGGATTACCAAGACTGCTTGGAAGACGCGCTTAAGAATGCGGACATTGTGACCGTCCACACACCTTTAGATGCAACTACCCATCACATGTTTGATTATGAAACTTTCAAACAGATGAAGCCTGGAGCGGTCTTTTTGAACAACGCGCGTGGTGGGGTCATGAATGCCAAGGATCTTTTCAAGGTCTTGGACGAGGACCATCTCTTTGGTGCAGCCATTGACGTGTATGAGTTCGAGGAGCCTTATGTCTTCAGCAAGCACACCCATGAAGTGATTGAAGACAAGGACTTCCTGCGCCTTATTCAAGACCCAAAGATCATCTACACCCCTCACACGGCTTATTACACTGATGAAGCCATCCACAACATGGTGACCATTGCCATGGATGCGGCCTTGGAAGTCATTCAAACCGGTGATGCTAAGCATCGCACCAATTAATTTCCCAATATCCATCACAACTAAACAGCTGGAAGTATTTCCTTAAGAAATGCTTCCAGCTGTTTCTTTTTATAAATGAATAATCTTAATGAACCGGTGGGTCAAGTGGGCAGTGAATCCCCACAGGATTTCCTGATTGTAATTGGATAAGTCATAGAAATACAGGGGATATTTGCGGTTGGAGAAGCGATAATCTTTCCCTTCGTTTAAGAGGTGATAGGGAAAGTGAGAATCTTCCTGGGGCACATAGGTCAAGTCGTGCTCCACGGGTGGATGATCCTTTAAATACTGCAAGGGAAGGGTGAAGACACGGTCGACTTCTTCGTTGAAGCGAAAATCATTCACAGATACCCCGTGGACCTGTCCCACCACGGCATAAATGATGGCATGATCCGACACCATGTAATCAATTTGTCCGTAGACTTCCAGGCGCTCACGCGAGATACCCATTTCTTCTTCAAACTCTCGACAAGCCGCTTCTTCAATGCTCTCGCCTGGTTCGATAAAACCTCCTGGAAAGGAGGTTTCTCCCGCTTGAGAGACACTCTGTCCACGCACTTGGTAGAGAAGGTGGTCGCAACCATCAACGGTCATGAGGGGCAAAAAAACAGCAAATTCGCTTTGGGTGCCCAAGGGTTTGGGGTGGTAATTGGCGATAATTTCATGAAGGCGCATGGTAGCTTCCTTTCCAGTCCTATAAGTCGAATTCTTCTTTCAATTGGGCAATGCGCCGGGAGATGTTTTCCCCAATGGTCGTGTCTTTTACTTTAGCACGTTGCTCCCGCTGATGGACAATGATCTGCTTGGGAAGGATGTCACGGTAATTGGCAATGGCGTCTTCCTTCGACGTGAAGGGGTAGTGGGAGACTAAGTAGACCATGTGGGAATTGTCCACCAAGGTGTAACCGGCGATTCCCGTCACCTTTTGGTAGGGTTTGGCAAAGCCACCGTCAATGACCAGCATTTTGCCATTGGCCTTGATGGGTTTCTCCCCTTGTTTGACCGGGGTGTGGCCGTTGATGATGTATCCTTGGTCGTCCAGGTTGAATTCCTTCAACAAAGAAATACAAAAGTCCTCGTCTTCGCGCAGTTCATAGTAAGGGTTAGGCACTTCATAATGACTGCTGGCATCTTCAATGTAGTAGCGTTCAAAAGTCCGCATGGTTTTCTTTCCGAAAAGGGACGAGTTCTCCCCGCACCACATGTACCAGAGAATATCCGTGGCATAACAGTCCGTGCAATGAATGTCTTGGAAGGCCCGTTGGATGCAGTCTTCGTAATAATTAATCAAGGACAAGCCTTGGTAGGTGCGTCCTTCAAAGGTCATGGCTTTGGGCTTTCCCTTTTCGTCCACCGGCACACAGCCATGCAGGAGCAAGTTATTGTTGTAATTCAAGGAAATGGTGCCTTCTTGAGCAAGGAAATTGACGTGCTTGGCCAAGCGCTGGGAATTCTGGAACTGAGTGAGTAGGAATTGAACGATTAAATTCTCCACCAAGCTCATTTCTTCAGGCGTCTCATAGTCCACTAATTGGAAGTTTCCATTGGTAATGCGGTGGTTTTTACCATCCACATCCACAAATTGGTGGCCGGGACTGAGGTGGTTCAAGAGACGACGGTTGTCCATTTTGAATTCCGGTCGGCGTTTTATCACTTGAGCTTCTAATTTAAATTGAATAATGGTGATGGCCTGTTGCATCCGGTTCATGTCGGAAATGTTCTGGTCTGTAAAATTCTGCGGATGATCCAGGCGAGGAACAAAATTGGGCAAGTCTTCATAATATTTGCGGCCAAAGTCTCGCAAAGGTGTCAAATCGATGCCGTAGCCTTTTTCCAACAGGTCCACGTGGCCATAGCGCAAACTGATGCGGATGACATTGGCCAAACAAGGCAGGGACCCGCAGTAGGCACCCATCCAAATAATGTCGTGGTTGCCCAGTTGGATATCTAAGGAAGGAATTTTCATTAAACGGTCCATGATCTTGTCCGGGAAAGGACCGCGGTCATAAATATCGCCCAAGACATGCAGGTGGTCCACCACAAAGCTTTGAATCAAGTAAGCCATGGATAAAGCGAAGGACTCTTGCAGCTGGGCATCCAAGATGGAGTTGACGATGGTGTCGTAGTATTCCTCCTTATTGTCCACCTTGTCGTAAAAAATCAGTTCATCCAGAATGTAAGAGAATTTTTCTGGCAAACTTTTGCGGACTTTGGAACGGGTATATTTGCTGGAGACAAAGCGGGTCAATTCGACCAAGTTTAACAACAGTCGCTTCCAAGAGTCTTGGGAAAGATGTTCTTGGAGGAGAGTTTCTTCTGGATAATAAATGTAGAAACATAATTGACTTTGTTCTTGGGCACTTAAACGGCCGTCGAATAATTCTTTCACCTTGACTTTGGTAACGCCGGAACAGTTTCTAAGAATATGGTCCACGGATTCAAATTCACCGTGCAGATCAGTAATAAAGTGTTCCGTAGCTTTGGGTAATTGTTGAATGGCGCGCAAGTTGATAATTTCAGTTTGAGCCTCGAGAGGGGTCGTGAATGAATGTTTATAACTCATGGGCGTGCTCCTTTTCTAAACTTTCTCATCAGTATACCAAGATTTGCCCATCTTTGGGACATTCTGCCATCAAAAGGATTGGAACTCTGGACGAAATGTGATAGCTTTAAGAGGATAAAGCTCTAGAAGAGGAGGACAAGATATATGACGAATATATCCAAAATTGATCAACATTTTGAAGAAGTTTTAAAAGCCAAAGAGGTGCCATACGACCGTCACGTGGTCCGCGACAGCGTGGTGGTTTATTTTATGACCTTTATGTTATCTGCCGAGCAACCCTTGCTGGCGGAAGTTGGCATTCATTTGCAAGAGGGGGACTATACGGATGCACAGATCATTTTCCGAGATGTTCACCGCGTCAATGAGACGTCCACTTATGAAGAGGCCTTAGAGGTTGTCAACCAAGTCAACGCCTTAGAAGCGGGCTATTTTGCTGCACACGTAACCCGAGACAAGGAAATATTCCTGCGAGGCATGATGCGTGTGGGCGAGGATACTCATCCCTTGTATGAAACACTGGTTTACGGCACCTCCATCGCGCGTTTACTGTCAGATATTTTTACCGAAAAACTTGGTGAAACTGTGCCCTTGGAAATGCCTGATGATTCAGAGGACGATCTTTCATGATGTCGAAGAAGTATTTGGCCACCCATCCGGTGGCAGAAGCCCTCTTCAAATTATGCATTATTGTCTTTGCTTCTTGGACCTTTGCAGTCTCTTTGAATGTCTTTTTAATGCCCAGTGATCTTTTTAGCGGGGGACTCACTGGGTTGATTCAAATTGCGATGCATTACACCAATCAAACGTCCTGGGCAGCCTATTTGACCTTGGGGAATATCTTCTTTGTATTGAATATCCCCTTGTTATGGCTCAGTTTCCGACGCTTAGGAGCAAAATTCACCATCTATACGGTGGTGGCGGTGGCGATTTCCACAGTGATTTTGAATTATGTGCCGATCCAAGGCGTCTCTGATAATCCCTTGTTAAACGCCATTATGGCGGGGGTACTGGGAGGGGCTTGTTCAGGCCTTTTGATTCGTTACGGAATGAGCATGGGCGGGGTCGAAATCCTTTTGTTAGTGATTTCCCGTAAAACTGGTTATAACATCGGTCCCATTAACATGGTATTGAACGGATTGATTTTGATGGCGGCCGGTATCCTCTTTGGATGGGAGAATGCTCTTTTTAGCATGATCAGCATCTATGGCTCTTCTCGAACCATTGATATGATCCATACCAATGAACAGCGCCTGACAGTCTTCATTGTGACTGATAAGGAACGAGCCGTGGTCCAATCCATCCAAGAGCGCATTGTCCGCGGAGTGACGGTCCTTGATGCCCGAGGCGGTTTCTCGCAAACGTCTCGCCACATGTTGATGATAGTGGTTAACCGCTACGAAATTTATGACTTGCAACTGGCGGTGTATGAAGAAGACTCTCAAGCCTTCCTCAACGTGATCCAATCCAACCAAGTCATCGGCGCCTACCTGAACCGTGAGGAACAAGAAAAGTTCCAAAAAGAGCGACAAATTACTCAACAAACGGATTAATTGTCAAGAACTCTTGCTTTAGGTAAAGGGTTAAGTATATAATAATAGGTATAGAAAACAAAACTTGAAAACCAGTGGTTGATTCTGATGGCCAGCAAGTAGTCGGTGGATGAGAGACTATACAGATCAACGATGTTCCATTTTCACTTCCAAGTGCCTGGAGGAAATGCCAGGTCGCTCGTCGGCGTTACAGACCGGAGGTTCGATACTTGCCCAAGTGGCAGTGTGTCGGATGAAGCTAGGTGGAACCACGGTGAAACGTCCTATTGCATGGCAATAGGACGTTTTTTGTTGAAGTTTTCGAAAAGTTGTCAAAAGGAGAATGTATATGGCTGCTGAAAAGAAAAAGATGGGATTGGTAGCACAACTACTCATCGCCATCGTTTTAGGTGCCTTGATAGGTGCCATGGATTTTATTCCAGAATTTATGTTAAGAATTCCTGTGACCTTTAGTCGCATGTTTGGAAATTTCTTATCCTTTGTGATCCCAGTCATGATTATTGGATTTGTGGTTGCTGGAATTTCCAACCTAACCCAAAATATTGGGAGATTAATCGGTAATACTGTTGGGTTATCATATTTATCATTATTGGGCGCCGGGTTAATGACCTTTGGGGTAGGGCAAGTCGTCTTCCCGCATTTTATCAAGCCGGTAGATGGCTTCAACATTGAAGAGATTCCAGGTTTGGAACCTTTAGTAGAGCTTCCCATGGAACCTTTCTTTGGCGTAACAGAAGCCATCGTATTCTCCTTTATGATAGGGATCGCGATTTCGGTGCTTTCTCGTCGCAATGAAGGTCAAAACATCAAGGCCCTTTTTGAGGAATTTGAGCAAATGATCTTTATGGTCCTGAATGGTTTTGTGATTCCTCTTCTGCCTTATTACATTTTTGGGAACTTTTTGAACCTGAGCTATTCCGGTCAAATTGCCCAAATCATGAAGTCTTTTTCGGTAGTGTTAGCGTTGACCTTCGTTCAACATTTTATTTACACCTTTATTTTATTTGGAACGGCTTCAGGAGTGTCTGGTAAATCCTTTGGTCAAATGATCAAGAATCAAATTCCTGCCTATTTAACAGCCTTTGGTACCCAGTCATCGGCGGCAACCATTCCCGTCAACTTGGAATCGGCCTTTAAAAATAAGGTCAGTCGTCCTGTCGCAGAATTTGTGGTCCCACTGGGCGCCACCATTCACTTGCCAGGGTCCATGATTTCCGTATCCAGTACGGTTCTGGGTGTCTTGTTGATGAACGGCATGGACAACTCAGCCATGACATTCCTACCATTCATGGTCGCTCTGGGCTTACTCCTTGTCGCTGCACCAGGAGTTCCAGGAGGAGCCATCATGGCTTCCTTGCCACTCTTGACCATGGTCGGCATTGACCCAGACGGACGCATGGCTGCGCTCCTAATCACACTGTACGTCACTCAGGATTCCTTCGGAACTGCTATTAACGTGTCCGGCGACAACGCTTTGGCCGTGATTGTGGATACCTTGAACAAGCGTCGTGAAAATAAATAGACATTTAAACAGGAGAATCTTTTCTCCTGTTTTTTGATCAAAACATTTGACCTTTCCTGACCATGATGATATTATTATAAGTGTAGTAGAGTACTACCCTTTTTAAGCTCTACTTACCCGCCGAGTCGTCTCGGTTGCATATCATGAATTCGGAAGATATACTATAAATAAGTTCCAAATCTATCGAGGGTTTAATTTTTTGATGACTATCTGACCAATTCTAACCAAATAAATTACGAGGAGGCATCCAATGATTGAAAAAATGACAACTACCATGCAGTCTGCCTTGTCACAAGCGCAACAGACCGCCATGGTTCGCAAGCATCAGCAAATCGATATTCCCCACCTATGGTTGGCTTTTATTCAGCCTGACCACTTTGTGAAGAATATTTATGACCAACTTGGTGTTCCCACCGACCAAATGAAGCAACTCATTGAAGCAGAAATTGACAAACTTCCCACAGTCTCCGGCAGCAATGTGGAATATGGGCAGAGCATCAGCCCTGCCTTGAACCAGTTATTAGCCGATGCCAATGCCATTGCTCAGGAATTCAAGGACCAATACTTGTCCACAGAAGTAGTCATGTTAGCCCTGTTTGATCAGACCAACAGTCCCTTTGCCAAATTCCTTGAACAAGCGGGAGTAACTAAAGACACCCTGAGCTTACGTGTACAAGAATTAAGAGGAGGAAAAAATGTGACTTCACAAAACCAAGAAGAAACCTACGAATCCTTAGAACAATATGCAGAAAACCTTACCCAAGCCGTTCGCGACAATAAAATATCCCCGGTCATCGGGCGAGACGAAGAAATCCGCGATGTGGTAAGAATTTTATCCAGAAAAACAAAAAACAACCCGGTTTTGATCGGGGAGCCCGGAGTGGGTAAAACCGCCATTGTTGAAGGTTTGGCCCATCGAATCGTTCGAAATGACGTCCCTGAAAACTTAAAAAACCGTGAGATTTACAGCTTGGACATGGGAGCCCTAGTGGCTGGCGCCAAGTATCGCGGAGAATTTGAAGAGCGTTTGAAGGCTGTCTTGAATGAAGTGAAGGAATCCGAAGGAGAAATCATTCTCTTCATCGATGAAATTCACATGATCGTAGGCGCCGGTAAGACCGAAGGATCCATGGATGCCGGAAACATGTTAAAACCCATGTTGGCTCGTGGAGAAATTCATGCCATTGGTGCGACCACTCTGGACGAGTACCGTGAAAACATTGAAAAGGACAAGGCCTTGGAGCGCCGTTTCCAACGGGTCATGGTACAAGAACCAACCGTTGAAGATACCATCAGTATCTTGCGCGGATTGAAAGAGCGTTTTGAAATCCACCACGGGGTAAATATTCACGACAATGCCTTAGTGGCAGCCGCCACCTTGTCAGACCGTTACATTACAGATCGTTTCCTACCAGACAAAGCCATAGACTTGGTGGACGAGGCCTGTGCCACGATTCGAGTGGAATTAAACTCCATGC